>NZ_JAVDUV010000001.1:2222543-2540049 GCF_031456545.1 Agromyces sp. 3263
ACGCTGCCGACCAGCACAGCACACGATCGAAGGAGATCCACGTGGGTCCACACGTCCGAACTGCCCGCGCGCGGCCGATCATCGCCGCGCTCGCCGGCGCCGCGCTCGTCGCCGGCGCCGCCCTGACCGCCGCCCCGGCGGCCGCCGCCGAATCCGACGTCGATCTCGCCTTCGACTTCGGCGGTCCGGCCACGCCCGTCGCCGCCGGCTGGATCGGCGTGCACCCCGGCACCGTCTACTCCACGGCCACGGGGTACGGCTTCACGACGGCTCCCGCCTCCAATGGCTTCCGTGATCGCGGCGGCGACGACCTCATGGCGCGCGACTTCACGATCGGCAACACGCAGGCCTTCGCGGTCGACGTGCCGAACGGTACCTACGAGGTCACGACCTGGGCCGGCGACCTGATCGCCAGCAACGGCACGAACTTCGACATCGAGGGCACCGCCTACGCCGGGCCCCGCACCACCACCGGCAATGTGCACGAGGCCTACTTCCCCGCGATCCAGGTCGCCGACGGGCAGCTGAGCATCCGGGTGACGGGCGGCGACGGCCGGATCAACGGCATCCGCGTGCAGACGCCGCTGGCCGCACCCGCCGGGCTCGCGGCATCCGCCGTCGACGCGACGAACGAGACGATCACGCTCGGCTGGCAGTCGGTTCCGGATGCCACGGGCTACACCGTGTTCCGTGCGGCGCCCGGTGGCTCGCTCGCCGAGATCGGCACCGTGCCCGCGCCCGCCGACGGGGCGGCGCCCGCCTTCCAGGACGCCGACGTCGAGCTCGGCGAGAGCTACGACTACGCCGTCGCCACGCTCAAGGGCGACCGCACGTCGCGCCAGTCCGACCGCGTGACCGTCGCCGTGGTCGACGCGAGCGTGCCCGCCCCCGCCGTGCCCACGGGCATCGCGACCACAGCGATCGAGCGCAATTCGGTCACGCTGACGTGGACCGACGCCGGCGACGCCGTGCAGTGGAAGGTGTTCCGGTCGACGCGCGCCGACATCCCGTTCGAGCAGGTCGCCACCGTCACCGAGCCGACCTTCACCGACACCGACGTGCTGACGACGCGCCCCTACCTCTACCAGCTCGTCGCGCAGAACGCGGGCGGTTCGTCCGCGGCATCCGCGTCGTACGCGACCGAGGTCGCGACCACGCTCGTACGCCAGGTCGAGTACCTCGACCGCGCGCCCGTCGCCGTGAAGACCGACGAGGGCGTCTACCTCGGCTGGCGTCTGCTGGGACTCGACGACCGCGACCTCGGCTTCAACGTGTATCGCGACGGCGTCCGCCTCACCGACGAGCCCATCACCGACACGACGAACTACGTCGACGCCGACGGCACCGCCGACTCGACGTACCTCGTCACCGCGCTGCAGGGCGAGGGCGACACGGCCCGCGAGGTCACCGTCGCCGACGACTTCGGCGTGTGGAGCGACCAGTTCCTCGACATCCCGCTGAACAAGCCGACCGACGCGGTGCTGCCCGACGGCAAGACCGTCACCTACTGGCCGGGCGACGGCACGGTCGGCGACGTCGACGGCGACGGGGAGTACGAGCTCGTGTTCCTCTGGAGCCCGTCGATCTCGAAGGACAACTCGCAGTCGGGCTACACCGGCAAGGTGTACGCCGAGGCCGTGGAGTTCGACGGCACGAGCCTGTGGCGGATCGACCTCGGCGTGAACATCCGCGCCGGTGCGCACTACACGCAGCTCGAGGTGTTCGACTTCGACGGCGACGGCCGCTCGGAGGTCGCGTTCAAGACCGCCGACGGCACGGTCGACGGCGTCGGCAACGTGATCGGCGACGCGACGAAGGACTACCGGAACGCGTCGGGCTACATCCTGAGCGGACCCGAGTACCTCACCGTCTTCGACGGGCAGACCGGCGCGGCGATCGACACGGTCGACTATGTCCCCGGCCGCGGGTCGGTCAGCGCGTGGGGTGATGCGTACGGCAACCGCGTCGACCGGTTCCTCGCGGGCGTGGCCTACCTCGACGGCGAGCACCCCTCGCTCATCACGAGCCGCGGCTACTACACGCGCACCGTGATCGCCGCGTGGGACCTCGTCGGCGGCGAGCTCGTGCAGCGCTGGACGTTCGACTCGGATGTCGCGGGCAAGACGTACGAGGGGCAGGGCAACCACCAGTTCATCCCCGCCGACGTCGACCGCGACGGCCTCGACGAGATCGTCTTCGGCGCGATGACCATCGACGACGACGGCACGCCGCTCTACAACACGCGACTGTTCCACGGTGACGCGCTGCACGTCGGCGACTTCGTCACCGACCGTCCCGGCCTCGAGAGCTTCGGGGTGCACGAGGACGTCTCGGGCAACGGCGGCATCGGTGCGACCATGCGCGACGCCGAGACGGGCGCGGTGCTCTGGTCGACGAAGGCCACGAAGGACACCGGTCGCGGCCTCGCAGCCGACATCGACCCGGCACATCCGGGCGCCGAGGCGTGGAACATCGGCGGCGACGCCGCGTGGAACTCGCCCGTCGGCACGCTGAAGTCCGCCGACGGCGAGGTGCTCTCCACCGACATCCCGGCGGCGAACTTCGTCACCTGGTGGGACGGCGACCCGCTGCGCGAGATCACCGACCACGACTACTCCGAGGCGAACGCCTCGGGCGTGCCGACGATCTCGAAGTGGGACCCGGCGGCCGAGAAGGAGGTCGAGCTGCTGCGCCTCGACGGCACCCTCACGAACAACACCACGAAGGGCAACCCGGTGCTGCAGGCCGACCTGTTCGGCGACTGGCGCGAGGAGCTCGCCGTGCGGCTGGCCGACGGCAGCGGCATCCGCATCTACACGACAACGGATGCCACGGACACGCGCATCCCGACGCTGATGCACGACGCGCAGTACCGCGTGGGCGTGGCCGGGCAGAACTCGGCGTACAACCAGCCGCCGAACCCGTCGTTCTTCATCGGCGAGGGCATGGCGGAGCCGCCGGCGGCGTCGATCGCGTACGTCGGGGCTCCGGCTGCCGACGAGACGGCGCCCACAGTGGCGGGTCTCCCCGAGGGCACGATCGTGGCGGACGCCCCGCTGCAGCTGGCCGTCACCGCGGACGACCCCGAGAGCGGCATCCGCTCGCTCGAGGTGACGTTCGACGGCGAGGCGGTGGCGCCCGACGCGGCGGTGGACCTCACCGGGCTCGCCGGCGAGCGCACCGTCACCGTGCGGGCGACCAACCACGCGGGGCTCGTCACCGAGTCGTCGAGCACGGTCCTCGTCGTGCCCGCCGACGGCGCGACCTCCGCACCGGGTCGTGGCACCCTCTCGAACACGAGCGGCTGGGAGTACGGCCTGCACGACGGCACATACGACGTGGTCATGAACCTGTGGTGGGGCACGCCGGGCAGCATCTTCCGCCTCTACGAGAACGGCGCGCTCGTGGCGACGAAGGTGCTTGGCGACACCGCCGGCATGAGCCAGACCACGGGCGTCTCGTTCGCGGGCAGGCCGAACGGCACCTACGTCTACACGGCCGAGCTCATCAACTCGAAGGGCTCGACGGCGACGACGTCGACGACCGTGAAGGTGACGGATGCCGCACCCGGCACGCCCGTCGTCAGCACCGACCAGCGCAAGGGGGCGAGTTCCTTCACGGCCACGGCGAACCTGTGGTGGGGCACGAACGCCACCTCCTACCGGTTCGAGCTCGACGGGGTCGTCGTCGGATCGGGGTCGCTCGCGGCGGCCACGCCGTCGGCGCAGGTCGCCTCGGTGAAGCTCTCGGGCGTGGCATCCGGTGAGCACACGCTCGCCGCGGTGTTCGCGAACGCGAACGGCGAGACGGCGTCGAAGCCCGTCACGGTGACGGTGAAGTAGCCGCCGCTCAGCGCGGAGGGGCCGGGAGCATCCGCTGCCGGCCCCTTCCGCATGCGGGCATCACCCCCAGGTCTCGCCCACCGGGTGCGCGTCGTCGGTGAACACCCCGCCGAGCGGGCCGAAGGGCGCCAACGGTGCCGGGGCGGTGCCGTCGGAGAGCCGGCGTGCCTCCCGCGAGTCGTCCTCGGGCCGGTAGCCCATGGCGTGCCCGGCCTCGAGCGAGAACCACCCGTCGGCGTTGTCGGAGACGCCCCACACGAGGTGGTGCCGGCCGTCGTCGAGGACGATCGCCGCCTCGATCAGCCGCGCCATGTCGCCGGGCGAGAGCCACTGGGCGCCGCCGCGACGATCGCCGGCCTCGGACGTGAACGCGCAGATGCGCGCGCTCACGATTGACATGCCGAACCGGTCGGCGTAGAGGCTGCCGAGTGCCTCCATGGCGGCCTTGCTCACGCCGTAGAACGTGTCGGGGCGGGGGAGCAGGGGGGCGTCGGATGCCGCGTCGACGGCGGGCGCGAAGCCGACGGCATGGATGGAGCTGGCGAGCAGCACGCGTCGCACTCCCGAGTGGCGGGCGGCCTCGAGCACGCGCTGGGTGCCGTCGATGTTGACGCGAAGCAGGTCGGCCCATGGCCGTTCCGACGAGAGCCCCGCGAGGTGCACGACGGCGGATGCCCCGGCTAGCACCTTCCGCATGCCGGCGTCGTCTTCGATCGCGACGTCGTGCCAGCTCGCCCCGTCGGGCAGGTCCACACCGCTCGGTGCCGGGGCCGTGTCGACGAGGCGGAGCTCACGACCTGGACGGCCGAGCAATGGCACGACCTCGCGCCCGATGCGTCCGGCGGCGCCGGTGATGACGATGGTCTCGGTCTCTGCGGGCACCTCGCGGTCCTCTCCTCGTTCGGTCTCACCAGTCGGCGTACTCCACATGCTCGACGGTGATGCCGTCGTGGGAGTCGACCACCGCCCGCGTGCCGTTCGGTCCGAACAGCCGCAGTTCGTAGGTCGTGGCGTCCATGTACACCGTGTACCCCACCTCCGTGTCGAACGGCAGTTCGGCGATGACCTCGCCGTCGGGCGTGATGAGCTGTTGCTGGTCGGTCGTCACGGCCAGCCGCGTGGGGTAGGTGCCGTCAGGAAGGCGCACGGCTTCGAGCCTGTCGGCCGCTGCGCCGGCGACCGCGCGGTACTCGCGCTCGGTCGCGGCCTGTTCGGCGGCGACCTCGGCACTCGACCGTGTCGGCTCGGGCGACTCGAGGCGCTCTGCGAAGACGAAGAGCAACGCGAACTGCAGCGCGCCGAGGCAGGCGAGCACGAGTGCGATCGCGGAGACCACGAGTCCGGCGATGCCGATGCCCGTCGCCGATCGACTGCGGCGTCGCATCCGGACGACGGCGATGATCCCCGTGGCGAGGCCGCTCGCGGCGAGCACCGCACAGACGACGATGGTCGCGGGGTCGGCGAGGAACAGGTTGACCGAGCCCAGGATGCCGAAGATGCCGAGCACGAGCGAAGTCCACGCCAGCGCGGTGGCGCCGCGCGGCGCCGCGTCCGGGGCCGGGGCCGGCGCCGCTGGTCGGGGCGGGGCGGGGTCACGACTGGTCTCGGGCTGCGGTGCCGTCATCGGGTGGGCCTTCGGGTGAGGTGCGCGCTGCCGCGCGGGCGGGTGCGCGCCCTCGGGTGGGCGCGCTTCGGACGAGCCTCCCACCCCGCACCCGAGTGCGGAAGGCCCAGTCTGAGGGATGCCCCGAAATTCGAGCAGGCTGGGAACACCGTGACCATGCGCGCCGTTGGCCCTGAGCATGACGACACTCGGAATCATCGGAGCAGGACACATCGGCAGCCAGGTCGCGCGGGCCGCGATCGCGAACGGGTACGAGGTGGTCATCGCGAACTCTCGCGGGCCCGAGACGCTCGCCGACCTCGTGGCCGAGCTGGGCCCGAAGGCGCGTGCGGCGACGGCGACGGATGCCGCGGCGTCGGGTGACGTCGTGGTCGTGACGGTGCCCTTCAAGGCGTTCGACGCGATCCCGGTCGAGCCGCTCGCCGGGAAGGTCGTGATCGACACGAACAACTACTACTGGGAGCGCGACGGCCACGTCGCGGAGCTCGATGAGGGCCGCAACACGGTCACCGGGATGCTGCAGCAGCACCTCCCCGAGAGCCGCGTCGCGAAGGGCTTCAACCACATCACCGCTCGCGACATCACGACCGACGGCACTCCGGCCGGCACGCCCGGCCGCCGCGCGCTGGCGACGGCGAGCGACTTCGCGGATGCCGCGGAGTTCGTGACCGACCTCTACGACCGGTTCGGCTTCGACACCGTGAATGTCGGTCCCCTCGCCGAGAGCTGGCGCGTCGAGCGCGACCAGCCCGCCTACTCGGCCGGCGCGCAGACCCGCGACGAGCTCGTCGCCAACCTTGCGAAGGCCGAGCGCAAGGTCACCACGGCGTAGCACGCCTCAGCTGAGCGTGGCGACGAACGCGCGCACACGGCGAGCGAGCTCGGCGGGCACCTCGCCGATGGCGAAGTGCCCGCCCTCGTCGAGGCGGTCGAACTCCCGAAGGTCGAGGTAGTGACGGCGAGCGATCGACTCGGGGTACGTGCCCTCGTGGCGCTGGATGTACACGGCGGCCGGTGCCGACGTGGGCGGGATCGGGTCGGGCTGGTCGGCACCCTCGTAGTAGGGGCGGAACGAGGATCCGATGGACTGCGTCACCCAGTAGATCATCGCCTCGGTGAGGATGCGGTCGCGCGAGATGCGCCGCTCGACCGCAGCCGGATCGCCGGGCGGCGTGTCGCTCCAGCCGACGAGCTTCTCGGCGAGCCACGCGAGGAGCCCCGCGGGGGAGTCGTTGAGCGCGGCCGCGAGCAGGTCGGGGCGGGTCGCCTGGATGTGACCGTATCCGCCATCGGGGCCGTGGCGCGCGGCGAGGTCGTCGAAGAACGCGCGCTCAGCGGCATCCGTCAGCGTCTCGCGTTCGTCGCCGGTGGGGAAGTGCGCGTGCGTCGCGACGATGCCCGCGACGTGCTCGGGGTAGCGCGCGGCGATGAGGTCGCTGACGTTCGCCGTGACGTCTTCGCCGTAGGTGACGTAGCGCTCGTAGCCCAGTACGTCGGTCATGAGGGCGTGCATGGTCGCCGCGAGTCGCCGCTCGGTCATCGGGCCGGCGGCGTAGGGCGACGAGAAGGCGAACCCCGGCAGGCTCGCCACGACGACGTCGAAGTCGGGCAGCTGGTCGGCGAAGTCGAGCTGGAGCGCGAACGTGTGCGGCCAGCCGTGCATCACCAGCAACGCAGGGGCATGAGGCTGCGAGGACCTCAGGTGCACGAAATGGACGTCGGCGTCGTCGATCTCGGCGATGAACTGCGGATGGCTGTTGAGCCAGGCCTCGCGTGCCCGCCAGTCCCACCCGAGCCAGCTGTCGACGAGCTCGCGCAGGTAGGCCGCGTTCATGCCCGAGGCGGGGGTGCGCGGCGAGTCGGGCAGGAACCTCGTGCGCGCCAGGCGCTCGCGCAGATCGTCGAGCACGTCGTCGGAGACGTGGACCTCGAATGGCTGAACCCTGGTGACCATGCGCCGAAGCTACTCCGGGCTGCCGACATGCGCCGCGACGAGCTCGGACGCGTGGGCCACACCGGCAACTCCACGTCGCCGCACCCGCACTTCCGGCTCATGGACTCGCTCGACGCCATGACCGCGCGAGCGCATCCGCTCGGTGCAGGCAGAGTGATCGGATGCCGCGAGTCGCCCTCGCGGCATCCGGAGTCACTGCAGGTTCGTGAAGACCGCGTCGTCGTAGTCGAAGCTCGGCGAGATCTGCATGGTCAGCGAGTTCGGGTCGGCGACCGACCATGCGGACTGCCAGGTGACCGACTGCCCGGGCAGGATGACGGTGGTCGGCGGCACGCCGATGTCGCCGCTCTCCGACACGTCGAAGATCTGGCTGCCCTCCTGGCCGCCCGAGGCGAGGCGCGGATACGGAAGCGGCTCGAGGTTCTCGGTCGAGTTGTTCGTGATCGTGATCGTGAAGACGAGGTTGCTCGGCAGGTCGGCGCCCGCCGCGTACTCGCTGGGCGTGTAGGGCTCGGGTGCCGAGACGGTGAGCTCGACGTCGTCCTCCCACACCATCGTCTGCCCGAAGGACAGCGTGTCGACGGCGTCGGGCGCGGGCTCCTCGGCGAGCGGCTCCTCCGCGGCGTCCTCGGCGGACTCGGATGCCTCGGCGATCGCCCCGTCGATGTCCTCGAAGGCCTCGTCGAACGAGGTGGAGACGACCGTGAAGAACACGACCACGCCCACGATGGTGCCGACGATCGACAGCACCAGGCCCGTGATGGCGGGCCACTTCGCGCCCTTGAGGAACAGGGCGACGAGGGACAGTACAAAGGCGATCGGCAGGAGCACCCATCCGACGATGAGCGCGCCCGGGATGCACGCGAAGATGAACCCGATCGCCGCGACGGCCAGGGCGATGATGGCGAGCACGTGCGGCTTGCCCGCTGGTGCGGCGGGCGCGGCATCCGTCGTCATGACCGTGCTCGTTGCGCCCGGCCCGTACGCGGTCTGCGTCTCGCCCGCTGCGTATTCGGGCGCGGTGGGGGCGGCACCAGTGGCAGCGGGACCGGCGGCGGCCGCGCCGGCGGCGGGCGCGGTGTGGTCCGTCCAGGCATTCCCGTCCCAGTATCGGAGCGTTCCGCTGCCGGATCCGTCGTCGTACCAGCCTGCAGGAGTCCCCGGTGCATCGCTCATGCGTTCGATGCTGGCAGAGGATCGCATGCCGCGGCCAGGAACGCTGTACCCCAGATCGGGGTACAGGGAGGGATCGCCGTCGGGTCCCAACCCCGACGTCCGCGTGACGCCCGCCCGCACCGCGACTACCGTGAGCGGCATGGACGTTTCGGTGTGGAATCGCGAGCAGGCTGCGGCCGCCGCCCGGCGGGTGGTCGAGAACAATGACTACCTGACCCTCGCGACCGCTGGCGCCGAGGGCACGCCGTGGGCGACTCCGGTGTGGTTCGCCGCCGACGATCTGGCGCAGTTCTTCTGGGTGTCGCGGATGACTCGCCGGCACTCGCACAACATCGAGGAGCGTCCAGAGGTCGCGCTCGCGATCTTCGACTCGACCACCCCCGTCGGCGAGGCCGAAGCGGTGTACGTCCAGGCGCTGGCGGGTCAGGTCGAGGATGCCGACTTGGGGGCCGCGCTCGCCGTGTTCGCTGGGAAGTCGGTGGCACGCGGCATCCGGGTGTGGAACGAAGCGGATGTCACGGGTGACGCGCCCCATCGCCTCTACGTGGCGCGCGCGACCGAGGTCTTCGTGCTCGACCCGAAGGAGCAGCGGGTGCGGGTCTGATCGGAGCGGATCTGACCGCCGCGGGTCGGTCGTGCGTCGCTGCCGGTGCCGGCGAATGAGGCGCGGTCTGGCGGCGAGCCGGGTGCGGCATCCGTGCACACGGTCGTAGCATCGGGGGAGCGCGTGACGTCGGCTCCATGGCGGTGCCGACGGTGTGCGAGCCCCCGCCCCCGGAGCCCCAGTGACCATACCCGCTGACCACGACCTGCCCAGTTTCGTCGTGCCCGCCGACCCGTTCGAGCATCGCCCCCGCCGGCACATCGCACCTGGCGACGGGTTGCGGCCGCGGCGCCTGGCGGCCGCACCGCCGGAGTCCGAGGCCCAGCGCGACCCCGGCGAGCCCGCCCGCGTTGAGAGGCCGGGGGCCGCCGCGCCGGAGGCGGCCGATATCCAGCGCTACTACCTCTGCTGCATGGAGCCCGACGGTGAGTTCGTCGAGGTGATCGTGGCCGTCTCCGATGCGGGGCGGCGCCGGTACTTCACGACAGCTGACGGCCGTCGGCTGACCGAGGTCGAGGAGGACTACTTCGACCTCCTCCGCGAGAGCGGCGCGCGTTCGATGCTCGAGCTCGACGACCGCGAGATGGGCGAACTCGAGGCCGAGCTGCGCTTCGTGCGCTCGGTGCGTGGACGCGACCCGCTGCTCGAGATCGAGCCGCCCGATGAGCCGGTTGAGGCGCGCCGCGCAGAGGAGGACGCAGAGGAGGACGACGCACCGGCACCGGTCGCCGCGCAACCGCCAGGGCCGGTTGCCGCCGCCGTCGAGGCACCGTTCGAGCCGGTTGCACCGCCGCCGCCTGAACCCCCGGTGACGGATGCCGCTGCGCCGCCGCATCCGGTGACGGAGACCGCGACCCTAACCGATGACGATGACGACGACGCGGGCGACCTGCCCGACTGGACGATTGAGGAGTTCGAGGCCGTGATGATGGGATCCACGACGACGTACGAGCAGGTCGCACCCGAGGCATCCGCCCCGACCGCCGACGAACCGCAGGTCGCGCAGGACGCCATCGCGCAGCCGTTGCTCGACGCCGTCGCGCAGGTGTCACTCGCCAAGGGCATCGCGTTCGTCGCGCACCGCGGCCAGGTCGACCGCGTCGGCGCCGCCTACATCGACCACCCGGGGCGCGTCGCCGAGCGCTTCGACCCGATCGGTGACCCGATCGCCGCGGCATCCGCGTGGCTGCACGAGGTGCTCGAAGGCACGGTCGTGACGGCCCAGGAGCTCCTCGAGGCGGGCGTCCTGCCGGAGATCGTCGAGGTCGTGCACCTGATGACGCGCACTCCGGATGTCGCCGACGACGAGTTCCACGCCCGTATCCGCCGGCACCCGGTCGCGCGTCGCGTGAAGCTCGCGGCCATCGACGACAACGCCGCGCCGTGGCGCACGCGCCGCCTCGACTACGAGACCCAGGTGGTCCTCGCCGAGCGGTACCGCCACGCGCGCGAGCTGCTCGGCGAGGTCTGAGGCCTCATTCCCCGCAGCTCCCGCGTCATCGATCGGCGAGGTGCGCTACGCCGCGTTCGTCGCCTGGGCCAGGCGCTGCTCCTGCGCCGGCACGGCCGCCCGAAGCCCGTCGACGAGCGACGTCGTCGGCCGCCCGATGAGGCGCGACAGCGTGCCGGTCGGCACGTCGAGCACACCACGGCGGATCGCGTCGTCGATGCCCGCGACGAACGCGGCCGTGCCGGCGTCGAGACCGGCCGACTCGAGCGCCGCCACGTGCTCCTCGGTCGTGAGCGACGCGTACGAGACGGGACGCCCGACGACCTCAGAGGCGGCCGCCGCGAGCTCCGCGTAGCTCCACGCCGCGTCGCCGCCGAACTCGTAGACCTGGCCGAGGTGCCCGTCTTCGAGGAGCACGGCCGCGTCGCCGGCGGCGAAGTCGGCACGGGTGGCGCTGGCCACGCGACCGTCGGCCACGGACGCCGCGATGGTGCCGGTCGAGGCGGCGCGCGCGACATCCGCCGCGTAGTTCTCGGTGTACCAGTTGTGGCGCACGATCACGGCGGGCACGCCCGATGCGGCGATCGCCTCCTCGGTGGCCTTGTGGTCGGCGCCGAGAGCGTAGTCGGCGGTGGCCGCCTGCGGTGCGCTCGTGTAGACGAGCTTCGCGACGCCCGCGGCCTTCGCTGCGTCGATCACGTTGCGGTGGCCGGTGAGGCGCGAGCCCGGCTCCGAGCCCGAGATGAGCAGCACGGCGTCGATGCCGTCGAGGGCGGCCGCGATGGTGTCGGGGCGCGCATAGTCGAGCTCGACGGTGCGGATGCCGCGTGCCGCGACGTCCGCGAGCTTCGAGGTGTCGCGCGCGCTCGCGACGAGGTCGTCGGGCCGGGCGCCGCGCTCGAGCAATGCGTCGACGACGAGGCGGCCGAGCTGGCCCGAGGCTGCGGTGACGAGGATGGTCATGATGGTCCTTCCGATTGCGTACATCGAGGGCCAACCGGATGCCGTTCGCCAACCTTCCCGAGATCGTGTACCCACTTTGAAGTAAGGTACCCACATGGTGGTAAGTCTTGCGCAGATCCGCGAAACGTCCGGCGAAGTGTTCACCGAGGGATGCCCCACGCGCGTCGTGCTCGATCACATCATGAGCAAGTGGGGCGTGCTCGTGCTACTCGCGCTCACCGACGGCACGCATCGCTGGGGAGAGCTGCGCCGCGAGGTCGAGGGCATCAGCGAGAAGATGCTCGCCTCGACGCTGCGCACCCTCGAGGGCGACGGGCTCGTCGAACGCCGCTCCTACCCCGAGGTGCCCCCGCGCGTCGAGTACTCGCTCACCGAGATCGGGCGCGACCTGATGGACCGGATGCTGCCGCTCGTCGAGTGGGTCGCGGCGAACGCCGGCCGCGTCATCCCGGTCGGATAGCCTGTGCGCGTCCCGCATCGCATCGAGAGGCCCCGATGACCACCCAGCCCACGCCTGCCCAGCCCACGCCTGCCCAGCCCGCCCCGGCCCGAACCACTCCTGCCCAGCCGACCCCTGCCCAGGCGAATCCCTACGCGGCCGTGTCGCCCGCCGGATGGCACCTCGAGACCGTCTCGAATCGCTACCGCTGGTGGGACGGCTCGAGCTGGGGCGTCTACCACGACCAGATGCCGGCCGGGTATGTCGGGCCGGTCGCCCGAGTGGCCGTCGTTCCGTCGTCGGCGACGAACGGCTTCGCCGTGGCGGCGCTCGTGCTCGGCATCTGGGGCTTCCTCGTCACGTGGATCCCGTTCTTCATCGGCCTGGTGCTCGGCGGCCTGCCCGATCTCCTCGCGGTCGTCTTCGGCATTCTGGGAATCGTGCGCGCGAACGCCTCCGGTGGCCGTGGCTTCGTCATGGCCCTGATCGGCCTCATCCTCGGCGGGCTCGCGTTCCTCTCGTTGTTCGTGGGCGCGGGCACGCTCTGGTAGCCCGCCGCGCGCAGGGTTCCCTGCCCGATCGGGCACACTGCGCGCTCGCCGAGCGTGGCCGCGGTTAGCCTCGCACTGAGGAGGACGGGCGGGCCAGCCGTCGGCGACCCGTCCGAGTGAGGATGCGGCATCGCAAGGTCGGCGACGACGAGGCCGACGACACCGGCCGGCGCATCGGGAACGGCCGACCGGCTTCCGCCGTGGTGCCCGCGGCCGGCGTCGCCCCCGATCGTGAGGCGGCGCCACTCACCCTCGCCGGCGTGCAGCGCGTCGCCGGAAATCGCGCGGCAGCGGAGCTCGTGGCATCCGATGGGGTCTCGGCCCGCGCGTCCGGTGGCATCGTGCGGCTGCAGCGCCAGCCGGCCGATGCCGGCGTCGATGCGGATGCCCCGACCGATGCGCAGGCGCAGCCCCCGGGTCAGCAACCGGCCCAGGCGCCCACCCAGACGCCGAGGCAGCAGCCGGGACCGCAGCCGACCCGGACGCCGGCCCAGACCCCGGGGCAGCAGCCCGCGCAGGGCGTGCCGCAGCAGGGAGCGGCGCAGCCGGCGACCGCCGCGCCGCGCGACGTCGACACGACCGACGTGCCCTATCCGCCCGCCCGGCCGAGCATCCAGGTCGCGCGCGGCACACCCGTCGTCGTGGCTGGGGCCGCGCCGCCGGCCGCCGAGACCGCGCCCGTGCACGGCATCGACACCACGGTCGAGTTCTGGGGCGTCGCCGGGGTCGCCGCCTACGTCGACCAGCTCGTCGACGGATGGCGCACGCGTCGCGCCGCGCAAGGGCAGACCGTCGACGTGGCCGCGACGCGAGCGTCGTTCGTGACCGATTTCGACGAGACGATGCAGGGCTGGTACCAGCGCAGCAGCTTCAGCACTCCCTTCGCGGGCCTCGACGCCGCGGTCCTTCGCCAGCTCAACGGGAGACGCACACGGCTCGCGCAGGCCGTCGCGAACCGGCGCGTCGTCGAGAACGGCCGACGACGCCCGCTCACTGCCGATGAGCGCAGCGCACAGCTCGAGGCCGAGCTCGTCGTCGAACGGCAGCTCTTCGTCGACAAGATCGTGTCGCACCTCACCGAAGGAGCCTGGGGCTGGATGCTCGAGCGGCGCGAGCACCTCGACTTCACCACGGTCACCCAGCGCGGTGTGCGCGAACTGCGGAACTTCGCGCCGGGCGCCCTCCCGAACGTCGACGCCGTCGCCCTCGTGCGTGGTCGACTCGCCGCGCGCAACCGCGCGCTCACCGACCCCGAGCGGGCCCGGGCGATCGCCCAGGCCGAATCCGCACTCCGGCGTCGCACCCGCGACCCGAAGGCGACGCTGGATGCCGCCGGAGAGGAGGCCGCGATCGTCGCCGCCGAGACCCGCAAGTTCGGCGGCCAGCAGCAGGTCGACGCCGCCGTGCGGGAGGCGGCGATCGACATCGAGGAACGCGGCTGGGAGAACGTGCACGAGCTCGACGCGAACGGCCGGCCCGCGTGGGGCTCGGTGTGGGGGCGCAACAGCATCGGGGTCATGACGACGACGGCCATCTTCGTGCTCTGGCTCATCGACGCGTACGGCGCCGGGTTCACGGCCGACAACTACGGCGGTCATGGCGGCGGCGGCTTCGCAGGCCGCGGGCGCTCGCTCGATCTCACGATCCCGCAGCGCCGCGCCGACGGCTTCTTCGACGCAGCCCAAGCGATCACGTTCGGCCTGGCCATCGACCGCGCCGCCTCAGCGATCGGCGTCGAGTGGCGTGTGATCTACGACGACTTCTCGGTCGCCCGCGCGGTGAACGAACGGCTCGGCCAGCGCCGCATCATCGAGGTCGCCAACACGAGCCGCGGTCGCACGGGCGACATCACGAACATCAACTGGCATGGGCCGCTGGTGAACCACTTCCACCTCGACCTCGCGTTCTGAGCACCTCGCGGCGTCAGCCGCCGTTCGGCCGCTGGTCCACCGCGCGCCGCAGGCGGTCGACGTCGAGCTCGAGCAGCTCGAACGTCTCGCGCAGCCGCCCCGCGGCATCCGGATGCTCCGCCTCGAGGCATTCGGCCAGCAGCAGCCCCTCCTTGCTCACCTCGGTCAGCGAGGCCATCAGCGAGACGACGGCGGACGCCGGCAGCGTCAGCGTCCCTCCGGACTCCGAGGCATCCGTCACCTCGCCGACCTCCACGGCGTAGAGCAGCGCACTGCCGAGCGCCGCGCGCTCGCGCGCGCATCGAGCCGTTGCGGCATCCGTGTCGTCGCCGAACACCTCCGCCGGTACGCCGGCGCTCTCGAGGTAGGTGTCGACCTCGCCGTCGGATGCCACGATGCGCATGATCTCGGGCGAGTCAGCCGTCGTGATCGCGATCGTCGCTTCGAGCCCGGTTGATTCGTCACTCATCTCGATCGTCCCCTTCGGCCACCCGCTCCACCAGACGTCGGGAATCTACTCCGGGTGGCTCGGCGCGGCAACGGGCGGCCTCGCGCTCGCGGCATCCGCTCGGCTCTGGTAGTCAGGTGCACATGTCCGGCTCGTACGTCGCCCTGCTGCGCGGCATCAACGTGGGCGGACGGAACCCGATTCGCATGCCGGAGCTCGCCGAGTGCTTCCGCGACGCCGGATACGAGGACGTGGGCACCTACCTGCAGAGCGGCAACGTGCTGTTCCAGCCCGGCGGCAGGGGTCGCCCCGGCGGCCAGAAGCTCGAAGCCGACGTGGAGGCGATGCTCGAGCAGCGGTTCGGGATGCCGCTGCTCGTCGTGATCCGATCGCGCGACGAGCTCGCCCGAACCATCGAGGCCGCCCCCGCCGATCATGGATCACCGAAGCTGCGAAGCGACGTCTTCTTCCTCAAGCACCCGCTCACCGCCGAGGCGGCGCTCGCCGAGATGCCCGAACTGCGCGAGGGCGTCGACGCGGTGGCGGCCGGACCGGGGGCGATCTACTTCTCGCGGGTGGCCGCGCGGGCGACGAAGACCCGCATCCAGAAGTTCATGGCGATGCCGGTCTTCCAGCAGATGACCGTGCGCACGTGGGGCACCTGCACCAAGCTGCTCGAGAAGCTCGACGAGATGGATGGGGCCGCCTGACTATTCGCCCGGCACCTCCGTCGTATCCTCCTCGAAGCACGGCGTCGGCGACCAGTAGTACCCGCTGAGAATCGGGCAGGCGTAGTCGTACAGGTGCGGATCCTCCTCCCACGGGCCGAGCGGCGGGACCGGGATCAGGCCTGGCGTGACGTTCAGGTCGAAGTCGATCTGCCCCGGCGCGGCCCGCTCGCTCGACCCATCACTCCCTCCGCCGTCATCCTCGGCTGCGGCCGCGAGGATCGCCGCCTCCTCCGCCGCCTGCCACGCGATCGCCGAGCTCGCCACCGCGTCGCGAAGTCGGCGCAACTCATGGACCCGGGGGAAGTACCACGCCCCGCCGCCGCCGTCGCCCGCAAGGTCGTGTTCGAGCTGGTCGACGGATGCCGCGAGGGCGGCGATCGACTCCGCAGAGGCCTTGCCCGTGGCATCCGTCGCCGCAGCGCGAGCCGCCTCGAGGGCCGCCCTCGCGCCGTTCGTGTCGACCGTGATCCGTGCCCCCGTCGGATCGAACTCAGCCGCGCCGATGCCGACGTGTCCGGCCACGAGATGCACCGCCGCAGCGCGTGCCTCGGCCTCCATTTGCGTCTCGTGCTCGGCGTGCGACGACGTCACGCCGATCGTGCCGACGGTCGCGCACAGCAGGGTGACGACGAGCACGGCGAAGGTCGCGATCGGGCGGCCGGAGAGCCCGAGCGTCCTGGAGCGTGAGGGCGACGCGTCGGGCATGGTACCTCCGGCTCAGCGGGCAGCAACATCGGGTGGCGCGTGCCGAGCCTATGGGCGCGAGGTTTCGCGCGGATGTCGCGGGCGCGTCTTCTCTCCGACGTTCTCGCCGTGAGGCGCGCTCAGGTCACCACGTGCCGCCCACGGGGTGCCGCTCGTCGGTGAATGCGGCTCCGAGCGGGGCGGTCGGGTCGGGGTCGGGCGGCACCACGCCGTCGCGCTCGATCGAGACCGCGCGGGCGTCGTCGAGCGGCCGGTACCCGATCGCGTGGCCGGCCTCGAGCGAGAACCAGGCCGGCGCGTTCGCCGACACACCCCACACGAGATGGTGGGAGCCGTCGTCGAGGGCGACGCTCGCCTCGACGAGTCGGGCCATGTCGTCGGGTGAGAGCCATTGTGCGACCGCGCGGCCGTCGCCCGGTTCCTCGAGGAAGGTGCAGATCCGTGCGCTCACGACCGACATGCCGAACCGGTCGGCGTAGAGGCTGCCGAGTGCCTCCATGGCCGCCTTGCTGACGCCGTAGTACGTGTCGGGACGGGGCAGCAGCGGCGTGGTCGAGGCGGCGGCGCCGACCGGCTGGAAGCCCACCGCGTGGATCGAGCTCGCGAGCAGCACCCGCCGGACTCCGGCCCGCCGTGCTGCCTCGAGCACGGTGTGGGTGCCGTCGATGTTGACCCGCAGCAGGTCCGCCCATGGGCGCTCCGAGGACAGCCCCGCGAGATGCACCAGCGCGGATGCCCCGTGCATGACCCGCTCCATCCCGTCGGCATCCTCGATCGACACGTCATGCCAGGAGACGTCTCGGGGCTCGACGTCGAGTTCGAGGCCCGCCCTGCTCGTGTCGACGAGCCGCAGCGCCCGGCCCCGTCGACGGAGCCGTGGGACGAGGGCGCGCCCGGTCCGGCCCGCAGCACCCGTGATGACGACGGTCTGCTCGATTGACAACACCCGGTCCTTTCCCTACTGTTGTGAATCCATTCACAACAGCGTACCCCCGGTCGACCCGCCGCGGGACGCTGTGAGCTCAGACCTCTGCGGGGTGGGCCGCGCGCCGCCGATCCGCCCCGCAGAGCCATCCGGAACAGGTCGATGAGTCGTATCCGCACGGTCGAAGTGGTGCCCATGGCGTTTCCCGACCCGCCGCTGCTCAACAGTTGGGGAGTGCACGAGCCCCTCGCGCTCCGCACGCTGGTGATCCTGACGCTCGACGACGGCACGGTGGGCTTCGGCGAGACGAGCGGCGAAGCGCCGCTCCTCGGGCGGCTCCTGGCCGCAGCGCCGCGGCTCGTCGGCCTGCGGGTCGACGAGCCGTCCGCCCTCCACGACGCGGTGATGGCCACGCTCGACGCCGACGTCTGTGCGATCGAACTCCGCAAGGCCTTCGCGCCCTTCGAGGTGGCGGCGCTCGACGCGCTCGGCAGGCTCGAGGGCGTGCCCGCCAGCGAACTGCTCGGCGGCCGCGAGCGCGACGCCATCGACTTCGCGGGCTATCTCTTCTTCAAGTGGGCCGGCCACCCCGGAGCCGCTCCCGACGATTGGGGTGCGGCAGACGAGGCTGAAGGTCTCGTGGCTCTCGCGGGGCGCCTCATCGACGACTACGGATTCCGCTCGCTGAAGCTCAAGGCGGGCGTGCTGGCCCCCGAGCGCGAGATCGCGGCGATGCGGGCGCTCAGGGCCGCCTACCCCGAGGTGCCTCTGCGCATCGACCCCAACGGAGCCTGGCGCGTCGACACCGCCATCGAGGTCGCGCGCCGGCTCGAGGGCGTCGCCGAGTACCTCGAGGACCCGACGCTCGGCCTCGACGGCATGGCCGCCGTGCGGGCGTCGACGACACTCCCGCTGGCGACGAACATGGTCGTCGTCTCTCCCGAGACGCTCGAGCCGGCCGTCGAGGCCGGCGCCGTCGACATCGTGCTCGCCGACCATCACTACTGGGGCGGCCTCGCTGCGACCCGCGAGCTGGGGCGCGCCTGCGCCACGTACGGCCTTGGACTCTCGATGCACTCGAACTCGCACCTCGGCGTCTCGCTCGCCGCGATGGTGCACGCCGCGGCCGCCACACCCGAGCTCGATCACGCCTGCGACACCCACTACCCCTGGAATGCGGCATCCGACATCGTCGTGCCTGGGGCGATCGCCTTCCGCGACGGCGCGGTGCGGGTGCCCGACGGCCCGGGCCTCGGGGTCGACGTGCGGCGCGACGTCGTCGACCGATTGCACCGCGCCTACCTCGAGTCGGGGCGGACGGTGCGCGACGACACGGCCTACGCCCGCACGGTGGACCCCGCCTACGACCCCACCCTGCCGAGGTTCTGATGGAGGCCACCTTCCGACTCTTCCCGTGGGATGTCGAGGGAGATCCGGACGCGGCGGTGCGACTGCGCGCCGAGGGCGTCGCCCGGATCGCACTCGCCGCGACCTACCATGGCGCGCGCACCATCACGCCGCGGCATCCGCTGCATCGCATCGTCGACCTTCCTGGGTCGGCGAGCTATCTCGGAGAACCCGCACCGCTGCCGCTCGGCGCCTTCTCCTTCGACGGCGCACGTCACGAACTCGAGCGAGTCGGCATGCGGGTCGACACCTGGGCGGTGATCGGCCACGTCGACGGCGCCGCACCCGGGGTTCCGCGAGTCGAGAACGCCTTCGGCGACCGGATGCCGCATGCCCCGTGCCTCTCGCAGGCCCCCACCCGAGCGTTCCTCCGCGAGCTGGTGGGGGCGGCGGCTCGGGCGAGTGCCGGAGCTGCGCTGCACCTCGAGGCGGTCGGCTGGCAGGGGCTCGCGCACGGGTCCCTGCACGACAAGCTGCACGGGGCCGACCTCGGCGAGGCGGCCGCGGAACTGTTGGCGATGTGCGTCTGCGCGGCCTGCGCCCGTGCGGTGGGGATCGACGCCGAGGTGCTCGCCGAGTCGCTGCGTGCGGCCATCGACCAGCCGGCCGTCGGTCGTGCGACCGAACGCCGTGCGAGCGATGGCCGCGATCCGGTGTACCGAGCGGATGCCGCGAGCGACGGGCCCCTCGCGGCCTTGCGCCAGTACCGGGCCGAGGTGGCGGCCGAGATCGCGACCGAACTCGTGGCCCTCGCCCGCGACTCGGGTGCCGGTGAGGTGAGCCTCGGTGCCGCGGACGCCGTCGGGGTGAGGCTTCCGATCGAACGCCTGGTGGACTGCTGGGGCGACGTCGACCGCGGCGTCGACGCGCTGGCGCGGAAGGCCGGCGACACCGGAGCGACCGCGTACGTCGACATCCTCTCGGGAGATCCGGACGGTTTCGCCGCGCACTGGCAGCGGCTCGTCGCGTCGGGTGCTCATCGCCTGCACGTGTACCACGCGGGCCTCGCATCGACGCGGCGGCTGCGTGCCGGCGTCGCGGCCGCCGGGAGCATCCGATGAGGACGTCGACCTCGCGCCGGGAGCACGTGATCGCCGTGCTGCGGGCGCCGAGCGCCCGGCGATTCGCGGAGGTGGCCTCCGTGCTCGCCGACGCCGGGCTTTCGCGGCTGGAGTTCACGCTGACGAGCGACGGCACGCTCGACGCCATCACGGCGGCCAAGGGAGCGCTGCCGCACCTGGCCGTCGGGTGCGGCACGGCGCGCACCCCGGCCGACGTGCGCCGCGCCACGGATGCCGGCGCCGACTTCGTCGTGAGCCAGTACCACGACCCGGCGCTCACCGAGGCGGCTCGTTGCACCGGGATCGAGTACATCCCCGGTGCGCTGACGCCGGGCGAGATCGCACGGGCCGCCCTCGACGCCGACCTCGTGAAGGTCTCGCCGATCGGCCCGGTCGGTGGTGTGTCCTACCTGCGTGAGCTCGTGGGTCCGCTGCCCGACATCCCGCTCTTCCCGACCGGTGGCGTGCGTCCCGACGAGCTCGGCGCGTACTTCGACGCGGGCGCGGCCTACGTCGGCGTGAGTGCGCTGCTCCTGCAGGACGCGCTCGTCGGCGGCGACCTGCGAGCGCTCGAGGAGCGCACCCGCGCGGCACTCGTCCCCCTCGCCGCCCTCGATCAGACTGATCGGCCCGTCTCGACCCCGAAAGGACACGCATGACCGTCACGTTCATCGGACTCGGCATCATGGGGGCGCCCATGGCGCGCAACCTGCTTGCCGCCGGCCACGACGTCATCGGCATCAACCGCTCACACGGCCCGGTGGCGCGCTTCATCGCCGCAGGCGGACGCGCCGCCGAGCTCGCGGATGCTGTCGCGGCGTCCGAGGTCGTCATGCTCATGCTGCCCGACTCGCCGGACGTCGAACGGGTCGTGCTCGGCGACGACTCCGGAGCAGACGGCGATGGCGGCGGCGTGCTCGTCGCCGCACGGCCTGGTACGTGCATCGTCGACCTCAGCTCGATCGCGCCGGCGACGTCACGGCGGCTCGCCGAGGTGTGTGCGACACGCGGCATCCGCTACCTCGACGCCCCCGTGAGCGGCGGCGAGCAGGGAGCGATCGAGGGCACCCTCTCGATCATGGTGGGCGGCGCCGCCGACGACCTGGCCGCCGTTCGACCGCTGCTCGAGGCGATCGGATCGACGATCGTGCACGTCGGCGACGTCGGGGCGGGCCAGACGGTGAAGGCGGCCAACCAGCTCATCGTGGCGGGGACGATCCAGCTCGTGGCAGAGGCGCTCGTGTTCCTCGAGCAGCACGGCGCCGACGTCGAGGCAGCGGTGCGCGTGCTCGCCGGTGGCCTCGCAGGGAACCGGATCCTCGACCGCAAGTCCGCGGGCATGATCGAGCGCCGGTTCGAACCGGGATTCCGCATCGAACTGCACCGGAAGGACCTCGGCATCTACCTCGCCGCGGCGCGCGATGCCGGCGTGGTGTCGCCGGCGGGTGCCGTGGTGGGTCAGCTGCTCGAGTCGGCGGTCGCCAACGGCGACGGCGCTCTCGACCACACGGCGCTGCTGCGGGGCGTCGACCGCATGAACGGTCGCGAGGTCACGCCCGCGGCGTAGGGAGCGACGTGGCGCGCACGACGATCTCGGGGGCGAACCGGCCCTCGAGGTTCGCCTCGGTCTCCAGACCGAGCAGCAGGCGCACGGCTGCAGCGCCCAAGGCGGCCGACGGGTGCCGGATCGTCGTGAGCGGCACGATGGCGAAGTCGGCGAACTCGATGTCGTCGTAGCCGACGAGTGAGAGCTCGTCGGGGATCGCGATGCCGGCCACGATGAGTCCGTGCAGCAGGCCCAGCGCGAGCAGGTCGTTGCCGGCGAAGATGCCGTCGGGACGGTCGCCGGGCGCGAGTTCGCCGAGGGCCACGGCCACCTCCTCGCCGATGCGGGCGTTCTGCGCCGGGGTGCGGATGACCTCGAGGGAAGGAGCCGGGGAGCCCGCGCCGCCCGAGGTGTCCGTTCCAGCCTCCCGAAGCGCCCGCCGTGCGCCCGCCAGGCGGGCGTCGACATGCGGGTGCGGGCCACCGACGAACAGGAGTCGCCTGCGGCCCTGCTCGAGCAGGTGCCGCATCGCGAGGTATCCGCCCTGCTCGTTGTCGCCCGAGATCGCGGGGAAGTCGTGCGGTCCCTCGGCGAGGCCGACGAGCACGAACGGGGTGCCCTGGTCGCGCAGGGCGAGGAGCTCGGCGGGCACGCCGCCGACGGGTGCCGCGATGATGCCGCTCACCTGCTGGGACTCGAAGAAGTTCACGTAGTCGCGTTCGCGTTGCGGGTCGTCGTCGCTGTTGACGACGATGATGAAGCGCCCGTTGGCGGATGCCTCGCGCTCGGCGCCGGCCGCGACCTCGGCGTAGACCGGGTTGGCGGTGTTCGAGATGAGCAGCCCGAAGGCGAGGCTGTGGCCCATTCGCAGGCGGCGGGCGGCGTCGTTGCCGACGTAGCCGAGCTCGTCGGCGGCCGCGAGGACCCGCTTGCGCAGCGGCTCCGAGACGCGCGACGGCTGCGTGAACGTGTACGACGCAGTCGCCCGCGACACGCCGGCGTGGTCGGCGACGTCCTTGATCGTCGCTGGCGCTGTGCGTTTCACGCTCGGCATCTCGCTCCCTTGCAGCTGCTTGTCGTGCCCGTGGGCCGTACGCTAGCGTAGCGGAAATCGTGAATCGATTCACGGTCTGAAGGGATGGCTGTGCCGATCAATCCGACGTTCTCGACGCTGTGGGCCGTCAACGGGCCGCTCGACCTCGACGACTTGTGCAGGCAACTCGACGCCTTCGTCGTGGCCGGACTGGACGGCGTCGTGTTCCACCCGAGGTTCTACCCCGAAGAGCCGCGATACCTCGCCGAGGACTACCTGGCGATCGTCTCGGCACTCATCATCGAGGCGAGCGATCGGGGACTCGCGTTCTGGATCTACGACGAGAACGGCTGGCCGAGCGGCACGGTCGGCGGCCGCATGCTCGAACGCCATCCCGAGCTGCGCCAGCGCTGGGTCGAGCTGCAGCGTGACACCGGGCAACCCGCCCTGGCGCGCTTCGATCGGGACGGTGCGCGGTGGGCGATCGTCGAGCGGGTCGGCGCCGGGGTCGACTACCTCGCCCCCGCGCTCGCCGAGCGCTTCATCGAGCTGTGCTACGCGCGCTACGCCGATGGGCTCGCACCCGAGGCGTTCGCGCGCGTCGCCGGCTTCTTCTCCGACGAGCCCGAGTTCGGCCTCGGGCATGCGCACCACGAGCTCTCGCCGCACGGCGCGATCCCGTGGACACCCGACCTGCCCGAGCGGTTCGCCGAGCGCCATGGCGACGACCTGCTCGAGCTGCTCCCCGCCGTGTTCCTCACCGAGGAGCGATCGGCGGTGGCGCGCGAGCGGTTCTGGGAGCTCGCCGCCGACCTCTTCGCCGAGCGGTACCTCACGACGCTCGATCGCTGGTGCCGCGCCCGCGGGCTCCGGTTCACCGCGCACATGAAGGGCGAGGAGCATCCGCTGTTCCAGCTGCCGACCGTGGGCTCACTCGGCCCGGTCGCGCGCGCAGTCGGCCTGCCGGGCATCGACGCCCTGGGGCGGCACCCGCTGAATGACTTCTACCCACGACAGGTGTCGTCGGCCGCCCGGCAGTTCGGCGACGGCCGCACGATGGCCGAGGCGTTCGGCGGCGCGGGGTGGGGTGCGTCGCCCGCCGACCTCGAGCGGTACCTGCGCTGGCTCGGCGGCCACGGGGTGACCGACTTCGTGCTGCACCTCAGCCAGTACCGGCTCGACTCCGCGGCCATCGAGGACTGGCCGCCATCGCATCCTCGTCACGTGAGCTGGTCGGCCGCCTACGCCGACGTGCTCGGCGCCGTGCGGCAGGGGATCGAGGTCGACCCGCGCCCGCCCGCCGACGTGCTGGTGGTGGTGCCGCAGCGAGCGCTCGCCCGGGTGTTCGAGCCGTGGGAGTTCGTCGCGACGAACGTGCATGATGCCCACGACTTCCCGGCGACGTCGGCCGGCGCGATCAACGGCGACTTCCTGCGCCTCGTCGAGCGGCTGCGAGCGGGCGATGTCGCCTACGAGTTCGCCGACGAGCGCACGCTCGAGCGCGACGGGGCGGTGGTCGACGGATGCCTCGTGCTCGGCCGCTCCCGCTACGCCCGCGTCATCGTGCCGCCCGCGGCCGCACTCGACCCCGGGCTGAGAACCGCGCTCGAGCCGCTGCATGACGAGGGGCTGCTGGACGACGCGCCCGCGGCCCCCGCCGCGGTGTCGCCGTGGCCGACGGTGGACGCCGACGCCGACGCCGACGCCGACGCCGACCGCGCCGCCGCCGACGCCGCCGACGCCGACGCACCCGCGCCGTTGCGGTGGCGCCTCGAGCGCAGCCCGGTCAACGAGCTCGTGCTCCAGCCGACCAGGTCGGGTGACGAGTGGATCGCCGAGGTGGAGTCGCTCGACTTCGAGGGCGAGCTCGAGCTGCGCTTGGCCGACGAGCCGGCTGCCGTCGCCTGGGGCGAACGGACCCAGCCGGTGCCGGTGCCGGTGCGCCGTGCCGGCGATGTCTGGGTCGGCGCCGTGCGTATCGAGTCGGGTGCGCGCCTCGTGCTGCGGTTCCGTCCGCGCTGGTCGCTGCCGCCCGGGACCGTGCCGCGCGCCTGGATCGCGGGCACGTTCCGGGTGCGGGGCGAGCTGCGTGCGCGGGGCGGAGTGGTCTCGTCGTTCGCGGGGCCGTTCCGACTCGGCGCGGCATCCGAGCACCTCGACCGTGAGCTCGTGGAGGCGGGGTTCCCCTTCCTGTTCGAGCCGCTCGAGCTCGTCGCCGATGTCGATGTCCCACTGGGTGCTGACGTCATCACGCTCACCGGCGGGGTGGCGGATGCCGCGGGCATCAGGTTCGACGACGGGCCCGTGCGGTGGCGATGGGTCGACTGGGGCGCCTCGGGATGGGCCGCGCCGGTCCAGGCGGTCGGAGCTGCTCGCGTGCGCCTGCGGCTGACGCCGAGCAGCTTCAACCGGTACGGGCCGCACCACCACTACGTCGGCGACCCGGCGGTCGTCAGTCCGGCGCAGATGCAGGGCGAGCGCAACTACGCCGATCTCGATGACGCTCCCTTGCACACGCATCTCGAGACGTGGTGGGTGCGCCGGCTGGTGCTCCCCGACGCGGCGGTGTTCTCGCGCGCCACCTCCGGCCTCGTCGAGGCGTCGGACGCGGCATCCGGCGCACTCGGCGCACCGGTCGAGTCGGTCGCACTCGGCGACATTGACAACTCACGAACCACGCTCGTAAAGTAGCCGTGTTGTGAATCGATTCACGATCACGAAGGAGTGACACCCGTGGCTAGCACCCTCCTGGAGGAACGCGCGGCGGCCTTGCCTGCTGCCGCGTCCCTGACCCCGTCGCCGCGGCGGCGAGCGCGCCGAGCCGGCGTGGTCGCCCCGTGGTGGTTCGTCGCGCCGGCCGTCGCGATCTACGTCTTCATCGTCGTGGTGCCGAGCACGCGTGGGGCGTTCTTCTCGTTCACCGACTGGAACGGCTTGGCCGGCGACTGGTCGTGGGTGGGCTTCGAGAACTTCGCCGACGTCTTCACCGACCGGGCCGCGCAGGCCGCCCTCTGGAACACGCTCGTGCTCGCGGTGCTGTGCACCGTCATCCAGAACGCGATCGGCCTGGCCCTCGCGGTCGGCCTGCACACCATGGTGAAGTCGCGGTACATCCTGCGCGTCGTGTTCTTCGCCCCGGTCGTGCTCACCCCGCTCGTCTCGGGCTACGTGTGGAGCTACCTCCTCTCGCCGAACGGCACGGTGAACGAGGTGCTGCGCGGCCTCGGGCTCGGATTCCTCGCACAGGACTGGCTCGGCGACCCGCAGTACGCGCTCTATTCCGTCGTGGCGGCGGTCGTCTGGCAGTTCGCCGGCTACTCGATGGTGATCTTCCTCGCAGGCCTGCAGGCGGTGCCAGAGGAGATCCTCGAAGCGGCGACGATCGACGGCGCCGGCCCGTGGCGGCGATTCTGGAGCGTGACGTTCCCGCTCCTGAACGGCGCCGTCGTGATCAACGTCATGCTCAGCCTCATCGGCGGCCTCAAGCAGTTCGACCAGGTCGTCGCGATGACCGGCGGCGGCCCTGGCACGGCCACCGAGACCATCTCGACGCTCATCTACAAGAACGCGTTCCTGCTCGGCGAGTACCCGTTCTCGGTCGCGCTCGCGGTGGTCATGACGATCCTGATCGCCGGGCTCTCCGCCATTCAGTACCGACTCACCCTTCGGAAGGCCAGCTGATGCAGACGCGCTACACCGGCCTGACGCTCGTCCGCGAGATCGTCCTCATCGGGGTCGCGGTCGTCTGGTTCATCCCGATCCTCGCGCTCGTGAACGTGTCGCTGAAGCCGAGCAACAGCCAGACCAACGCGCTCACCTTCGCCTGGCCGCCGACGTTCGAGAACTACGGCCGGGCCTGGGAGGAGGCGAGCCTCGGGGCCGCGCTGATGAACAGCACGATCGTCGCCGTCGTGAGCATCGCCTTCATCGTCGCGATCTCGGCCCTCGCGTCGTATCCGCTCGCCCGGGTCACGCGGGCGTGGTCGCGGTGGACCTTCTACGGCCTCCTCGGCGGCCTGCTCATCCCGGCGCAGCTGGCGCTCCTGCCGCTCTACTCGACGATGCGCGACATCGGGCTCCTGGGATCGCTCTGGTCCGTCATCCTCATCAACATCGGCACCGCGATGCCGTTCTCGATCTTCCTGTACACGACCTTCATGCGCGACCTTCCCCTGGACTATGAGGAGGCGGCCCTCCTCGACGGCTGCGGGCCGGTTCGCTCGTTTCTCAGCGTGGTCTTCCCGCTCGTGCGTCCCGCGACGGGCACTGTCATCATCCTGAACCTCGTCGGCATCTGGAACGAGTTCTTCACCCCGCTCCTCTACCTGTCGGGCAGCGGCAACGCGACGGCGCCCGTCGCGATCTACAGCTTCGTCAGTCAATACGTCACCGTCTGGCCGCTCGTCTTCGCCGGACTGGTCATCAGCGTCATCCCCATCCTCGCGGTCTACTTCTCGCTGCAGAAGTACGTCATCAAGGGGTTCGCGGGAGGACTCAAGGGATAGCAGCACCCGTCCCTGCGGCGCGCAATCACCCATGCACCACGGGCATCCAGCCCACATTCAAGGAGGAATAGTGAAGCTCAATCCCACTCGCCGGGCGGGCGCGGCGATCGGCGTCGCGGCCGTCGCGGCACTCGTGCTCGCCGGCTGCTCGACCGACGGCGGCTCGAGCGGAGGCTCCGGCGACGAGAACGTGCTGACGTTCACGGCGGCAGGGGAGGCTCCGGCGCAGGCGGCGATCGACGCGTTCGAGGCGGCCAACCCCGGCGTGACGGTCGACGCGACGTTCGCCAATGACGACGAGTCCTACCAGCAGACCCTGCGCACGCAGCTCTCGGCGGGCACCGCGCCCGACGTGTTCCGCGTCTGGCCCGGCAACGGCAACGCGACCTCGATCGTGGCGCTCAGCAACGACGGCCTGCTGCTCTCGCTCGACGACGAGGAGTGGGCGGGCGATGTCGACGACTCCGTTCGCCCGGTCGTCGAGGATGCCGACGGCAAGCTCGTGGGCGTGCCGGTCACGATGGTCGGCATCGGCGCGATCTGGAACGATCAGGCCGTCGAGGCGGCCGGCCTCGAGACGCCGACCACGTGGAGCGAGGTGCTGCAGTTCTGCGCCGACGCGAAGGCCGCGGGCAAGGTCGCGTTCGCGCTCGGCCTGAAGTCGGCGTGGGTCACCCAGCTCGTGCCGTACGCGCTCACCGCGACCACGGTGTACGGCCCCGATCCCGACTTCACGGACCAGCAGCTCGACGGCGATGCGTCGTTCGTCGACTCCGGCTGGAACGACGCCGAGTCGCAGTACCTCGAGCTGCGCGATGCCGGATGCTTCAACGACAACCCGAACGGCATCGGCTACGACGAGCAGATGACCATGCTGGGACAGGGAGACGCGCTCGGCGCCATCCACATCACCTCGGCCGGCGCGAACGCGCAGCAGTACGCACCCGAGGGCACGACGTTCTCGATGACGCCCTTCCCCGCGACGGACGACGCGGACGACACGAACCTGCCCGTGTCGGTCGGCATCGTGTACTCGGCGAATGCGAAGGCGAAGAATCCCGAGCTGGCGAAGAAGTTCATCGACTTCCTCGCGTCGAGCGAGGGTCAGTCGGTCTACGCGACCGCCGCGGGGGCTGCCCCGGCCCTGCCGTCCACGGACTTCGAGCCCGACCCGGTGCTCGCGGCGATCACCGAGTACCAGGCCGACGGCCGCGCGCGTCCGTTCCCCGACGTGTTCTGGCCGAACACGAAGGTGCAGCAGGAGCACCTCACCGGCATCCAGGAGCTCTTCAACAACAGCATCACGGTCGACGAGTTGCTGCAGCGCATGGACACCGCGTTCGCCGACGACTAGTCGGGGGTTCGCGACGAGGCGGGGTGCGTGCTGCACCCCGCCTCGTCGCGTTGCGCCTACGCGCTCCGGATGCCGCGGCGCGGCCGCTACCCTCGACGCATGCCTGCGACCGAACGCCTCTTCAGCTACGGCACCTTGCGCCTCCCCGGGGTGCAACGCGAGCTCTTCGGCACGGAGTTGCCCACGTCGGCGGACGCGCTCGTCGGGTGGCGGCTCCGGATGCTGCGCATCACCGATCCCGACGTGGTCACGCTGAGCGGCGAGGCCGAGCATCCGATCCTCGAGCGCACCGACGACCCCGACGATCGCGTCGACGGGGCCGTGCTCGAGGTGACCGCCGCGCAGCTCGCCGCCGCGGATGAGTACGAGGTCGACGACTACCGTCGCGTCCGTGCGCGGCTCGTGTCGGGCGGCGACGCCTGGGTGTACGCGGCGGGCTGATCCGGGCGGCCTTCCGGCCGCCGCGCGGATGCCCCGGGCCCGCAGTGCGGCTCGAGGCATCCGTTCGCTGCTGGAATTGCTACGGGACGATCTGGATGTTCGATGAGTCGGAGACGTTGGTCACATTCATCTGCTGCAGCGTCGTCGCGGTGGATGTGCTGCCCGGCATCCGGATCTTCTCGAACTTCACGTCCGTGATCGGCGCGCCCGGCACGCCATTGATGCGCGCGGGAGTCGTGCCTGCGCTCCGCACATTCACTCGGGTGAGGTCGACGTCGGCGACGGGGCCGATGCCCTCGGCGGTGTTGCCGGTCCAGAGGGCCATCCACGTGGTGTTGCCGTCGTTGTCCTTCGTCACCCGCTCGATGTCGATGTCCTCGAACTGGATGCTCACCGCGCCCGCCGTGCCGTACTTGTGATGCACGCCGATCCCGACGGCCGAGTCGTAGATCGTGGCGTTCTTGAAGGTCACGTTCGTCTGCTGCTGGAACACGCCCTGTCCCACCTTCAGGCCATAGCACCACGTCCAGCTCACCAGGTCGTCGAAGGTGACGTCGCCCAGCGGGCGAGGGTCGCCCGGGACCTTCGCGAACAGGTCGATGTGGTTCGCCCAGGTCTTCGTGCTGAACGGGTCGTCGAGCCCGATGCCGATCGCGTTCGTCACCGAGACGTTGGTCGACTCCATGACATCGATGCCGTCGTTCTCGCCCATGTCGAACCGGTTGAACATCTTGATATTGCGGAATTGCGAATCGGTCGAGCGGGTCGGCATGACCGCCCAGCTGCTCGACTCCCGGAACGTGATGCCGTCGACGATGAAGTCGTCGGTGTAGATCGGCACGAGCAGGTTGACGCCGAGGTTGCCGCGTTGGAGGGACGCCATGCCGTCGCCGTCGATGATGCCGCGCCCGGAGATGGTGATGTTGGTCGTCGAGTACCGCGTCGACAGGAACCATGTGACGTCACGCTGCTGCGAGAGCTTGCGCCAGTGCACGTCGTAGTGGTCGCGCTCGCCGGTGTACTTGAGCACCGCCCCCGGCGCGAGATACAGCCTCAGGTTGGAGCGCAGGTACAAGGTGCCGAGCGTGTAGACACCGGCTGGTACGAAGACGGTGCCCTGCCCGGCGTTCGCCGAACCCCAGGCCGCGGCGTCGTTCAGTGCGGTCTGGAAGGCCGTCGTCGAGTACCCGACGCCGGGCTGCGCGCCATACGGCGCGGCGGTGACGTTGAAGATTCCCGTGCCCGAGCTCGGGGGCCGGTCGGTCTCGAGCGGGTCGATCGCGATGACGAGCTCGGGCCGGCCGTCGATCTTCACGATCAGGTACTCGTCGTGGGTGACCGTGAACGTCAGCGTCGGCCCGCTCTTCGTGCCCGTCAACCCGAGCTTGAGCGGGCTGATCGAGAACGCGCCGATCGCGGTGTTGTTGCGCTTCGTGATCGAGATCGTCGCCTCCCCCGCGCCCATCGCGAACTGCGCGATGTCGTAGCCGGCGCAGTCCTGCACCGGCACGCCCTGCCCATTCACGGTCATCACGAAGTCCGGCGAGGCCGGATACGTGGAGGCCAACGGGTAGATGTCGAGCGGCGCCGGTGCCGCGTTCGCCGGCGGGGCCGGGCTCGCGATCGCGATGAGCGTGGCGAGCAGGGCTCCGGTGGCGACGGATGCCACCGCTCCCATGATTCGGTCGAGGTGCTTCATTGCACTTCCTCTCGGTTGCCACCGTCATCGGTGGGCGGAGAGGGGCCGCTTTCGCGCCGCGCAGCCCCGGCGGGCCAGGGCGAATCGTGAATCGATTCACAACCGGCACCGACTGCGAGATTACGCGACTGCTGAAGACCGTGTCAACGGGCGGTGCCCCGATCCAGCCGCCGGCTGCGGCGCGCTGCCGCCGGCCTGTACTACCGCGGGAGTACGCTCTCGCCCAGCGACGGCGCGGGCGCGCTGCGCGGCGATCCGCGGCTCCGGCCGCGGCGAGGAGGCGGAGATGGTCCCCGAGATCAACTACTGGGCGGTGCTGGTGGCGACGGCGTCGAGCATGGCGGTCGGCGCCATCTGGTACGCCCGGGGCGTGTTCGGCACCCGGTGGGCGAAGCTCGCGAACGTCGACATGGACCGTCCTGGCGCGAGTGCGGTGATGCCGCTCATCGTGACGGTGCTCGTGAGCTTCGTCACGGCGTGGGTGCTCGCGGGCGCCTCGACGATCGCGTGGCACTTCTACGGCGGCGGCTACCTGGTCGCAGCGCTGCTCACCGGGGTGATCCTCTGGGCCGGCTTCACCGCCGCGCGATTCATCACGCACGACGTCTTCGAGGGCCGCCCGTCGTCCCTCACCGTGATGAACATCGCCCACGAGCTCGTCACGATCGTCATCATGGCGATCATCATCGGCGTCTGGCCGCCCGCCGGCACCGTCTGAGCACCGACCAGGCTCGCGCCGCACCCCGTCGACCCGCCACACCGCTCGCCGCCGCCCCCCGCTACCTGCGTGCGGGCCGCGGTGCTCGCAGTCGTTCGGGGGCTTCATCGGCGGATCCCGCGGGCCCGGGCTTGCCGGCCATCCAGCCCATCACCGCCTGTACCGCGATGACGAGGAGCAGCATCGACACGACGACGGGCCAGCTGAGGCCGGCGTCGTGCAGCAGTCCGAGTGCGAGTGGCCCGAGGGCGGCGAACGCGTAGCCGACCCCCTGCGCGAAGGCGGAGAACCCGGCGATCGAGCCGTGGGGTGGTGCCTTCAGCACGATGAGCATCACCGCGAGCCCGAACGCGGCCCCCTGGGCGAACCCGAGCACGGCCACGAAGACGGGGGCGAGCGCCTCCGGCGCCCAGGCGACGCCGATCATCCCGACCGCCGAAAGTGCACTCACGACGAGCACCACCACCGATTGCGAGGCCCGTCGTCCCGCGATGACGGCGATCAGGAGCGAGGCCGGCAACCCCGCGATGCTCATCCATGCGAGCAGCCAGCCCGCCTCGGCCGGCGCCATCCCACGGCTGGCGAAGATGGTAGGCAACCACGCCGTCATCGCGAAGAAGCAGAGGGCCTGGCTGCCGAAGAAGGCGGTGACGGAGAGGGCGGTCGCATCGAGCCTGAGCCGGAGGACCGAGTTCGGCGTCGCCGCGGCCGGGGGCGTGAGCGCGGTGCGACGTCGAGCCGTCCGCACTCGTGCGGCGGCGATGGCGGCGACCGTCGTGGCGACGGCAGCTGGCCCGGCCCACAAAGCGAGCGTCGCCCTGACTGAGCCGGTCGCGAACATGAGCGGGATGGTGAGGCTCGCGCCGAGGGCGGCGCTCACGCCGAAGCTCGTCGAGAAGAGGCCCGACCAGACGCCCGCGCGGCCCGCGAGGTGGATGCGGATGAGCTGGGGCGTCAGCACGCTGAGCCCGCAGATGCCCAAGCCGGCGAGCACGGTACCGACGAACATCGTCGTGGTGTCGAGGGGGCGCAGCGCGAGCGAGAGGGTGAGCAGAGCCGTGAGTGCGAGGGCGGCGCCGTGCAGCCCCATGCGACGTTCGAGCACCGGCGCGAGCGGCGCGCCGAGGGCGAGCATGAGTACGGGGAGGCTCGAGAGCGTCGCCGCGCTGATCGGGGTGAGGCCGAACATGACGCTGATCGGCGCGAGCGCCGCTGAGACGCTCGTGATGGGGTCGCGCAGGTTGAGCCCGATCAGCAGGATGAGGGCCGCTGCCGTGAGGCCCTCGCGGTGATCAGGGCGCGACGTCATTCAGCGACTGCTCCTGGTCGTCGAGCACGCTGAGCGCCGCGAGCGTCGCGGCCGTGTCGTCGCCGGTCTCGATGGCCGTGAGGATCGCCGCGTGGAAGTCGTCGTGGTCGGAGGTGCCGTTGACGAAGCAGTTGGTGCGGCTCACCGAGTCGCGAAGTGAGTCCTCGAAGCTGCGGTAGAGCTCGAAGAGCAGCGCGTTCTGCGAGGCGCGCGCGATACCGATGTGGAAGGCGACGTCGTGATCGATGAAGGCATCGACGTCTTCTGCCTCGACGGCCGCACGGCGCCCGTCGAGGGCGGCCCGCAGGTCGTGCAGGTCGTCGTCGGTGCGGCGGGACGCCGCTTCGCGCGCGGCGACGACGTCGAGCGCTCGACGAACGGCGAGCACCTCGCGAACATCGGCGACGTGCAGCGCGTGCTTGAGCGCGACGGCCGTCTCGTTGTCGGCGATGACATAGGTGCCATCGCCCTGGCGGCTCTCGAGCAGGCCCACCTGGGCGAGTGCGCGAACGCCTTCGCGCACCGACGGCCGGCTGACCCCGAGCGCCTCGACGAGTTCGGCCTCGGTGGGGATGCGGGTGCCGACCGGCCAAGCGCCCGTGACGATCTCATGGCGCAGCCGATCGACGACCGTGTCGACCAGGGAGACCCGTGCGATCTGCTTCATACACTTCCTCATCTACGAAACGTATGGTTATCATATCGTCTGACAACTGGTTCAGACAATGACCATCTCCGAAGAAGTAGGTATCGGTGTCCACCACTCGTTCCGAGAGGCCGCAGCTCGTCGCTGCATCACTCGTCGACGCGCACATCCACCCCGACAAGACGTCGTGGGGCGGCCCGTGGATGAGCCGGCGCCCTGCGCGCTCGCTCTCCGACCTCATCGCCAACGACCTCGCGACGCAGCTCGCCTTCACGCGCAGCGTCGAGGAGCGGGCTCACGCGCTCTTGAGCGCCGCCCTCCGCAGCGGCACGCTCGCGATGCGGGCGCACGTCGACGTCTCGAGCGAGCTCGGCACCGCCAACGTCGAGGGCGTTCGTGCGGCGGCCGAACGGCTGGCACCTGAGCTGACCGTCCAGATCGTCGCCTTCCCGCAGTTCGGCCTGCTCACCAATCCCGGCACCGTCGAGGCCATGGCCGCGTCGCTCGACTGTGGCGCCGACCTCGTCGGAGGCATCGATCCGCTCGGTCTCGAGCGCGATGTCGCCGGGCACCTCGATGCGGTCTTCGGGTTGGCCGAGCGCGCCGGCCGCGACCTCGACATCCACCTGCACGACGGCGGCGAGCCGGGTCTGGCGCAGATTCGAGAGATCGCCGCGCGAACCGAAGCCGCCGGCATGCAGGGTCGAGTGACCGTGAGCCACGCCTTCGCGCTCGCGGATGCATCCGCCCCCTCGTTGCACGACACGCTCGACCGAGTCGCAAAGGCCCGCCTCTGGATCACGACGTGCGCACTCGGCGCCGACCCGGTGCCCGACCTGGCCCTGCTCGCCGAGCACGGCGTGCAGCTCGCCGTCGGCTCCGACGGGGTGCGCGACTCGTGGTCGCCGTTCGGCACCGGCAGCATGGTCGACCGCGCCCACCTGCTCGCCTATCGCTCGGGCGCGATCACCGACGCCGAGCTCGAGCACTGCTACGACCTCGCCTCGACGGCCGGCGGGCGCATGCTCGGCATCCCCGAACTCGCCGACTGGCCGGGTCCGTCGAGCGACACCCGCCTCGAGTTCGAGGCCGAATCCGTCGCCCAGCTCGTCGTCGACCGCCCCGAGCCGAGCCGCGTCATCCGCGCCGGGCGCGAGGTGCACCACCTGATCCCGTAGCCGACCCGCCCCACGAAGGCGACGCCGGGCGCGCCCATTCCATCACCGACCGCAGCCCCACGACACAGCAACGAAGGAGTTCCCGTGTTCCCCCCGAAGACGATGATCACCGCGGCATCCATTGCCGCCGCCGCCCTGCTCTTGACCGCCTGCACCGCCGACGCGAGCGAGACGCACACGGGTCTCAGCCTCGACCTCGACAACCTTGCGACGACCACGACGGCGGGCACCGAGCCGGTCGACGAGGTGAAGTGGAACCTGCCCTACGAACCGATGTCCCTCGACCCCATCTTCGGCTTCAACTACGCCGAGAACACGGTCACCGCGAACCTCTGCGAGAGCCTCGTGCGCATGACGCCCGACCTCTCGACCGAACCCGGACTCGCGACGGCCGTCGCCCAGCCCGACGACACGACGCTCGTCTACACCATCCGCGACGGTGTCACCTTCTGGAACGGCAACCCGCTCACTGCCGACGACGTGGCGTACTCCCTGCAGCGCCAGGTCGGCGAGACCGCGACGAGCTACTTCGCCAGCTACTTCGTGAACGTCGACTCGGTCGAGGTGAGCGGCCCGAGCGAAGTGACGGTCAAGCTGAAGCAGCCCGACGTGCTCTTCGCGCAGGCGATGGGAACGGCGGCCGGTGCCATTGTCGAGAAGGCGGCCGCCGAAGCCGCAGGCGAGGCGTTCGGCACCCCCGACGGAGGACTGCAGTGCACGGGGCCGTTCCAGCTCGACGCCTGGAACTCCGGCCGGAGCATCGAGCTCACCGCGAACCCGGGCTACTGGGATCCGGCGCTCGCGCCGAAGGTGCAGCGGCTCAGCTTCAGTTTCATCGCCGATGAATCCACCGCGGTGAACGCGCTCCGAACGGGCGAGGTCGACGGCCAGTTCTTCTACCTTCCGCCCGCCGGTCTCTCGCAGCTCGAGAACGGCGATGACGTCACGACGACGTACGGCAAGTCGCTCGTGTTCTGGACGATGATCACGACCAATCTGACGGGTGGCCTCGCCGACGAGCGGATCCGCGAGGCACTCTCGCTCGCGATCGACCGGGAGGGGCTCGCGAAGGTCGTCTTCCAGGGCGCGGCCGTGCCGGCCACGACCCTCGCCGGCCCGGACTACTGGGGCTACGAGTCCGACGCCTTCGCCACGGCGTACGAGGAGTTCTCTGCCGACGTCGATCTCGAGCGGGCGAAGCAGCTCGTCGCGGAGGCCGGCGCTCCGGCCGAGCCGATCGTGCTCGCGGTGCAGGGCAGCTCCGCCGTGCACGAGCAGACCGCGAACCTCATCCAGGCCGCCGGTCAGGCGATCGGCCTGACGATCGAGTCGAAGGTCATCCCAGTCGAGCAGTTCGGCAACCTCTACTTCGACGAGAGCGCCCGCGAGGGACTCGACGGCTTCTTCACGACGAACTACGGCAACTTCGCCGACCCGCTCGACGTGTACACGATGTTCCACACCGCCGACAGCCACAACTACTCCGGCTGGGACGGAGCCGATGCGCCGCTCGCGGAAGCACGCGCCACGACCGACCCGGCCGAGCGCGCCGAGCTCGTGATCGAGGCCCAGGAGCAGATCACGAAGGGCCTGTCGTGGATCCCCCTCGCCTACGAGCCGGTGACCCTCGTGCAGAACACGCGGATCTCGGGTGCGACGGCCTCGTTCGCCTACCTGTACGCGCCGTGGGCCGCGACGATCGGCGGGGTGAAGTAAGCGCATGTCGGTCGGCTCCTACCTGCTGCGGCGGACGGGCGGGCTGGTGCTCGTCCTGCTCGTGACCTCGTTCCTCGTGTTCGGACTGCTGTACCTCGCACCCGGCAGCCCCCTTGCCTTCATCCTCGGACCGCGTGGCGGCACGCCCGAGCAGATCGCCATGGTGACCGAGCAGTACCACCTGGACGACCCGTTCGTCGTGCGGTACGCGGCATGGCTCGGCGACATCCTTCGGGGTGATCTCGGCTACTCGATCGTCTACCGGCAGGATGTCTCCGCGCTCATCTCGGGGCGGGTCGGCACGACGCTGGCGCTCGTCTCGATGGCCGCCATCATCATCGCGGTGGTGGGCATCGGGGCGGGCACCTTCGCGGCGCTGCGTGGCGGATGGGGTGATCAGCTCACCTCGACCTTCGCCGCCGTCGGCCTCTCGACGCCGTCGTTCGTCATCGGCGTTGCGCTCATCAGCGTCTTCGCCGTCGGCCTCGGCTGGTTCCCCACCTTCGGGTCGGGAACCGGCGGGGTGGACACGCTCTGGCACCTGACCCTGCCCGCGATCGCGCTCTCGGTCGCGAGCGCGGCGTACCTCGCCCGCATCACGCGCGCCGCGGTGCTCGAGGAGAGCGGTCGCGAGCACGTGCAGACGGCGACCGTGCGAGGCCTCGCACCGCAGCGCATCGTGCGCCATCACGTGCTGCGCAACTCCCTCATCCCGATCGTCACCGTGCTCGGCCTCACCATTGCCACACTCATCGCCGGTGCGGTGGTGATCGAGAACGTGTTCGCCCTCGACGGTCTCGGCTCACTGCTCGTGCGAGCCATCCTGCAGCGCGACTTCGCGGTCGTGCAGGCCGTGATCCTCGTGCTCGTGGTCGCCTTCGTCGTGGTCAACGCGATCGTCGACTTCCTCTACACCTTCATCGATCCGCGCATCGCGCTCGGGAGCCGGCAATGACGACCCCATCCACCACGAGCCTCGCCGTCGCCCACGTCGCGCGCGAACGGCGTGCACCGGGGCTCGCCCGGGTGGCGACCGGTCGCCTCGGCATCGCCGGCTGCACCGCCGCCGGCATCCTGCTCGTCATCGCGCTCGCCGCGACGTTCGCGCCGATCGTCGCCCCATACGACCCCGACGTCCCCGACCTGCTCGCGTCGCTCAGCGGCCCCACGCCGGAGCACCTGCTCGGCACCGACGCCCTCGGCCGCGACATCCTCTCGCGACTGATCTGGGGTGCCCGCATCACGCTCGCCGGGCCGGGCCTCGTCATCGTCATCGCGACGGTCGTCGGCACGCTGCTCGCACTGCTCGCCGCCTGGCGAGGCGGTCGCACCGACACGGGGATCTCCTGGTTCCTCGACGTGCTGTTCTCGGTGCCGGGCATCGTGTTCGGCCTCATCGCGGTCGCGATCTGGGGGCCGAGCCTCGCCACCGTGGTCTGCGGCCTCGCCATCGCCTACGTGCCGTACGTGGCACGCGTGGTGCGCGGCGCGGCCCTGCGGGAGCGCAGCATGCCATACGTCTCGGCCGCCTGGTTGCAGGGCCATTCGGGCACCAGCATCAGCTTCACGCAGGTGCTGCCGAACGTGCAGCCGATCGTGGTGGCGCAGGCCGTGTCGTCGCTCGGCTTCGCCGTGATCGACCTGGCCGCGCTGTCGTTCCTGGGCCTCGGCGTGCAGCCGCCGACCGCCGACCTCGGCCTCATGGTCAAGAGCGGCTTCGACTCCGTGCTGCGCGGCTATCCGATCGAGGCGATCTCGGCGGGCAGCCTCATCGTCGTCATCGTCTGCTGCGTCACGATCATCGGCGATCGGCTCACCTCGAGTGCAAGGAGCATCCGATGACCGAACCACTGTTGCGTCTCGACGACGTGCGCGCGACCCTGCAGACAGGTGGCACGGAGCAGACCCTGCTGAACGGCGTCTCGTTCACGATCGAGGCCGGCGAGGCGCTCGGGCTCGTCGGGGAGTCGGGCTCGGGCAAGTCACTCACCACCCGGGCGATCACCCGCATGCTCGACCCGAGGTTCCGGGTCTCGGGCGAGATCACCTTCGATGGCGCCTCGGTGCTCGGCATGAACGCCGCGCAGCTGCGTCGGTACCGCGTGAGCGACGTGGGCATGATCTTCCAGGACCCGCGGGCCCACGTGAATCCCGTGCACACCGTCGGCGACTTCCTCACGGAGGGGCTCGTGCACACCCGGGGCGTTCGTCGCGACGAGGCCGAGCGACGCGCCGTCGTGCTGCTCGACGAGGTCGGCGTGCACAACGCAGAGCAGCGACTGCGCCAGTATCCGCACGAGCTCTCGGGCGGACTGCTGCAGCGCGTCATGATCGCGAGCGTCCTGCTCGCCGAGCCGAGGCTCATCCTCGCCGACGAGCCGACCACCGCGCTCGACGTGACCGCCCAGTCCGACGTGATGGCGATCGTCGACGAGCAGCGCCGTGCGCGCGGGCTCGCCTTGCTCTTCATCACGCACGACCTCGAGCTCGCGGCCGCGTGCTGCGACCGGCTCGCCGTGATGTACGCCGGGGAGATCGTCGAGCAGGGCGCGCACGTCTACGACGCACCGACCCACCCCTACACGGTCGAGCTGATGGGCGCACGCCCGAGCATCGACGAGCGCTACGACCGGCTTCCGGTGCTGCGCTACAACCGGGAGACCCACGACATGTTGAGGGCAGAGGCATGAGCAATCCGAGCGAGGCGATCGTCGTCGCACGCAAGCTGCAGAAGGTGTTCCCGGCTCCTCGGGGCTCGAAGGGCGCGCCGATCGTCGCGGTCGACGAGGTCTCGTTCGAGCTGTACCCGAACGAGTGCCTCGCCATCGTCGGCGAATCGGGTTCGGGCAAGACCACGGTCGCGCGCATGCTCGTGGGCCTCGAGACCGTCACCGCCGGTGAGCTCACGGTGCGCGGTGAATCACGAGCCGACGGGGTGAAGCGGCTGGCCGACCGCCGCCGGTGGGCGCGCGAGGTGCAGTACGTCTTCCAGGACCCGTACTCCTCGCTCAATGGCCGCCAGCGCATCGGCGACATCGTCGAGTCGAGCGTGGCACTGCACTCGCGGGGCATCCCCGGCAAGCGCGAAGCCCGCACCGCAGCCCGCGACATCCTCGACAGCGTCGGGCTCGGTTCGCAGTTCGCGGAGAAGTACCCGCACCAGCTCTCGGGCGGGCAGCGCCAGCGCGTCGCCATCGCGCGGGCGCTCGCGGCGAACCCGGCGGTGATCGTGCTCGACGAGGCCGTCGCAGCGCTCGACGTGTCGATCCAGGCCCAGATCCTGAACCTGCTGAGCGACATCCGGGCCGAGCGCGAGGTGAGCTACCTGTTCATCTCGCACGACCTCTCGGTGGTGAACCAGATCTCCGAGCGCATGATCGTCATGGAGCGGGGCGTCGTGGTCGATGCGGGCCCCACCGCCGAGCTGCTCGCCAATCCGGTGCATCCGTACACCCGATCGCTGCGCGCCGCGGTGCCTCGGCCCGGGTGGAAGCCGGTGCGCCGCGAACGCCTCGCGCAGGCGGCACCCCAGGCACCGGCTGCATAGGGGGCGCATGCGCACGCTCATCACCGCCGACCATGTGCTTGCGCACGACGGCTCGGGTCATGTCGAGCTCTGCGACGGCGCCGTGCTGATCGACGACGGTCGCATCGTCGCCGTCGAACCGGCGAGCGAATTCCCCCGTGGGTCGACTGCCGTCGACGAGCGGGTCGCGCTCGGCGAGAGCCTCCTGATGCCGGGGCTCATCGACCTCGACGCGCTCGCCGACATCGATCACCTCATCCTCGATTCCTGGTCGGATGCCGCGGGGTCCGCGCGGCTCGAATGGTCGGCCTCCTACTTCGCCGAGGGTCGGCGCGACGTGCTCAGCCCAACCGAGCGCAGCACGATGCGGCGCTACGCGCTGACGCAGCTCGCCATGCACGGCATCACCTCGTTCATGCCGATCGCCTCGGAGGTGCACTCGTCCTGGGCCGAGACCCATGACGACCTTGCGGATGTCGCGCGCATCGCGAGTGGGCTCGGACTGCGGGCCTTCCTCGGCCCGTCGTACCGCTCGGGCGCGAACGTCGCGGGCGATGACGGCACGGTCTCCGTCGCCTGGAACGACGACGAGGGCCGCCGCGGATTCGAGGAGGCGGTGCGGTTCCTCGACACCGTGGAAGCGCTCGGCGACCCGCTCATCACCGGGGTGCTCGCGCCGTGCCGCATCGAGACCGTGCGCGAGGAGCTGCTCGCTGCGACGGCCCGCGAGTCCGCGGCGCGCGACGTGCTCGTGCGGGTGCACGCGCTGCAGGGGCTCGAGGAGCGCGCCCTCATCGCGGCCGACCGCGGCACGACGCCGATCGGGTTGCTCGAGCGCGTCGGCCTGCTCAACGAACGCGTGCTCCTGGCGCACGGCGTCTACCTCGACGTGCACTCCGAGGTCGAGGGGGAGGACCGTGGCGAGCTCGCGACGCTCGCCGCGGCCGGGGTGTCGGTCATCCACTGCCCGCTCACGAACAACCGGTACGCGTTCCTGCTCGAGCGGCTCTCGCGCTATCTCGATGCGGGGGTGAACATCTGCCTCGGCACCGACTCGTTCCCGCCCGACCTGGTCCGCGGCATCGACGCCGGCGTGCAGCTCGCGAAGCAGCAGCACGGCGACCTGTCGCGCGGACTGCTCGCCGAGTACGTGGAGGCCGCGACGCTGGGCGGCGCTCGCGCGCTGCGCCGACCCGACCTCGGTCGTCTCGCGCCGGGCGCCAGCGCCGACCTCGTGGCCTTCGCGCTCGACGACGTGCGCCTCGGGCCGGTCGAGGACCCGCTCCGCACGCTCGTGCTGAGCGGCACGGCGCGCGACGCCCGCTTCAGCATGGTCGGAGGCCGGGTCGTCATGCGCGACGGCGTGATTCCGGGCGCCGACGTCGACGGGTTGCGCGGCGAGGGGCAGCGCATCTTCGAGAAGCTGCGCGCCGCCTATCGGGAGCGCGACCATCGGGCGGCGGCGCCGCTGGCCGACGAGCTCTTCCCGTCGGTGTTTCCCGAGAGGATGTGCACATGACCGAGGTCCCAGTACCCGAGCCGGCCGGCCCCGACGCAACCCTCCTCGCCGCCGCGGCAACCGGCGATGCTGCCACGGTCGACCTCGCCGTGCGTGCGGGCGCCGACCTCGAGGCCCGCGACGCCCAGCAGCGCACCTCCCTCCTGCTCGCGGCGACCGGCGATCACGTCGACGCAGCGAAGGTGCTCGTCGGCGCGGGAGCCGACCCCGACGCACTCGACGACCGCAGCGATACGCCGTGGCTCGTCACGGGTGTCACGGGCAGTGTGGCGATGGCCGAGGTGCTGCTGACGGCGAATCCCGACCTCACGATCCGGAACCGCTTCGGCGGCATCTCGATCATCCCGGCGGCCGAGCGCGGTCACGTCGAGTACCTGCGGCGGGTGCTGCAGACCGACATCGACGTGAACCACGTGAACGACCTCGGGTGGACCGCCCTGCTCGAAGCCGTGATCCTCGGCGACGGCGGCCCGCGGCATCGGGAGACCGTGCGCGTGCTCCTCCACGCGGGTGCCGATCCGTCGATCGCCGACCACGACGGCGTCACGCCGCTCGAGCACGCCCGTTCCCGCGGCTACGCCCAGATCGCCGCCCTGCTGTCATAGCCGAGCGGATGCCGCGAGCCACTCACGACCGCCGCGACGGGGTCCGCCCGCGGCTCCGTCGCAGCACCGCAACCACGGCAACGGCCGCGAGTCCCGTAAGCCCCGCAGCGACGGCCAGCGTCGCGCCGTCGGGACGAACGACGCTCTGCCCGCGCATCGCCTGCCAGATGACGAGCAGCACCACCGCGGTGTAGGTCGCTCCGGCCACGGCGAGCAGGCGGGCTCGGGTCGTCGCGTCGAGGCGCGTCCACCGCAGCAGCGCCCAGGCGAGCAGCGGCAGCAGTTGCAGCGCGTGCAGGCCGACGAAGTGCCCGATGCGCAGGTCGCCGTGTTCGAGGCTCCACCCGGTGATCGGCATGCCGGCGCCGCCATCGGCCGCCCCGACGGTGTGCCCGCCCGAGTCGTTCCAGCCCGTGTTGAAGATCATCGCGAGGGCCGAAAGCATGCCGAGCACGCTGATGCCGATGCCCCAGCGGAGCCCGGTCGCCAGTCCCGGGTCCAGGCCGCGCTGCCGCAGCGCGAGCACGCCGGCGGCGATGGTCGCGATCACCACGAGCGACACGATGCCGCCCATCGCGTAGAAGACCGCGGCGTCGAAGTCGGTCGCCTCGTTGTAGTGACTGGTCGTGCCGCGCAGCACCTGCATCTCGACGAGGGCGATCTCGGCGACGAGGGCGACGGTGATGACGGTGCCGAGCACCGCGAGCAGCCGATCGTGGCCTCGAACGTACGACAGGATCCAGCGCAGCGTCAGCAGGAAGACCGCGATCGAGAAGGCGAACTTGGCGGGTTTCATCCAGGCGGGCGCACCGGTGATCACCGTCTGATCGACGACCAGCCCGACGATCGCGATCACGAAGGCGGCAGCGCTGAGGCCGGCACCGGCCGCGAGCACGGCGCGGGCAACCGCCGCGGTCGACGGGCGAGGGGAGGAGAGACGGGGCGGAGTTGCGAGTGAAGTGGTCATGCCCCGATGCTCCGCGCGCGGCATCCGGCCGTCATCGCACCGTGGAACGCCTCGTTCTCGTACCACGGGACGAGGCGCGAACCCGTCCGATACGGTTTCGTTGAGGCGAAGCCCGAGAGGAGCGACGCATGACGCGAGCTTCAGCCGCGGCGGGTTCACGGGTCACCGACCTCGTCTACGCCGGAACCGCCCTGGTCGCCGCGGTCCTGGCCGTGGTCAATGCCCAGTTCGCTCCGGTGGTCGTCGTGGCCATGCTGATCGCCCTGGTGCCGTGGGCACTCCTCGTCTTCGGCATCGAGCTCCCCCTGCTCGCGTTCGCCGCCCTCGCGATCATCCCGGTCATCCCGGTCATCGCCCTCTCCGAGATCGGCGCGGCGCTCTTCCTCAGCCTGGCGGCCGCGAGCCGCATCGCCAGCCGCACCGATGACCGCTGGTTGATCGGCTCGGTCACCGTCGTCATCATGGTGCTCCCGTTCGTGCCGTTCCTGTTCGGCGTCGAGTGGGATGTGGGCGCGATCTACTTCGCGTTCGGCGGCGCCTTCGCCGTGCTCATCGGCGTGCTGCTGCGGCGCGCCACGCGGTTGGCCGACGAGCTGCGCGCCGCCGAGGGCGAGCTGGCGGATGCCGCGGCCCGCGAGGAGCGGCATCGCATCGCCCGTGACGTGCACGATCTCGTCGCGCATTCGCTGACGGTCGTGGTGCTGCACGTCGGCGGCGCCCGACGGGTGATCCGCTCGAATCCGGATGCCGCTGAGGCGGCCCTCATCGAAGCCGAACGGGTGTCGCGCGAGAGCCTCGACGCGATTCGCGGCGCCGTCGGGATGCTCCGGGACGACGACGAGTCCGAGTGGGCATCACTTGACCTCGAGCGACTCATCACGACCTACCGTTCGGCCGGACTCCCGGTCGAGCTGCGCATCGTCGGAACCCCCGAACCCCTGTCGCTGCCCATCCGGCTCACGCTCTACCGGGTCGTGCAGGAGGCGCTGGCCAACGCAGCCCGGCACAGCGCGCCCGGGGCATCCGCTGCCGTGCAGATCGGGATCGACGACCACACCGTGCTCGCCCGGATCTCGAACGCGTTCATCCCGTCCACCGCGACGGATGCCGTGGTGGACCACGCTCCTGATGGTTACGGGCTCGTCGGACTCCGCGAGCAGGCCGCCTCGCTCGGCGGCGAGCTCAGCAGCGGTCCCTATGGCGACGCATGGGTCGTCGAGTGCCGGCTTCCCGTCGGAGGTGCGGCGTGACCGAGACCGCCCCGCTTCGCCTCCTGCTCGTCGACGACCAGGCGATGGTGCGGGCCGGTCTCGCGCTCATCCTCGGCGCCGAGCCCGACCTCGAGGTGGTCGCCGAGTGTGGCGACGGCACGGGCGTGCTGCCGGCGGTCCGCGCGCACCACCCCGACCTCGTGCTCATGGACGTACGCATGCCGCGGATGGACGGCCCCGAGGCGACACGGCAGCTGCGCGCGGCATCCGACGCCCCGCCCGTGCTCGCCCTGACGACCTTCGACGACGACGCGGTGCTCTGGGGAGCGCTGACGGCGGGGGCCGCGGGCTTCGTGCTCAAGGACAGCCCGGCTGAGGACCTCATCGCGGCGGTGCGTGCCGTCGCCGCCGGGGGAGCCTGGCTGGACCCACGGGTGCTGCCGCGGGTGCTGGCGCGGGCGAAGGATCGTGCGCCGACGTCGCCGACGGCGAGCCGGGCGCTCGAGCAGCTGACCCCGCGCGAGCTCGAGGTGCTGCGCCGCATCTGCGCTGGTGCGAACAACCGCGAGATCGCGGCGCAGCTGCACGTCGGCGAGCGCACGGTGAAGTCCCACGTCTCGGCGATCTTCATGAAGCTCGGCGCCCGCGACCGCGCCGCCGCGATCATCGCCGCCTACGACGCGGGGCTGCGCCCAGAGTGACGGATGCGTCGGTCCGCCGCCACCGACGCGGCCGCCACACCGACGGCACTGCCTGTCGATCGACCTGCCGCTCGGTCGTCATCACCGTAGAGGCCGACATCCGGCCCACTCCCGCAGGGGAGCGAACGAGGATGACCCCGGCGACGGCGGTGCGCGAGTACCCTGTCGCTGGATCGGGTCGAGGAGGAACACCATGCGCTACACACTGCTGCTTCACTACCCCGAGATGACCGCCGACGAGCTCGGTGACGAGGCGCTCGCCGAAGGTCAGCAGGCCTTCACCGCCTACGCCGCGACCCTGCATTCGGCGGGCGTGCTGCTCGGCGCCGAGGTCCTGCAGCCGTCGTCGAGCACGACCACCCTGCGCGCCGACGGCGGCGCCCTGCAGGTGCAGGACGGCCCGTTCGCCGACACGAAGGACCAGCTCGGCGGCACGTTCGTCATCGACGTGCCCGACCTCGACACCGCGATCGAGTGGGCCAAGCAGGCTCCCTCGATGGACTACGGCGCGGGCGGCGTCGAGGTGCGTCCGGGCGCCGTGTACACCGTCGACGGCGTGTGGACTCCCAACGAGTGAACGCCGATGGCGCGCGGGCGGCGGCTGCGGCATCCGGCGAGCTGGTCGCCCGCGCGTCGTACGGCCGGCTGGTCGCGCTGCTCGCGGCCTCGACGGGTGATCTCGCGCTCGCCGAGGACGCCCTGGCTGGCGCGTTCGAGCAGGCGCTCACGAGGTGGCCGGATGCCGGTGTGCCTGACAATCCCGAGGGGTGGCTGTTGACCGTGGCCCGCAATCGCCAGCGCGACGCGTGGAAGTCGGCGGAACGCCGCCTCACCGCGCCGTTTGATGACGACGCCGAGGCCGGCGCCGCGGCGGCGCCCGCGGCATCCGTCGACCCCCTGGCCGAGCTCGACCCGTTCGCGATCGGCGACAAGCGGCTGGAACTGCTGTTCGTGTGCGCGCATCCGGCGATCGACGCCGCCGTCCGCACGCCCCTCATGCTGCAGGTCGTGCTCGGATTCGACGCGGCGCAGATCGCCACGGCCTTCGCGGTGCCGCCGGCGGCGATGGCCCAACGGCTCGTGCGGGCGAAGCGGCGCATCCGCGATGCGCGCATCCCGTTCGCAGTGCCCGACCGTCGCGCGATGCCCGAGCGGCTACCCGCGGTGCTCGAGGCGGTCTACGGATGCCACGCCATCGCGTGGCGCGCCCCGGCCGACGCTCCCGACTCGATGGCCGGCGAGGCGCAGTACCTCGCGGTGACCCTCGCGGCCCTGCTCGAGCACGAGACGGAGGCGTGGGGCCTCGCGGCGCTCGTGACGCTGTCGCTCGCGCGGCGGGGGAGTCGAGGTGGCGCCAGCCGCGATTCGGAAACCGACTCGCGCCCGTTCGTCCCGCTCGACGAGCAGGACCCGTCGACGTGGGATGCCGCGCTCATCGCCGAGGGCGAGGAGTACCTCCGACGTGCGTCGGCGCCGGGGCGGCCGCCGGGCCGCTTCCAGCTCGAGGCCGCCATCGAGGCCGTGCACTGCGATCGCCGTCGCACGGGCGCGACCGACTGGGCGGCGCTGCGCACGCTCTACGTCGCGCTGAACGCGGTCGCTCCGAGCCTCGGCGCGACGGTCGCGCTCGCCGCGGTGATCGGGCGTCTCGACGGCGCCGCGGCGGGTCTCGCGGCGCTCCCGGCGGAGCCAGAGACGTCGACGTTCCAGCCCTGGTGGGCGGCGCGCGCCGACCTGCTCGCCCGTGCGGGCCGCGGCTCCGAGGCATCCGATGCCTTCGCCCATGCCGCCGAGCTGGCGGATGACCCGGCCGTGCGCACCTACCTGCTGGCCCGGCGGGAGGCTACGGCGCGTTCGTGAAGGTCGCGCTCGGGTACAGCAGGTTCGGCGCCGCCTCCATCGTGAGCGAGCTGGAGTCGTCGAGCGACCAAGCGACCCGCCAGCTGACCGACCCGCCCGGCTCTATCGTGGCGGTGGGCGGGAACCCGACGTCGTCCGCGGGGTCGAACACCTCGGCCCCCACGTCGAAGATCTCGCTCACCTCCTGGTCGCCCGCGGTGAGGGTCGGCAGCGGCAGGGGCTGGAGCTCGCCGGTCGAGTTGTTCGTGAGCGTCAGCGTGAACACGACCGAGGTCGCCCGCGTCGCACCGACCGCGAAGTCGCTCGGCGTGTACGGCTCGGGCACCGAGACCGTGAGGGCGACGCCGTCGTCCCACGTCATCGTCTCACCGAACCTGAGATTGCCTGCCACGGCGGAGTCGTCCGCATTCGGGTCATCCGCACCCGGGACCTCTGGCACTGGGAACACCGGCACCGGCACGTCGGGAACAGCATCCTCGACGCCGGCGACGACGTCGCCGATCCACCCGAAGAGCAGCATCACGAGCATGACGATGCCGACGATCGCCGCGATGATCGACACGACGAGCCCGGTGATCGCCGCCCACTTCGCGCCGCGCAGCGACAGGCCGATGAGCGACAGCACGAACGCGACGAGCACGAGCGTCCACGCGACGCCGCTCAGCGCCGGGATGAACACGAACACCAGCCCGGTGACCGCCACGATGAGCGCGATGATGCCCACCACGTTCGGCCCGGGGTTCGACGGCTCGGTGAACGGATGCTGCGGCAGCACGCTCGTGGGACCCGCGGCTGGGGCTGCGCTCACCGTCTCGAACGGCACGGTCGTCGCGTCCGCCGGGTTCGCACCCGATGCATCCCACCAACCACTCGACCCACCCGCGCCGCCGCCATAGCCCGACCCCGCGGCATCCGACCCGCCGGAGCCCCAGACGAACGGAATCGTCGGACCGGTCGCTCCCACGGGCTGCGTCGCCGCGGCATCCGTCGCCTCAGTGCTGCCCGACTCGACCCCGACCTGCGACCCGGGCTCGCCCGAGGCGGCGGGCGCCACGTACTGCGTCCAGGCCTCGCCGTCCCAGTACCGCCGCCCGCCGGACCCGTCTTCGTACCACCCCGCGGGCGCCCTCGTCGGGTCGCTCATCTCTCGATGGTGACAGAGCCGGCCCGCCGCCGCACCGGTCGAGTTCCCAGCGTCGTCCGCAACCCACAGCCGCCACCCAGCGCCGCGCCTAGGATCGAACCCATGGCCGGATTCTGGGGCAGACGTAAGCGCGAAGATCCTGAGCTCGCCGCGCAGGACGCCGACCTGGCGAAGCGGGCGGGAACGGCGCTGGTCGCCGCCGACGAGCGCATTCGCGTCACCACCGACGAGCTCGTGTTCGCCGAGGCCGAGCTGGGGCCCGACGCGACCGCCGACCTGCGCACCGCGCTCACCGCGGTGCGGCAGCACCTGGGCGAGGCGTTCCGGCTGAATCAGCTGAACTTCGACGAGATCCCCGACACCGCCGAGGAGCTGCGCACCCGCAACGCGCGCATCGTGCAGCTCTGCGAGTGGGCGCAAGACCTGCTCGACGAGCGCACGGCCGCGCTCGCCGACAAGGTCGCGCGGGCACGTCGGGCTCCCGAGATCATCGCCGGCGTGCGAGCGGATGCCGCGCGCCTGCGCGCTCGCATCCCCCACGCCCGCGAGACGGTCGAACGGCTCGCGGCCCGCTATGCACCCGAGGCGCTCTCGCAGGTGGAGGCCAACCCCGCCGAGGCCGACCAGCTCCTCGGATTCGCCGAGCACAGCGCCGGCGTGGCCGAGCGCCGTCGCGAGGCCGGGCAGCGTGAGCAAGCCAATCTGGCGCTCGAGGCGTCCACCGAGTCGGTGCGCCGGGCGGCCGCACTCCTCGACGCGGTCGAGACCTTCGAGGTCGAGGCCCTGCGCGCCGAGTCCACGCTCGCGGCGATCGTCGAGGACTCCCGCGGCGACCTCGTCGTCGCGCTCAAGGAGCCGCAGTCACCGGGGGTGACCAAGGCGATCGCCGACCTGCAGGCCGCCCTCGCGAGCCTGCCCCGGGCCGGCGTCAACACCGACCCGTTCGCGCAGCTGAATCGCCTGCGCGAGGCGAACGCGGGGCTGGATGCCGCGATCGCGGCGGCCCGCGAGCGCGCGGCCCGCCCGATCCCGCCACTGGAGCACGTGCGTCACGCCATCGATGACGCCGACCGCCAGCTCGCGGTCGCCCGCGACGTCTTCGCCGGCTACCGCGGCTGGATCGGCGCCGACGCGCGCACCCGTCTCGCCGAGTCCGAGCGCATCCGGCTGGACCTCGACCGCTTCCTCGGCTCGCCCGCGGCGCTCGTCACCGTCATCGACGAGGACCACCGCGAGCAGGCGATGCACATGGCGCGGCGGGTCGCGTACCTCGCGGGCGAGGCCCTGCAGCTCGCGCAGCGCGACATCGATGCGTCGCGTCCGCAGGACCAGGGCCAGTGGGGCGGCCAGGGCTGGGGCGGCGGTCGCCGCAGCGGCGGCGGCGACATGATGGGCGGCATCCTCGGCGGCCTGGTCATCGGCAGCATCCTCGACGGCTTCATCGACTGACCCCACTGAGCGGATGCCGCGACCGGCGCTCGCCGATTGGGTGCGGGTACGGGTCGGCCGAGGCCCGCGGCATCCGCTCGGCCGCCGGGGCGGCTACGTGCGCGACGTCTGCGCGCTCGCTGGGTGGGCGCTCGCCGATCGCCGGTGCGACATCCGGTACACGGCGTGGCCGTTCTTCAGCCCGAAGCCCGTCGAGCCGTGCGGACCGTAGGGCTCGTAGGCGCGCATCTTCGTGATGCGCTCGCCGTCGGTGTCGATGACGAACACCTGCGGGAAGTCGAGGCGCTTGCTGCCCATGTTCAACACGTGGTGGGTCGAGGTCTCGACGACGACCGAGGTGCCGGCCTCGTCGAAGAACCACCGCTCGATGTCGAACCGCATGCTCGTCATCTGCGTGAACGCCCATGCGAGTCCCTCGCGCACGGCGGCGATGCCGACCATGTCGGGATACGGGTAGTGCGGGTCATAGAGCACGATGTCGTCGTGCATCGCTGCGGTCGCGGCGTCCACGTCGAGGGCCTGGACGCCCGCGAACATCGACTCGATGAGGTGCTGCACCGGTGCTGGCATGCGGCACACGCTAGCAGGGCGGCGGCTGCGAACTTACGATGGACCATGGTCGCGTTTCCGGCCGGGCGCAGGCGCCCGGCGCAACAGCAGGGCGTTCACGACGCCGAGCTGGCGAGACGGGCCGGTGCGGCGCTGGTCGCGGCCGACGAACGCATCCACGGCACCGCCGACGAGCTGGGGTTCGCCGAGGCGCAGCTGGGACCCCAGTCGATCACGCAGGCGACCGAGGCGCTGGATGCCGCGCGCCGGCACCTGGGCGACGCCTTCCGATTGCACCGGCTGAACCACGAGGCGATCCCCGGCGCCGCCGACGAGATCCGGGCGCGGTACGAGCGCATCCTGCAGCTCTGCGACTCGATCGATCGCGAGCTCGACGAGCAGCTCGGGGTGCTCGCCGAGCGGATCGCGCTGGCGCGTCGTGCGCCCGAGCTCATCGCCGGCCTGTGCGCCGACGCCGAGCGACTGCGAGCCCGTCTTCCGCGCGCCCGAGCCACCATCGAACGCTTGGCCGCCCGCTACGCGCCGGATGCGCTCGCCGACGTCGAGGCCGACGTCGCGGATGCCGCGCAGCTGCTCGCATTCGCCGAGCACAGCCTGGGCGTGGCCGAACGCAGTCGCGAGGGAGGGCAGCGTGACCAGGTCGCCCTCGCTCTCGAGGCATCCGCTGAATCGATGAGCCGGGCCGCGACGCTGCTCGACGCGGTGGAGACGTTCGAGGTCGACGCGCTGCGAGCGGAATCCCTGCTCGCCGCACTCGTCGTGGAGTCCCGTCGCGACCTCGCCGCCGCGCTCGCCGAGCCGCACGGCCACGCGGCCGGCCGCGGCGTCGCGAGCGCGATCGCCGAGCTGCGGGCGGCCCTCGCGGCCCTGCCGACCGCCGGTGTCAACACCGACCCGTTCGCCCACCTGCGCCGACTGCGAGAGGCGCACGCTGCGCTGGAGACCGCGGTCGCCGCGGCTCGCGACCATGCCGCGCATCCGGTTCCGTCGATGACCCAGGTGCGCCGCGCCATCGAGGCCGCGGATCGCCGGCTCGACGTCGCTCGTGACCTGGTCGCCGCTCACCCGGGCTGCATCGGCGTCGAGGCCCTCACACGTCTGGCCGAGTCCGAGCGCCTCCGAATCGATCTCAGCCACGCGCTCGGCAGCTCGGCAGCGCCGACGGTCGCGGTCACCGACCCTGACGATCGATCGCAGATGCTCGCGATGGCCCAGCGGGTCGCATCCCGCGCGAGCGAAGCCCTGGAACTGGCCCGGCGCGACCTCGACGCGTCACGGTCGCCGGATCGGTTGCGCCCGCGCCGCCTGCCTTCGGCATCGCAGGGCGACGCAGCGCTCCTGTCGTGATGCACCCCTGAGCGGATGCCCCGGCACGAACTCAGACGCGCGCCCCACGGCGCACGACGTCGCCGAGCGCGTCGGCGTCGAGGGCGAACAGGTCACGCGAGCCGGCCGTGGCGGCGCCGGCGAGGCCGGCCGCCTGCGGCAGCAGTTGCTCGGCGTAGAACCGGGCCAGCGGCAGCTGCGACTCCGCGATGCCGTCGGCGTCAAGCTCGCGGGCAGCGAGTGCGGACTTCGCCATGAGCCAGCCACCCAGCACGAGCCCCCAGATGCGCTGGTAGGGGGTCGACCCCGACAGCACGGCGTTGGCGTCGGTGGCGCCGGTGCGGAGCATCCACGCCGTCGTCTGCTCGAGGGTGTCGAGCTGCGCGTTCAACTGCGTGCGGATCGAGGCGAACTCGTCGCCGGCCGCCGCGAGCTCGTCGTCGAGCTCGCGCATGGTGGCGATGAACTCGAGTGCGGATGCCCCGTCGCGAACCGGGATCTTCCGGCCCACGAGGTCCGCAGCCTGGATGCCGTTGGTGCCCTCGTAGATCGCCGCGATCCGCACATCGCGGTAGTGCTGGGCGACGCCGGTCTCCTCGATGAACCCCATGCCGCCGTGGACCTGCAGCGCGAGCGAGGTGAGCTCGTTGCCGAGGTCGGTGCCGAACGACTTGGCGATGGGCGTGAGCAGGCCGACGATCTCGTTCGCCCGGGCGCGCACGGCGGCGTCGGGGTGGTGCGTCGACACGTCGGTGTAGGTCGCGGTCAGCAGCATCATGCGGCGCATCGCGGCGATGTACGCCTTCTGCGTCATGAGCATGCGGCGCACGTCGGGGAAGTCGATGATGGGGGAGTCTTGCGTCGCGCCGATCGCACGGCCCTGGATGCGCTCCCGCGCGTAGTCGAGCGACTGCTGGTAGGCGAGCTCGGACACGGCGAGGCCCTGCATGCCGACCGAGAGGCGGGCACTGTTCATCATGACGAACATGATGCGCATGCCGATGTTCTCGGCGCCGACGAGGTACCCGGTCGCGTCTTCGTACGAGAGCACGCAGGTGGGCGAACCGTGGATGCCCATCTTGTGCTCGACGCCGACGGTGTGCACCCCGTTGCGCTCGCCGAGCGAGCCGTCGTCGTTCATGAGGAACTTCGGCACGATGAAGATCGAGATGCCCTTCGTTCCTGCGGGCGCGTCGGGGATGCGGGCGAGCACGAGGTGCACGATCTGCTCACTGAGGTCGTGGTCGCCGAAGGTGATGAAGATCTTCTGGCCGGTGATGCCGTAGCTGCCGTCGGCGCGCTTCACCGCCTTCGTGGTGAGGGCGCCGACGTCGGAGCCGGCGTGCGGCTCAGTGAGGTTCATGGTGCCGGCCCACTCGCCGCTGACCATCTTCGGCAGCCACTGCTGCTTCTGCTCATCGCTGCCGTAGTGGAGGAGCGCCTCGATCGCGCCCTGGGTGAGCAGCGGCGCCAGCGCGAACGCCATGTTCGCGGTCGTCATGAGCTCCTGGAGGGCGAGGCCCACCGTGCGCGGGAATCCGCCGCCGCCGAACTCCTCGGGCAACGGCACCGAGCCCCAGCCGGCGTCGACATAGGCGGCGTACGCCTCCTTGAATCCCGTCGCCGTGCTGACGCTGCCGTCGGGGTTCAGCCGCGCTCCCTCGAGGTCGCCGGCACGGTTGGTGGGTGCCACCACCTCGGCCATGAAGTTGCCGGCCTCGTCGAGGATCTCCGAGACCGTCTCGAGGTCGGCGTGCTCATACCCGGGGAGCTGCGCGACCGCGTCGTAGTCCACGACGTGCTCGAGGATGAAGGCGATGTCGGCTGTCGGGAGTCGGAGTGCGCTCATGCCCGCAGCGTAACTCCGCTTCCGTGGGCGGGTCGTGATCTCTGCGGGTTCCACGATGCGCGTCATCCGGCCGCTCGCCGGTTTGGCAGCATTCCACAACGCGCCGCCTCAAACCGTCGAAGTTGTTCCCCGAGATCAACTACTGGCGGTCCTGTGGCAACGGCGTCGAGCATGGCCGCCGGAGTGATCTGGTACGCCCGTGGCGTGTTCGGCACCCGGTGGGCGAAGCTCGCGAACGACGACATGGACCGCCCGGGCGCGAGCGCGGTGATGCCGCACACCGTGACGGTGTTGGTGAGCTTCGTCACGGCGGGGGTGCTCGCGGGCGCCTCGACGATCGCGTGGCACTTCTACGGCGGCGGATACCTCGTGGCAACGCTGCTCGCGGCCGTCATCCTGTGGGCAGGCTTCACGGCGGCGTTCACTACGCGCCGCAGCTTCGCCCCTACGCTCGAGCTCTCGAGGCGGCCACCGGCGAACCGGCGCGGATGGTGCTGGTGTTCCTTGACGGATCGGGGGCCGCAGGGCGGGTCATTGCATTGGTTAGCTCGCCACGACGGCGATGCTACGGCCCACTGACGCGCGTGTGACTGTGACCGACGGTACCCTCGTCCCATGGCCGATGCTGACGTGGACGGTGTTGGGTGGCTGGTCGCTTCCAATCTTGGAATGTTCAATGCGGATGCTGCGTTTGCGAGTCTCGGGGAGATCGATTGGAGCGAGACCAGGTCCGCACGAATTGAGATCGGCGACCGTGTCTTCCTGTACGGGACGGCGCCGGTCAGTGCATTGACGCACGAGTGTGTCGTCGTGGACCGGGGTCTCTCCTACGATGAGGTGATCGACGACCGGGAGTTCTGGCGCGACCCCTCGGCGTTCGAAGAGCGGCGGGATCGGACATGGATGCGACTCCGACTCCAACGCACGTTCTCAGGGCGGCAACGCGAACTGCTCTCCCTGGGAGAGCTGAAGCAGCATGGTCTGAGCTCAGCGCCACAAGGGCGTATGCGCGTTCCCGCGAGCGTAGCCGCCCAGATTGGGGCCGTCCTCCGGGTCACAGGCGGACCCGCTGACGGCGTTGCTGAGCACCTGCCGTCCGACGATGACGAGGTCACGAAGTTTGATCGTGCGATTCGCGATGGGCGATTCGCTGTGCGGGACGAGTATGCCACGGCGAAAACCCGGGGTAGCGCGCAACGGGCGTTCGCTGGCGTCGTCAAGCGAAACTACGGGTACCGGTGCGCGATCACCGGTATCACCAGCCCCGACTTCCTTATTGCATCCCACATTGTCCCTTGGTCAGAGGACGAGGAAATCCGGCTCGACCCCTCGAACGGGATCTGTCTTTCCACCCTTGTGGATCGCGCGTTCGACCTCGGGTTCATCTCAATCTCGCCGGAAGGACGAGTGGGCGTCATTCACGACCGAGTCGCGGTCGACAGCGCGCTGGCTGCGTTCCTTATGCCGTTCGACGGCCGCTTACTCGAGCTCCCCTCGAGCAACCCGCCGAGGGCGGAATACCTCGCGCAACGACTTGGCGTGAAGTGGGAAGTCTGAATCGCCGCAAGCCCTGCCGACGGAGAGTCGACAAGCACTGCACGCTATGAACGCGAGATTCGTTGGTCGGGTGGCGCGGTCGAACGACCTTTCAGCGCGATCGGAGCCGAAGCCACTCCTCACCGATCGCTACGCTGCATGCGGGAGGGACCTCATGGCTCAGATTGCACCGGATGGGGTTCCGACGATCGACGGCTGCCGCCGGCTGTCTTGCGATATCTGGCCGAGGGGGAGGTGCGCTCGCTCCAACAGATCATCCAGGGCGTCACCGACGTGCTCCAACTCGACGATCATGTCGTCGCTCAGAAGATCAGTTCCGGGCAGGGCCGACTGGAGAACCGAGCCTGCTCGTCCTTCTATCGTGCGGGACTTCTCGAGAGGGAGCGCCGGAGCTGGTATTGGATCACCGAGGATGGTCGTGCCGTAGCAGACCGCGGTTTGACCGAGTACTCAGAACAAGACTTGCTCGAGTGGCCGACATGGCGTTCATGCCTCGCACGCACGCCCGTGTGCTCGGGGGCAGTACGGAGGCGATGGCGGGTGCCGCGTAACTCGCGTGGCGCGCCGATGCCCTCCATGGCAACTCGAGTTTGCGGATAAGCGAATCGAACGAAGCGGTGTCCGCCCTCAACGTGCGAGCACGGACGGAACTCATCCTCGAGGGGCGAGTCGACGCGCTCCGGGAGGCGAAGCTGCATGATGGCACCGCGGCATCCGTCGGCGACACCGTCATCACCCGCCGGAACGATCGCCGGCTTCGCACCGGACAAAGCTGGATGCGCAACCGGCGACGGATGGACCGTTGCGACCGTGCGCAGGGTTAGCGGGCTCGAGATTCCCCGGCATATCCGCCGTCGCGGACTCCTAGATGTGCGTCGACGCCCCTGTCTGGAGCGGTCGGAGCAGGTCCGTCACCGAAGAGGGAGAGCGCGTCGGTCACTCGATTGTCTTCGTTCGGGAGCCCAATCAACGAAGCACCCCCGAACGTGGGGCGCGCATACCCGCCACCCTTCCCGCCCTTGTCTGTGGACTCTGAAACAATGCTGAATACGCTCTCCGACCGACTTGGCGAGTGACTCGTGCCGAGGATCCGAATGAATGTTGCTGTTGCGCTGCCGCTGGTCGGTGTGCCGTGCGCCTTGGAGTCGACTCGATGAAGGCAGACTCCCCGAAATGGATCGTCATGGGTCCGGCTGCGTCGCCGGCTGAACAGGCTGCCCTCAACAAGCTGCGCGACCTGCTGCCCGACGACGGCATCACCACGGGGTGGGTGAACGTCACGTTCGTCGACAACCAGGGCGGCTTCAACGAGGTCGACGTGCTGTTGCTGACGAAGAACGGCCTGTTCGTCGTGGAGCTCAAGGGCTGGCATGGCACGGTGCTGGTCAAGCCGAACCGTTGGTTCCAGAACGGTAAGGACATGGGCAACCCGCCCGTCGCGAACAACAACAAGGCCAAGCGACTGTCGGGGCTGCTGCAGGGCGTGACGATCAAGCACGCTGCCGGGTTCAAGCTGCCGTTCGTGCGATCGGTCATGGTGCTGCACGGCGCGAATTCCAACGTCGTGGTGCAGGGCAAGATCGAAGCGCTGACCACACTCGACGGCTACAGTGTGAGCCTCAAGGGCGACGGGGTGTCCTTCTCGAAGTTCCTGGCGACGCCGGCGACGCACGCTGACGATCTGGTCAGCGAGGCGAAGGCAAAGCAGATCCGAGCCGTGATCGCCGCCGCCGATCTGAAGCCGACTCCGAAGACTCGTAAGGTTGGTGACTACGACCTGGCCGACGCTGACCCGCTGGGGGAGGACGAGGAGTGGACGGACCTCCTCGCGACGCACCCGATCACGAAGGATCGCCGTCGCATCCGCGTGTTCAAGGTGCCCCGCGGCGCGTCGAAGGAGATGGCGTCCGACATCCAGCGTCACGCGCTCCGTGAGTACCGACTGACGAACGGCATCTCACACCCTGGTATCACCCGTCCGCTCGAATACGTGGATTCCGAGGTCGGCCCGGCGCTCGTTTTCGCATACGACGAGCGAGAGCAGCCGCTCACCGACTACCTCACCGAGCACGCCGCAACGCTTTCGCTCGACGAACGGGTGGCGCTGATCCGCAAGATCGGTGAAGTCATCAAGGCGGCGCATTCGCGGCGGGTGATGCACCGCGCGCTCTCTCCACTGCGCGTTACCGTGCGCGCGAGCAAGAAGAAGGGCGCGACGGTCGCGGTTCGCGACTGGTTCGCCGGTCAGCGCACGAGCGAGGGTTCGACGCTGTCGCGCACGTTGCTTGGAACAAACGACATCCCCGAGGCGATCGACGAAGCGCAGTGGGGATATCTCGCGCCCGAGGTGGTGCAGTATCTCGGCGAACCATCGCCGATCGCGCTCGATGTCTACGGTCTCGGCGCGCTGGCATACCGCATCCTGACGGATCGCGACCCTGCTGAGAACGGCAAGGACTTACACGAGCTGTACCAGTCGGCATCGTCGCTTGATCCGATCGCGGTGCAGCCGGATCTTCCCGAGGTGTTCGCGAAGGTCGTGCGCGAGTCGACGGCGTTCGATGAGGCTCATCGCCCGACCGATGTCGGCGCCTTGCTCGCGCTGTTCGAGGATGCGTTCCGCGACTACGCAGGTTGGGCTGAGCCGGTCGCCGTCGATATCGACCCGTTGGATGCTTCGCCGGGTGAGATCGTTGGCGAGCGCTTCGAGATCAAGGCGCGGCGCGGTTCGGGCACGACGGGTGTTGCCCTGCTCGTGGACGACTACGACTCGGGTCGCGAAAGCGTGATTCTGAAGCTCGCACGAGATGAGGATGCCGCGGCGCGACTCGCGGTTGAGGCCGAGGTCCTTCGTGGCCTCGATCATCCCCGCGTCGTGAGACTCCTCGATGGCCCGCTCGAGGTGGGTGGCCGGGCGGGGCTCCTCTTGAGCGATGCGGGCGCGGAGACGCTCGCCACGCGGCTGCAGACTGAGGGTCGCTCGACGCTCGAGCAGCTTGAGAACTACGGGCGCGACCTCCTCGAAGCGGTGCGGTACCTCGACTCGAGGGGCATCTTCCACCGCGACATCAAGCCCGCGAACCTGGCGATCGCGCCTGACCCGGGCACCCGTAAGCCGCGACTGACGCTGTTCGATCTCTCGCTCGCTCGCGAGCCGCTCACGCACACGAAGTCGGGTTCCCGCCCGTATCTCGACCCGTATCTCGATCAGCCGGGGCGGCGCGAGTTCGACCGGGCGGCGGAGCTCTTCTCGGTGGCGGCGACCTTGTTCGAGATGTCGGCCGGGGTGCCGCCGTTCTGGCCTGGCGGCAACGCACCAGAGCGTCCCGACGAGGCGGCGGTGGTGCAGGCGAGCCAGTTCGAGGAGTCGGTGGCGTCGGCACTCACGGAGTTCTTCACCCGGGCGCTCGCTCCGGTCGCGCGTGACCGATTCGAGACCCTCGAGACCTTCGCGGCCGCTTGGCAGGGCGTCTTTACGCCCCTTGATCTGGTGGTCCAAGATGACTCGGCGACCGAGCAACTCGACGCCCTGGCCGCATCGGCGACGCTCGACACTCCGCTCTCCGATTCTGGGTTGAGCGCTCGCGCCCGCTCGGGCCTCACCCGCCTCAGAGTGTCGACGGTCGGAGAACTCCTTGGCGTACCGCCGATGCAGATCAACCAGATTCGTGGCCTCGGTGAGTTGCATCGCAAAGAGGTACAGCGTCGCGTCCGCGAGTGGCGGACGCGACTGGCTGCGGGATCGAGTCCCGCAGCCACCGAGACGCCGGCCGGTCGGCAGTCGATCGAGCAGTTCCGGTCGAAGCTCATTCCGCAGCGCCGTACGGCTGAGAACTCCAAACAGATCGAAGTGCTTCGCCTCCTGCTCGGCGAAGACGAGACGCCGGGCGGCGTGGCTTGGCCGACGCTGACGTCGATCGCTGATCGCCTCGGCCTGCAAGTGGCGGCGGTGTCGCGTCTCGTGACCGAGGCGGTGCGTCGTTGGCGTAAGGACAGCAAGCTCCTGCAGATCGCGGTCAACGACGTCGTGCGTATCGTCGCCGACGCCGGGCTCGTGGCGACGCTCGATGAGGTGGCCGACCAGTTGCTGATGGACTACGGCTCGTCGAAGGTCGGCGATGAGCGTCGCCGGCACGCACGTGGGCTTGTGCGGGCCGTCATCGAGCTGGATGCCGCCGCGGAGACCCCGCGGCTCGACAAGCGTCGCCCGCGTGATGACCAGGCTCCCGTGTTGCTCGCCATTGTCGGTGACGCTGACCGGCCGTCGTCGGAGCAGTTGCTTGCGATGGGGCGGCAGCTCGGCGATGAGGTCGACAAGCTCCTGCGTACCCAGGATGTGGCCCCTGCCGCAGCCGTGCGTGACCGACTTCGACGACTCGTTCCCGATCAGGTGTCGCTGTCGGATGCCCGACTGCTCGAGCTCGCCGTTGCGGCGTCGACGACGGGTGCGAAGTCGAGTCTCGACGAGGTGTATTCGGTGGATCTCACGCCCGCCCGCGCGATCGAGGTGACACTCGCCGGGGTCGCCGTACGTGAGCTTTCCATCGACAGCATCGAGCGCCGTGTGCGCGGACGGTTCAGGCGTATCGCGGCGATCCCGTCCCGGCCTGCACTCGACGAGATCATTCAGCGGACGCATCCGCACCTGGAGTGGAACTCCGGGCGCTACGCGGTGCGCGAGGGGTCGACGTTCGGCGCCTCGACGCGATCGGTGACGACGTTGCAGGGCTCCCTCCCGAACGACCAGTTGGCGCGCGCCCTCGCCGGGTCGGTGCAGGAGCGCAGTGCCCTAGCGCTCACGACGGCGTGGTCGCATTACGACGCGGCCGCGGCGACGCTCAGCGCCCGATTCGGCCTCGAGGTCGTCGACCTGGCCGCGCTCGTGGTTGAACGACTGCATGAGGCCGCGGCGCAGCTCGGTGCCGACTGGGCGGTCGTGGTCGGTGCGGACGCACCGTCGGCGGGGGCTGGCGACCGACGCAACCTGCAGGAGCTCGCGAAGCGGGCGGTCACCGAGGCGTGGGCCGGACTCGAGGCTCGCACAGAACCGTTGCTCTTCACCGACCCGGCGGTGCTCGCTCACCTTGGGCTCGTCGACCTCATCGGGCGCGCGATGGACCTGACGACCGCCCGTGCCGGCGCACGCTGGTTCCTCCTTCCGCAACGCTCGGCCGCCGCAGTGCCCGACCTCGACGGGGTGCCGATGCCGTTCGGTGCCGATCGTTGGATCGAACTCCCCACGAATCTGGCAGCGGTGCTGCCGACGCAACCCACGAAGGTGACGAAGTGATCGACTCCGCCCAGCTCCTTGCCGACCTCAAGGGGCAGCTCAAGCTGCTCGAGGCCGACCTGACGGCGCGCGCCGATGATGTGACGAACGGGTGGGGTGCAGCACTCCGCACCGAGCACGCGAACGCGACGGCGCGCGAACGCACCGGCCTGCCGTGGATCGACTGGCGCAACGGCCAGGTCGCCCAGGCCGCGGTGGCTTGGATTCTCGCGACGGTGTTCATCCGCTTCGCCGAAGACAACGATCTGCTCGAGGGTGTGACGATCGACGGTGCACGCGCGGCACTGCCCTGGTTCGCCGGCCCCGGCGAAAGGCTGGAGCGGGCGGTCGAGCACCAGTCAGCGTTCTTCACGGCGAACCCGACGGCGGCTGGCCCGGACTGGCTCAAGCAGTCGTTCTCGGCGCTCGCGTCGCTGCCCGCGGGGCGCGCGCTCGTCGACCCCGCGCACTCGCCGGTGTGGAGGGCGCCGATCTCGGGTGAAGCGGCCGACCGGCTGCTCGACTTTTGGCGCGTGACGGATTCGAGTGGTGCGCTTGTGCGCGACTTCACCGACTCCGCGCTTGACACCCGGTTTCTCGGCGACCTCTACCAAGACCTCTCGGAGTTCGCGAAGAAGCAGTACGCCCTGCTGCAGACTCCGGTGTTCGTCGAGGAGTTCATCCTTGACCAGACGCTGACCCCGGCGATCGCCGAGTTTGGGCTCGAGAGCTTGAAGCTCATCGACCCGACGTGCGGCTCGGGGCACTTCTTGCTTGGTGCATTCGGCCGGCTCGTGGACGCGTGGACCGTCGAAGCACCGGCATTGGATGCTCGAGAGCGTGTTGCGAAGGCGCTCGCCTCTGTGCACGGCGTCGACCTCAACCCGTTCGCGGTCGCGATCGCGCGCTTTCGGCTCACGGTCGCCGCGTTGCAAGCGGCGGGCGACCGAACGCTTGTCGCCGCACCTGACTATCACCTCAAGCTCGCAATCGGTGACTCGCTGCTCGGCTCGCAGGCGTCGAGCGTGAGGCTCTTCGACGGTGAGAATGCTGATGCATTCGAGTACTCAGTCGAAGACCTCGCGGGATACCACGGCATCTTGCAGCAGAACCAGTACCACGTCGTCGTGGGCAACCCGCCCTACATTGCTGTATCCGACCGGGCCCAAAAGAAGACCTATGGGCAACTCTATTCCGCGTGCTCCGGTCATTGGGTTCTCTCGGTGCCCTTCATGCAGTTGTTCTTCGAACTCGCGGTACGAAGCGAATCAACGGCCGGATCCGGTTATGTGGGACAGATTACGTCCGACTCCTTCTCGAAACGCGAATTCGGCGAAACTCTGGTTCGTGACTTCTTGTCAGGGAACGACCTTGCCAGTCCGGTCGATCTAACATTGGTGGTCGATTCAGCGGGCGCATGGATCCCTGGCCACAACTTCGAAGGCACTCCAACCGTAATGCTTTTCGGCAGGAGGCGACGGCCGATTTCAACCACCGTGCGCGTGGTCGAAAGCATCCGAAGCGAAGCGGGACGACCGGAGGTCCCTTCCCGTAGCGCCACCTGGCAGGAGATAGTCGCTGCGGCCAACGGGGAACTTCTGTCTGGCGAGTTCGTGGCGGCCGAGGAATCCCCGCGGAGTCTGATTGCTGAGCACCCCTGGGTTCTCCGACACGGAGCAAAGCCGCTTCTGGACCAAATGATGGCGTCATCTGGACGTCGCGTTCGTGGCATGGTTGCACGAGCTGGGTTCTTTGGTGTCGTCGGCGTGGATGACGCGTTCGTGGTTCCGCAGGGCTTTGCGAGCAGAGTTCATCTTGAGAGCAGTTTTCGAAGGCTCGCAATCGGCGACGGAGTTCGTGACTACGCCGTGGACGCGAATGAAGAAGTCTATTTTCCGTATTCCTCGACGCACGTGCTAGATGGCGAACCCGCACGATTCCTTTGGCCGCTCCGTTCCTCGTTAGGTGGAAGGGCCTCATATTCGGGCCTCTCGTACGCGGCGGAGGGGCGTCCATGGCACGGCTGGCACCAACTTCCTCTTGATTCTGGTGCTAGTGCCGTATCAATTGTTTGGGCGGAGGTAGCTACGCACAATCACTTTTCACTTGATTCCGGATCGTATGCGTTTAAGCAAACCGCGCCGATCTTGAAGTTTGCCGGCAGTGTCTCGGGCGAAGACATCGAGGGACTCCTCGGTGTCCTCAATTCTTCAGTTGGTTGCTTCTACCTACGCCAGGTTTGCTATCCAAAGGATCGTTCGCCTGAAGAATGGCGCAGTCGGTTCGCATTCAACGCGACGAACGTCACCAGAATGCCGTTGCCAGACCAGCTCCCGAACGTCCGCGGCAAGGAGCTGGCGCTGCTATCTCGCCATGTCTCGAGCGCTGATGCTAGCGCCATGCTGAATGGCACTGGAACCCGGAGAGACTTTTCCGAACGCGCAGCGAAGATGGGCGCATCATGGAATCTGTTTCGAGGCCGCATGATCTTCGAGCAGGAAGAACTGGACTGGGATGTCTACCGCCTGTATGGACTGATCGACGATGACCTGACGTACTCAGGTGACTTTGACGGGCTCGATCTCGGACAGCGCGCCTTCGAAATTGCCCTTGCACGTCGCGTTGCCGCTGGTGATGAGCAGACCATGTGGTTCGCAAGGCATGGTTCGACTCCAATCACCGAACTGCCGGTCGAATGGCCGACAGACTACCGCGCCGTCGTGGAGCGTCGGCTCGAAGCGCTTGCCGCGAATCCGGGGGTGCGCCTGCTTGAACGACCCGAGTTCAAGCGACGCTGGGCGACGCGGTCGTGGGACGATCAGCTCGCCGATGCGCTCCGCGACGCGATGCTCAACCACCTGGAGTCCGCCGCACACTGGACCGACATGAACGGCCGCCCGGTGACCCGCTCGGTCAACGAACTCGCTGATCTCTTGAAGTCCGACGCCTGGTTCGTGGAACTCGCGTCGCTTGCGTACGGCGCCGATGCCGATCTCCGCACGGTCATCGGCAAGCTGCTCGACGACGAGTCGGTGCCTTACTTGGCGGCGCTGCGCTACAAGCCGAGTGGGTTCGAGAAGTTCCGGGCGTGGGAACACACGTGGGAGTTACAGCGCGCTGAAGATCGGGGTGAGCGCGTCGAGGTGCCTGTGCCGTCGAAGTACGGGCAGGGTGACTTCCGCAAGTCGACGTACTGGAAGGCACGCGGCAAACTCGACGTGCCGAAAGAGCGCTTCATTTCCTACCCCGGCACGAACCGAGCCAACGACCCGAGCCCGGTCTACGGCTGGGCCGGCTGGAATCACGCCGATCGGGCTCAGGCCCTTGCGCGCCTCCCGATGGAGCTGCTCGCGGCTGGCGCAACGTCCGACGACCTCGCACCCCTGATCGGTGGGCTCATCGAACTGCAGCCGTGGCTCGATCAGTGGCACGCCGAGCTCGACCCTAACCTCGGCGTCAGCCCTGCGTTGGCGATCAGCGGCCTGACCGACCAGTTGCTCACCCAACTCCAGCTCGCGCGCGACAGTGTCACCGGGTGGCAACCGCCCGTCGCGACTCGTGGCCGCGCCGCCTCGAAAGGCACCAAATGACCGCCCTGCCGCTCACCACGCCGCTTCGTGACCTCATCACGATTCCGACGCGCATCGACTCCGCCGACTTCGTGCTCAAACTGCACGACGGCGTCGCCGCTGCCGACCGCACTCTCGCCGACTATGTAGTCACCGACGCCATTGCCGAGGCGTTCGACGACGCACTCGGTCTCGTCGAGCATGCCGTGACGAACCGCACGTCGCGCGGCACGTACATCCACGGCTCGTTCGGTGCCGGTAAGTCGCACTTCATGGCCGTGCTGCACCTGCTCCTCACCCAGCACTTGCCCGCGCGCGAAGTGCCGGGCATCGGGCCGGTGGTGAGCAAGCACCTCGACGTGCTCGAAAAGCGCTTCTTCGCCGTCGACTACCACCTGATCGGGGCGAAGAGCTTCGAGTCGGCGCTGTTCTCGGGCTACCTCGACACCGTCGCGGCGAAGCATCCGGAATCACCTCTGCCGTTCCTCCACGTCAGCGACCAGCTTCTCGAAGACGCCAAGCAGCAGCGCGCAACGTTCGGCGACGACCAGTTCTTCGCGGCCGTCTCGACCGACAGCACCGGCGGCGGTTGGGGTGCGCTGGCGACCGGATGGGATGCGGCATCCTTCGACGCCGCGATTGCGCAGTCGACCGGTAACGCGGACCGCGACCGACTCGTGAGCGACCTCACCTCGACCCTGTTCAAGGGCTACACGAACGCCGGCGCCTGGGTCGACATCTCGACGGGTCTGAAGACCATCAGCAACCACGCTCAGAGCCTCGGCTATGACGGTGTCGTGCTGTTCCTCGACGAACTCGTGCTCTGGCTCGGCCAGCACATCTCCAACCAGGAGTTCGTGCAGGGCGAGATATCCAAGGTCGCCAAGCTTGTCGAGACCGGGACCGGTAGCCTTCCCGTGCCCTTCATCTCGTTCGTCGCCCGGCAGCGCGACCTCGCGCAGTTCCTCGGCAGCAGCACGCTCGGGGTCGAGCGTGAAGCGCAGCAGCAGACCTTCAACTACTGGGACGACCGGTTCGACAAGATCCAGCTGCGCGCGGCCGACCTGCCGAAGATCGTCAAGCAGCGCCTGCTGCAGCCAGTCGATCAGGACGCCGACGACACGCTCAAGTCGGCGCTCGCCCGCGTGCGCCACGACAACACCGCCTGGAACAACCTCCTCGCCGACGAGGCATCCTCGGGCGAAGCCGAGTTCTCGAGCGTGTATCCGTTCTCGCCCGCGCTCGTCGACGCGATGGTCGCCCTCTCAAATCTCATGCAGCGGGAGCGCACCGCGCTGAAGCTCATGGGTGAGCTGCTCGTCGACGGTCGCGACGAGCTCACTGCCGGCGACGTCATCCCGGTTGGCGACCTGTACGAGCCGGTCGCGCTCGGCACGCTCAAGCCGCTGGACGACACGATGCAGCAGCACTTCGCGATCTCGGCGACGTTCTACGTCGAGAAGCTTCGTCCATACCTGCTCAATAAGCATGCGCTCAGCGAGGAAGCCGCCGCGGGGCTGCCGCGAATCCACCCGTTCCGCAACGAAGACCGTCTCGCCAAGACGCTGCTCGTCGCGGCGCTCGCCCCCGGCGCAGCTTCGTTGAAGAACCTCACCGCCTCGAAGCTGCACTCGCTCAACTTCGGCTCGGTCACCGCGTTCGTGCCTGGCGCGGAGACTGCGCAGACGCTCGGGCTCGTGCGCAAATGGGCTGAAGAGTTCGGCGAGATCCACGTTGGTGAAGGTGTCGACCCCGTCATCTCAGTGCAGCTCTCGGGTGTCGACTACGACTCGATCCTCGACCGCGTGCGCGGCGAAGACAGCCAGCCCGCGCGCCGCGCACTCGTACGCAAGCTTGTGCTCGAGGGTCTCGGACTCGGTGCCACGGTCGGGATGCTCGGCCAAGGCACCCCCTTCCCGCACGTGTGGCGCGGGCAGAAGCGCACCGCGTCGATCTGGTTCGGCAACATCCACAGCGGCAGCAACGACTTCAAGGACTACGACTTCGAGACCGCCGAGGGCGAGTGGAAGGTCTTCATCGACTTCCCCTACGCAGCCGACGGGCAAACCGGTCCGCGCGACGACCTTGCGCGGATCACCGAGCTTCGCGAGAAGGGCATCGTCGCCGACACCATCGCGTGGCTGCCGAACTTCCTGACGGCGCCGCGGCAGAGCGACCTCGGGCGACTCGTCGTGCTCGAGTATCTGCTCACCGAGAACCGCTTCGATCAGTACGCCGATCACCTGCCCGTGAGCGACCGTCCCGCCGCAAGGCAGGCGCTCGAGAACAACCGCAGCAACCTGCGCGAATCGTTCGGTCGCGCACTGCTCAGGGCGTACGGAGTCTCTGCGCCCGACGCCGCCGACGTCGACGAGCAGCTCCTGCCGAGCGAGACGTTCACCTCACTCGTGCACGGGCTCACCCTACAACCGCCGGTCACCGGCACGCTCGCGGGCGGCCTCACCGGTGTCCTCGATCAGGCGTGGAAGAACGCGTACCCGAACCACCCCGATCTTGGCACTGTCGAGGTCAAGCGCCGGGAGCTCGACGAGACGCTGGCGCTGCTCGCCGAGACGGCCGAGCATTCTGGACGTCTGGAGTCGCTGAACCCGACCCAGAAACGAGTCGCTTCTGCCGTCGCCGTGCCGTTGAAGTTCGGCGTGCGCAACGAGAACATCTTCACCGCCCAGCTCGCTCAGTTCGGATGGCGCGACGATTTCACGCGCTGGGAGGCCGAACTCGGCGCTGCACTTACGGCAGCCGCCCTACGCGCGCGGCTCGAGCCCTGGGGCATGTCGCGCGATCTCGAAGACACGGTGCTGCTCGGCTGGTCGATCGTCGCCGACCGCGAATGGGTGCGCGGGGCCGCCGCCGTCGACCGACCAGCAGTCGGTTCGGTCACGGATGACCTCGTGCTCCGAGCCGCGAATCTGCCCGATGAAGATTCGTGGACGCGGGCGAATTCGGTCGTTGCGCCGCTATTCGGTATCAGGGCGGAGACGTACCGCAACTCAGGGGCGGTGCGGCGGCTCGGTGCGGCGATCGTCGACGCGGCGAAGTCGAAGAGTTCCGCAGCTTCCGAGCTCGTCTCGCAGCTCGAGGCGCACGCCGGGCAACTTGGCATCGACACGACGGCGGTTACCGGGCGGCTCGCGACCGCACGTAACGCGTCGGAGCTGCTCGGGTTGCTCGCGAAGGAGAACGAACCGAGGCTTGCGATCATCCGGCTCGCCGACACGACGCTCGTCGACTCGGCAGACGTGGTCGGCAAGTCGATCGCGAACGCAGATGCCGTCTCTCGGGCGCTCGAGGGAGCGGGCTGGGACTTCATCGCGAAGGCGGCGACGCTTGGTCGCGCAGAGGTCGACGACGCCATCGCGACACTTCAGCACGCCGCCGCTTCCAACGAGGCCATCGCACAGCTCGTTCCTCGACTGACCGAGGCCGCGCGCGTCGCGCGTGATGCGGTCATCAATGTGCCTGGGCCGACCCCGCCGAATCCTCATGCGCCGACGCCGCCCGCGCCGATGCCGCCTGGCCCTGCTCGTCCTGACGGGCCGACGAGCGGGTCAACGTCAGCGGCTCCTGGCGAACTCGACTCGACGATCTCGAGTCTGCAGAAGGCGCTCGAGGCAGCACTCGGTGCGAATCCGAACAAGCACGTGCGCATCGACTGGTGGGTTGAGTGACCTTGGCCGGCGAAGCATCCTGGGCACCGGTGCTCGATGAGGCGACCCTGCGGGGCCGGCTTCGGCAGTGGCGCGACGACGGCAAACGACGAGCCAACATGCTGCTGCTTCGCGCCAACCCGACGTGGAGCGGGCCCTCGTCGCTGACCGTCGGTGACGAGCACGTGCACGTCATCAACGGCATCTCACAGCTCGCCGTGCTCGACGCCGTACACCAGTACTCTGGCGAGCCGATCGTCGTACTCACCCACCTCGACGACCAGCAGCTCGGCAGCGCCGTGCGGCTGCGAGCGGAGCGGTACGCCGTGCAGTCTGTCGACGCCTGGGAACTCGTGCCCGGGTTGTTCAAGGTCAGCGACCCCGTCGTCGACCGCAGCGTCCGGGAACTCGGCAGTTGGCTACCGCCGTTCCTGCTGACCCGCCAGCGTTCGGCGGGGTGGCCCATCGCGCGCGGGGGCACGCTCAGCGGCGACCACGTCATACGGGCGATCCTTGCCGATCTCATCGGTGTCGACAGCGCCGACGAGGTCGACCTACTCGCCGTGCTCGAACACATCGACGAACCTCAAACCGTTGCGCGCTTATACGACTACAAGGCCGACGAACTCGCCGGCGTGCTTGCCGCCACTAAACGACACGTGGGCGGCAGCGCCGCCCTCGCAGTGGAGTCGAAGGCGCGATCGAAGTCGTTCTCGACGCTCGCCGTGGCGCTCGTGGCCGACATGCTGTGGAACGGTCAGGCCGACGCCACCGCACGTGTGCGCTTCGATGAACGCTTTCTCGGCGGTAAGGCTGCCGAGACCGACGTGCGACTGCTCGGTGACGCTGCCCGGGCCATCATTCTGCGTCGCGAAGCAGCTGCAGACGTGCACCTCAATGATGTGCTTCGCCAGGCCGAGGCGATCTTCGCTGACCTCGATTGGACCGACGGCGCGTCCGACTCGTCGGTGCTGCCCGCGGGACTCGAACGTCGGTACGAGCAGCTCGCGGCGGCAATCGAAGCAGCGGCTGCTGACGCATCCGAAGGCCGCACAAGCGCAGTCGACGACGCGCTTGCCGAGGTGCGCGCGCACCTGCTCGCGACGCATGATGCTGGCGAGTTGCTTGGGGCCGAGATGGCGACCCGACTCACCCGTTGGCTCGCGTCCGAACCGTCAGTTCTCCCGTCATCCTTCGGGGAGGCAGCAACTACTTACCTGCACGACTCGGCCTGGGCCGATCGCGCCCTCAGCGTGATCTGGAACGGCTCGGCTCGCACCGCATTGACGAGCGCGTATCGGTCGCTCGCCGAGCGGGTTGGCGAACGGCGCGGCGCTGAGGACGCTGCCGCAGCAGCTGTGCTCACCGGAGACGTGCCAACCGACATCGCGCCGATCGAGTCGTTGCTGGCCAGGGTCGTCGAACCGCTTGCGCGCGAGCGCGTGCTGCTCATCGTGCTCGATGGAATGTCGGCAGCAGTCGCCGCTGAGCTCGCCGACGAGGTTGGACGACTCCGCTGGGTGGAAGTCCTGCCGAACGACCTCACCAAGCGTGAGGCAGCGCTTGCGACGCTCCCGAGCGTCACTCGCTACTCGCGCTCGTCGCTCTTCGCCGGCCGGCTCACCGACGGAAACCAGAGCACGGAGAAGACTGCGTTCGCGAAACTCACCGGAGGGATGCTCTTCCACAAGGACGACCTGCGCTCGTCGGCGGGCGCACTGTTGCCAAGTGCCGTCGAGACGGCTGTCTCGACGGCGGGTCCCAAGGTCGTCGGCGTGGTGCTCAACACCATCGATGACGACCTCGCGAAAGCGGACCCCGACTCGACACGTTGGACGCTGAATCGTGTCGCGAACCTTGCACCCTTGCTCGCTGCGGCTGCCGCCGCTGGACGAACTGTCGTACTCACCTCCGACCACGGCCACGTCATCGAACGCGGCGGTGAGTACCGCGCGAACGACAGCGGTGGAGCACGCTGGCGCACGGCGACCGGCGCCCCGGCCGCCGACGAGGTACACGTGTCGGGAGCCAGAGTGCTTGCGCCCGGCGGCTCAGCAGTGCTCGCGCGAGCCGAAGGGCTCCGCTACACGTCCAAAGCCGCCGGATACCACGGCGGGGCGGCGCTTGCGGAACTCACCGTGCCGATCGTGGTCTTCCGGCCCGCAGGTGCCGAAGCGCCGAAGGGATGGCACGATGCGCCGCCCCAGGCGCCCGACTGGTGGTACGAGCGGGTGCCGGCTGAGGCATCCGCAGATATTGCGGTGCCAGACGCCCCAGTCGCCAAGCCAACGAAACGGTCAGCAAAGCCTGCCGATGTCGTGCCGATGTTCGAGTTCGCCGTCGACGAGTCGAGCGACAAGCAACCCCTGGCATCCGATCTCCTGAGCGAGATGTTGCTCGCGTCAGAGCTGTACGTCGAGCAGCGCAAGCGGCTGGGCCGACACCCGCTCGATGATGCCGTGGTCGCGAGCACTGTCGACCTCATCGACGAACGTGACGGTCGTGTCCACCGAGACGTGCTCGCCGCGCGGCTTCAGCTCGCACCGGCTGCACTTGACCTCACGCTCACGGTGCTCCGGCGACTGCTCAACATCGACGGATACGACACCGTTACCACCGATGCCGACGAGGTCACGATCGTTCTCAACCGCGAGCTGCTGCGCGAACAGTTCAATCTGAAGTAGGCGCCCGTGACGTGGATAGCGAACGGTCGGCGCCTGACTCCGAGCGCTGCACAGTCGAGGATGCTTGCGTACGCCGATGCGATGGCCGGCGAATGGTCCATGACCAACCCCTCTCCCGCATCACAAGCGCAGCTCAGGGCCGCCATCGACGGGCTCCTCGAGCAGATCGATTTCGACGCCGACGATTGGTCGACCAGGCGTTCATGGGCGGCGAGAGCCAAGCGTGATATGCGCGATCACGTTCAGACCTGGCTTTGGGGGCTGGCCGCGAACAGAATGCACAGCCGGTTGGCGGATCCCTCGTCCTGGTCTGCACCGACCAAACGGGACGACCCACGTTCGGGGGCAACGGAGGTTGCCTCGGGTCCGCAACCCGGCCCGCAACCGTACGGGGTGTCCTTCCGCGGGTCGGCGGCGCTGGTTCGCGATTGGCTTCGACATCTCGGTGTGGCTGATACGCGCATCGAAACCGAAGCCAGCGCCAGCGACGGGTTCGTCGAGGTCATCTCGCGCTTCTACGTGGCGTGGGTGATCCACAGCGCGAGTCATGTGGATGCGGTGACCGTGCGAGGTCTCAGGGATTCGGCCGCAGAACGAGGTCGAGTGCCGCTCCTGTTCACCAGTGCGAGGTTCACTGCCGAGAAGCCATCGCGCTGGCGAATTCAAGCTACGTCGCCCTGCTTATCTTCGATCCCGAGGCTGGGGAACTGTTCGGCGAGAACGATGTCGGACGAACCTTCCGGCGGCAAGCGCTCGACCCACAACGGACGCTCGAGGCGCTCCGGAATTCGACCGCGATGGCGCGTCGTATCGAAGCGGACGTGTCGGAATTGCCGGCCGCCTGGGGAGCGCCGCAGCTCGACGATCGGACACCCCTATCCAGGACGGCAGTGCAGGTCGCACTCCCGGATCTGGACACCGCCGAAGACAACAGCCGCACAATCGAACTCGATCTCTCTGACCCTGAGACCACGCCCCCACGAGTCATTGAGCCAGCGGTTCGTATCAGCACGTTGCTGATCGCCTCAGAGACCTACGCCTTGCAGAAGAAGCGACTTGTTCGTCGTGCCCTTGATGATTCGGTCGTCGCGCGGATCGTCGACGCTGCGGATGATCGAGACGGGAGAGTGCGCCGCGAAGTGCTCGCTGACATCCTTGGAGTGACGCTTGGAGGCGTGGACAATGTGCTCGCGGTCCTTCGTCGCACACTCAACGTCGATGGATTCGAGACGGTTTCGACTGACGCAGATCAGGCGAGCATCGTGATCGATCGTGCGTTGCTGCGTGAGCAGTTCAGTCTGAGGTAGGAGCAGAGATATGCAGGTGAGCCCCCGACGTCGCCAGGAGATCGTCGACTCATTGCGCCGCGGTACCGTTCCCCAGCGAGGTCTCGACGTGATGGCGGTCGGACTTGATCGCTTCGCGCCGACGATCAAGGCTGAGCTTGGCGTTGTCGCGAACGGTGGGGCCCAGTTTAAGGCAGTGCGCGGCGAGTACGGCTCAGGGAAGACGTTCTTCGCACGCTGGATGAGCGAGACCGCGAAGGCCGCGGACTTCGCGACCGCCGAGGTGCAGATCTCCGAGACGGAGACGCCGTTGCACAAGCTCGAGACCGTGTATCGGCGCATCGTCGAGAGCATCTCGACGTCGTCGGCGCAGCCGAGCGCATTCAAGGAGATCGTCGACAGTTGGTTCTTCAATCTCGAAGGCGACGTCGTCGATGGGGGAGTGGACCCGAACGACCGCCAAGCCATCGCGCGAGCGACCGACGAACTCATCGAGAAGCGGCTCGCCAACGTCAGCAGGACCGCGCCCGCGTTCGCGACGGCATTGCGCGGGTATCGTTCAGCGGTTGAACGAGGAGACTCCGCCGAGGCAGATGGCCTCATCGCCTGGCTGGGTGGACAACCGCACGTCGCCGCGAGCGTGCGACGCTACGCGGGCATCAAGGGCGAACTCGACCACTTCGGCGCGCTCGGCTTTCTACAGGGTTTGCTCGCCGTGCTCAAGGACGCCGGGTATGCCGGACTTATTGTCATTCTCGACGAGGTCGAGACACTGCAGCGGGTGCGGTCTGATGTGCGTGAGAAGTCACTCAACTCGTTGCGGCAGCTGCTCGACGAGGTTGATGCGGGCCGGTTCCCTGGCTTGTATCTCCTCATCACCGGCACGCCTGCCTTCTTCGATGGCCAGCAGGGAGTGCAGCGACTGGCTCCCCTCGCGCAACGCCTCGAGACTCGATTCGAGACGAACCCGCGCTTCGATAACCCGCGCGCCCCGCAGCTCCGGCTCACGGGGTTCACGTACGAGTCACTGCACGAGCTCGGCGGACGCATCCGCGATATCTACGCCGACGGTGCCGACAACGGATACCGAGTCGCCAGCGCCGTCGACGACAGGTTCATCGACTCCTACGCAGCCAAGATCGCCGGGCAGCTCGGTGGAAAGGTCGGCATCGCCCCGCGAGTGTTCCTTCGCCAGCTCATCGACGTGATGGACAAGGTCGACCTCTACGTCGACTACGACCCGAGGCGTGAAGCGCTCGGCGAGGCGGGTCCGCTCACGTCGCTCACTGAAGAGGAGCAGGCAGCCATCCGCCGCGGCGAGGTTCGTGTGCCGACTCCCGTAGGCGTCGACGATATCGACCTCGGCATCTGATGGGCGCGGCCGGCCTGCACTCGGCGATCGAATATCACGTCGTCAACTCACTCGGCTGGCCGTCGCTGCGACCGCTGCAGGAGGCATCGGTCGCCCCGATTTGCAGCGGGGCCGACTGCCTGCTGGTTGCGCCCACCGCTGGAGGCAAGACGGAAGCGGCGGTCTTCCCGCTGCTCTCGAGCATGATGGATGACTCGTGGCACGGCTTCACCGTCATATACGTGACCCCGCTCAAGGCGCTGCTCAACAACCTGCTGCCGCGCTTGGAGAAGTACACCGAGTGGGTCGGCCGCAGGGTGGCGCTTTGGCACGGCGATGTCGGCGATGGCGATCGCCGACGCATCCTCGCTGACCCGCCAGACATCCTGCTCACCACGCCGGAATCGCTCGAGGCGATGCTCGTCTCGCGGCGAGTCTTGCATCATCAGTTCTTCCGGAGCATCCGCGCGATCGTCGTCGACGAGGTGCATTCGTTCGCGGCATCCGATCGTGGCTGGCACCTGCTCGCGGTACTCGAGCGGCTGCAGCGCATCGCCGACCGGCCGATCCAGCGAATCGGGCTGTCGGCGACGCTCGGCAACCCGGAGGACGTGCTGCACTGGCTGCAGGGCTCGAACCGGGCTCGCGGTGTGTTCGCAAAGGTCGTGCGCGACTCGAGCACGATTGCTGAGCCCGAGATCACGCTCGACTACGTTGGCTCGCTCGAGAACGCCGCTGAGATCCTGTCGCGGCTGTTCGTGGGGGAGAAGCGGCTCGTCTTCTGCCAATCGCGGGCTCAGGCCGAGGAACTCGCGTTCGAACTGCGACAGCGGGGCGTGACCACGTATGTTTCCCACTCCTCGCTGTCGGTCGATGAGCGGCGCATCAGCGAGCGGGCGTTCGCAGAAGCGCGCGACTGCGTGATCGTCGCCACATCGACGCTCGAACTCGGCATAGACATCGGCGACCTCGACCGGATGATCCAGATCGATGCGCCGTTCTCGGTGTCGGCGTTTCTGCAGCGACTCGGTCGCACCGGGCGGCGGCCAGGGACATCGCGGAACGCGTTGTTCCTCGCGACCGAGCTCGATGCGTTCGCTCGAGCGGCGGGCCTCCTGTTGCTGTGGTCACGTGGCTTCGTCGAGCCGATCGTCGCCCCGCCGCATCCGCGACACATCGCTGCGCAGCAGCTGCTCGCGCTCGCGCTGCAGGAAGGTCGCATCCCGATCGCAGGCTGGGAAGACTGGTGGGCGGGTTCCGCGGTCATGGATGGCGCGACCGAGGTGCTTGACTACCTCGTGGGATCCGACTTTCTCGTCGCCGATGGCGACCTGCTGGTCATCGGACCTACGGCCGAGCGTGCATTCGGTCGTCGCAACTTCATGGACCTCCTGTCCTCGTTCATCGCAGACCTCGAGATCCGTGTGCTCCAAGGCACCAAGGAGATCGGGTCCGTTGCACCGATCTCGTTGCCGAAGGATGTCGCGGATGGGCTTCGGCCACTCCTACTCAACGGTCGCGCGTGGAGGATCACCGACGTCGACTGGGAGAAGCGGGTGACATATGTCACGCCGGACGCAGAAAAGGGCAAGGTGCGCTGGTCGAGCGGCTCGGTCGCCGAGCCGTTCGAGCTTCTGCGCGCTCGGCGTGACGTGTTGCTGGGGGAGGACCCGCCGGTGACCCTCTCGGCTCGGGCTGTGCGGCGGCTCGCGTACGTTCGTGAACTGCGTGCGGCTGACGTCGACGCCGAGGGGACCGTCTTGAGCAAGGGCGCGAAAGGGGCCACCCTTTGGGGTTTCGCCGGTCTTCGCGCGCATCAGACTCTGATCGCAGCACTCGGCGAGGTCGCTGCGGAAGCAGTCGCCGACAACGAGATGATCCGGTTCCCGGATGGAGTCTCGGTCGCCGACCTGAGGTCGGCGGATGTCTCGGGCGCGCTGCCTGCGGTGCCACCCGAGGCAGTTGCGGGGCTCAAGTTCTCGGCCGCGCTGCCCGTCGAGATGGCGACGGCGACTCTCTCGGAGCGGTTCGTGGATCGGAGCGGTGCTGAACGCGTTGTGGCGTCTCCGCTCGCAGTGCACTGAGGACGGTGCGCGCACCTCCACACCCGATCGCCGCTTTCCGCCCTGCCAGGAGGGGGCGCCATAGCCTGAGATCACCATGATCGAGCCCTTGAAGGAAAGCGGGCCGCCGACGTCCACCGCCTGAGCTGCTTGCGCGGAATAGGGTGGGCGCGTGGATGCCATTCTCGAGCGACGAGCCGTCGGAGACATCACCGGGTCTTTGTTCGTCCCCGCATACCAGCGCGGCTATCGGTGGGGGAATGAGGAAGTCGGGCGGCTGCTCGACGACGTCTGGGCAAGTGGGGGTGATCCCTACTACCTGCAGCCTGTCGTCGTGAAGTCGCTGCCAGATGGAAGGTGGGAGCTGATCGACGGACAGCAACGGCTGACGACGCTGTTCCTGATCTTCCAATACATGATGACTGAGGGCCTGCAGAACGCCGGTGCGGGATTCACGCTCGAGTATGAAACGCGAGGCGGAAGCTCGGACTTTCTGAGTAATCCGTCGGAGGACCGCCGGCGGGAGAACATCGACTTCCATCACATCTTTGCCGCTTACGCGTACATCGATCGATGGTTCGATCAGTTTGACCATCGGAAACAATGGGCGGCGAATCGCTTCTACGACTACCTCTTCGAGTCGGTGCGCGTGATCTGGTACGAGGCACCCAAGGAGCTCGACTCGATCGAGCTCTTCACTCGGCTCAACGTCGGACGGATCCCTTTGTCGGATGCCGAGCTGGTAAAGGCACAACTGCTCGCGAAACTCCACCATCGCGCGGGATTCTCCGATCGCAGCGAGCAGACGGCGGCGCAATGGGATCAGTTCGAACGTGAACTCCGGGTACCCGAAGTCTGGTCGTTCGTAACCACCCGCGATGAGGATGACCCGACGCGAATCAGCTTGATCCTTGACACGCTCGCGGATCGTCTCGGCGGCCCACCACCAGGCGAGCATCGGCCGCGGTACTACACTTTCGAGACGCTTCGACCGGCGATCGATGCTGACCCTCAGTCGTTCTGGGACGACGTCGTAGCCCTGCACTCCCTCATCGTCGGCTGGTACGAGGATCGTGACATCTTCCACAAGGTCGGCTACCTCATCGCGACGCGCAAGCACACGTTCGCGAGTCTTCTGTCAGCCGTCGCCGGTTTGACGCGGCCCGCGCTTCAGGCGAAGCTCGATGGCTTCATTGCCGTGCACCTGAATCTGACTGCCGGCCAGGTCGCCGATCTCGATTACCAGAAGTCGAGTTCCAAGTGCTCGGACGTCCTTCTCCTCATGAACGTGGAGACCGTCCGGCTTCGCGCAGACTCGACCGAGCGTTATTCGTTCCATGCCCACTCGCGAGGAGTTTGGTCGCTCGAGCACATTCATGCGCAGAACGCGCTCGATATCAAGCGCGACGAGAAGGTGTGGGCCGAGTGGCTCCGACTCCACCGCAACGCCGTCGCTGACGTCCCGAGCCTCGATGAGGCCCTCCGCTCAGATCTCCTTGCCGAGATCGACGGCGTCCTTGAGGCGATCGCCGACCCGCGGGTCGTCGCGATAGGCACTCAGTTCGACCAGGTCAAGGCTCGCGTCGAGCAAGCGCTCACCGCGAGGGAAGACGATAGCGAGGACGGCGTGCACACGATCTCGAACCTTGCCCTACTGGCGAGCGGCGACAACAGCGCTCTGTCGAACTCGACGTTCGAAGTCAAGCGACGGGAGATCATCGGCCGCGACAAGAACGGCTCATACATCCCCGCGTGCACCCGGAACGTCTTCTTGAAGTACTACACCGAGGCCGACGACCAACAGATCCACTTCTGGGGCGTGCAGGACCGTGAGGCGTACCTTCGAGCGATCCTCGCGGCGGTTGCGCCCTACTTGAGACCCGACCCCGAGGTAGACAGTCAGGAGCTCGCTACATGAAGGGGCTCAGGACATCGTTCGTCGGAATGTTCGCAGCCGCCGAGGGAGGAATGCCTCAAGTCGCGCGTGTAGAGATCCCGCTTATCCAGCGGGACTACGCACAGGGCCGGAGAGGCCCGCTCGTCGAAGCCATTAGGCATGACTTCCTCGGAGCGCTCATCGCAGCGATAGCAGGCAGCGACCCTCTGGATCTCGATTTCGTCTACGGGGAGATCGAGGGCTCCACGCTCAAGCCTCTGGACGGGCAACAGCGACTCACAACCCTCTTCCTGCTGCACTGGTACATCGCGGCGCGTACTGGCCGATTGGGCGAGGCGGCTGGACTTCTCAAGCTCACGTACGCTACTCGTCCCACGGCCGAGCTCTTCTGTCGGCAGCTTGTGAACCCGAAGCATCCCCTCACGGACGAATTCACCACGCCTTCAAAATGGATTACCAACCAGGCCTGGTACTTGTACGCGTGGAGGCACGACCCGACCGTTCAGGCGATGCTGGTGATGCTGGACGCTATTCACGATCGACTCGGACACGAGCATGTAGATCTCAGCGCCGCATGGGCGCGGCTCACCGACACGGAGTCGCCGGCGATATCGTTCTACTTCCTCCCCATCGACGACATGCCCTCTGGGGACGAGCTGTACATCAAGATGAATTCGCGCGGTAAGCCCCTGACTGACTTCGAGAACTTCAAGGCTCGATTCGAGAAGTTGCTGGATGACACTACCGATAGCAGCAGGTTTGACCGCATCACCCACAAGATCGACGGCGTGTGGACCGATGTCCTCTGGCAATTCGACGGCGGCGACGACGTCATCGACGACGAGTTTCTGAGGTACTTCGAGTTCGTGGTCGAGGTCTGCGAATGGCGGGACGGCGACCCGATGCAGGCTGCGACCCTTCTCGAGCGCGCGGAGCGAGCCTTTGGGTCAACCAATCCCAGGCGCGAGACGCACCTGGACTTCCTGGAGCATGCATTCGACACATGGGTGGGCGTTGACGACGTCGATGCGGCTTTCGCAGACGTGTTCACCGACGCGGATGGCGCAGCGATCGCCGCAGAGCAGAAGAAGATTCCGCTCTTCGACGCGACGAACATCAATCTGTTCGCATCGTGCTTGCGCACCTACGGGATCAAGCGTGGTCGGGGGCGCCAGTTCTCCTTGGCAGAAACGCTCTTCCTGCTCGCAGTCATTGTCCATCGTCAGCACCAGACACCGGACTTCGCCCGCCGCGTTCGAGTCTTGCGAAACCTCATCGATCTGGCCGATGACGAGGTCCGCGAAGCTCGCATGACCGACCTTGTTCCCGGTGTGGACCTGTTGATCACGAATGGGTCGCTCGACGAACTCCGCGGCTTCAATCCCGATCGCATCCGAGACGAGCAGACGAAGCGATCATTCACCGGCAGCGATCTCGAGCCGGTGATTCATCGTCTTGAAGACCATCCACTTCTCCGTGGCCGAATCTTCGCGTTCGATCTGGAGCCATCAACGCTTCCGTCGCGAGCGGTTGCTTTCGGCCGCGTGGCCGAGCCGCATGCGTGGGGGCGCCTCGCCGCTGCTCTGCTTGCGAAGGGCGATTATGGCTTTGATCTCGGTAGTGGCCGCGTCAGGCAATTCGGAACGGGAGCTCCGAACCAAGCGTCTCGATGGCGCGAAGTGCTCTCGCACACTGGGCGAGGACGAAACGGTGCGCTACGCACGGCCCTCGGAGCACTGCTCGACGAGGTCGCAGCATCGAGCGATCCCGCCGTGGAGAGCCTAGAGCGCATATCCTCTGAGTTTCTCGCCGCCCGACGCGCAACTGGCCGGCTCGACTGGCGGTATTACATGGTTGCCTACCCGGCAATGCGTGAGGGAACAACGGGAATCTACTATGGCGAACATCGATCTACCCGCGACGTCTGGGGCTACTCCATGTGCATGCTGAGGACGGCGTCCCTCACGGGCAGCGCATACTATCGAGACCCATACTTGCTCGCGATCTATCGCATCAGCGCCGTAGAGGACCGGCTCAACGACCCCTGGTTCCGCGGGTATGAAACAACACCGAGGTGGCTCCGGCTCTCAAGGAGTGGCATCGGAATCAGATGTGTGGAGGAGGGCTTCGAGCTTGCAGCACCACAGGATTTCGACGCCGCGAACCGATTCAATGCCGTCTGCGAGGCACGTGGTGTGACGGACTCGGGGTTTCTGCCGGTTCGCCAGGTAGAGGTCGACGGTGAGCTGATTGACACGGAAGACCGCGTCCTGAAGGGCGCGGCTCTCGTCCGGGCGCTCGTCGAGGTGGGCCTTTAGCGGCCGAAGATACCGATTGAGCAGTCGTCGTTGGTCGCATTCCGGATGGTGCTATCCACGAGCCGCCGCAGCCGCTTCCTGTACTCGGAGTTCTTGCTCTGCTGACCGGGTGCCGTGCCGACGGCGGCGATGAGTTTGGAGCATGCGCCCGCCAGCTCGCCAGTGCGCGGGTCGTACAGGCTGTCTCCCGTGCCATCACTCATGAGGATGAATCCGCTGACTCCGTCGAGGGATCCGCGGAAGAGTCGCAATGACTCGAGTGCACGCGCCGAAGTGACGAACGTTGTTTGGTTCGCAAACTCGGCGTTGTCCGGACCCGAGATGACCTTCAAGTCGCCGTGCTTCAGATACCCGACGACCCCGTCTCCGACATGCGCGCCGAGGAACCTGTTGCCGAATACGGCTACACAAAGGAATGTCGAGGCGAGATCATCGGGTGATGCATGGTGCCTTTCCGCGGCGGCTGCCACCTTGGCTACAAGTCGACCGAGGAGATCCACTTTCACCTGGACGCCGTCGTTGGATTCAGCGTAATCGGCGAACTGTTCTACGAGTACGGCACACCCTTCATCAACGACCGCCTGGGCGCCGAACTCCGAGTGGGACGCTGAGCCCGCCCCGTCGGCCAGGCAAAGGACTTGGACGCCCCCGCGAGACAGGTACTTCGTCCGGTCTTGGACCGGCGTGCCGTCGCGCAGGTGGCTACGCCCCCTCGCCTGGTAGTGGAACTCTTTGAACACCTACAGCTCCGCCCAGCCAGCGAGCCCTTCGAGATCGAGCTTGACAGCGTCACCGGGCGTCGACCGCGACACTCGCGCTACTGACCGAGAGAGCCATTCGAAGAACTCTTTGAACTTCAGCCCGTCGAGGCGCAGCGGAGGACGGTTTGGGCTGAAACGGGCGAGCGTCCTCATGTCGGCGCCGCCCCCGATGCCGATCGGAAACACAGTGAGCTTCTTGGCCTCGACCAGGTCGATGACGCGCCCGACGGCGATGTCGATGTCGTCGGTGGGCGCGCCGTCCGTCATGAGCACCAGCCACGGCTGGTAATAGAGGACGCCACTCCCGGAGTAAGTCGCTTTTCTCTTCTCGAGCGTGTCCAGAGCGAGGTTGACACCGGCGCCCATTGCGGTGGTGCCGCTCGCCCTCAAGGCCGAGATCCGCTGCAGTCGCTCGATGCTTGCGAAGTCATGGACGAGGCCCGCAGACGAATTGAACTCGACAATGTTGATCTCGGCGGAGTCGTGAGCGTCGTCATCTTCGTCGATCGCGTCGTAGAAGAGGTTGACGCCGCGGATGAGTTCCTCAATCGGCGAACCGTTCATCGAGCTGCTGGTATCGAGGCAGAGTGAGACGGGTACGCGCGGGGTGGGGTTGTCGACGAGGTCGTCGGCTCCGATGTTAAGACGTGCCATGGTGCATCCTTTCGTTGAAGCTGTTGCTGCTAGCTGCCGGCGATCCATTTCCGGAGCCGTGCCCAGAAGCCCACCTGGGGCTGCGCGCTCGGCTTGGGATTGGAGGCGGTGGCACCGGTCCGGATTGTGGGTGGCAGCGTCGGAACGCAACCGGCGGGGTAGCGCCCGCCGGAGCCGGCCTTGTGAGTTATGGGGACCGCTCTGCCGTTCCGTTGGTGCCACTCGACGTTTCCATAGGTGATGTAGGGCTTCTGGCACCGGGCGCAGAGACGAGACGGGTCGAGCATGTTGGCGCGCGCTTGCCGTTCGTCTTCCTTTTGCGCGCACGACGGGCACCGTCCGTACCTCAGCTGGCTCTTCGGGAAGGTCAGGCCGCAATCTCGGCATGGCACAGGAGCACGGCCCGGCTGTTGATCACGGCACTTGTTGCACTGCCGTGGGACGAAGTACTCCTGGGTGTCGTCGTTCCAAATGCCAGCGATCGCGTTCTGGCGTGCGCAGGTTGGGCAGTTCTGGACAGGGGTGTCCTGCTTGAACGCCTTGTTGCGGATCGGGTAAACATCGTTCGACATCGGGTCGAAGCTCATCCGTTTGTTGCCCAGATAGTTCTTGTAGGCCTTGAAGGCTTCAAGCCACTCACCGGCTGTCGGACGACTCTTGTAGCGCCTGCCTTCGCGATGGAAGGTGTGCCAGAAGAGGTCCTTGACGGGCTTGTGGATGTGGCTCCACATGTACTTCCAGTCGCCGTCCGGCTGGTCTTTGTTGTTGCGGTTCTCGTACTGGAAGGCGAAGTTGCCCTCCTTGATCAGCTGAACCATGTCGCCGTCGGTTCCCGTTCGGATGTAGGGGAACTGTCCGGTCATGACGATCATGAAGAGCATTGTCGCGACGGCGAAGAGTTCGTCCTCCATTGTGCGCAAGTCGTTGGAGTAGGTCTTCCCGAGCATCGCGGGTGAGGTGAACATCGGCGTGCCGACGGGGCAGGGGTAGCCCTCCAGCTGCCAGGAGTCAGCGTCAATGACGAAGACGTTCTTCCTCTCATCGACCATGAGGTTCTTGGGGTTGATATCGCCGACGATCACGTTCATGGAGTGGAGGTACTGGACCATCTCCAAGAACGAGATACAGATGTCGACAAGGTCGGCCTTCCTCCAGCTGGGGAACTCGCGCTCGAACTTCCGCTTGTTGAAGATCGTTCGTTGAAATTCGCGCCCGCTGGCCTTCGGCATCACGTATCCGACGAACTCGCCGTGGCTATTGCGGACGACCGCCGAGGGGATGCACAGGCCCTTCGCGCGGAGGTTTCGGCTGACAAGCAGCTCGATCTTCTCCTTGCGGTGGCGGGTGAGGTGGTCCTTGTCGAAGATCTTGACGACCGTGCTGCGATCGGCCTCGTATACGGCCCCCTCGCCGCCTTCACCAAGCAGCGCGCCGAGCATGAGCGAGCCACTCCGGTCCGCGGATGCCCACGTGACATGGTCTCCCTGCTTTGGGCGTGCTGAGAAGTCGAGTGGCGTATCGCTCGGTTTGAGCCTTGCCCGCGCAGAGAACGGGTTGGTCGGTGTTGACGCAGCGGTCGGACGTCGCGGTGCCGGCGACGGTGACTTCGCTGCCCTCGGGCTCAGCTTGACTGTGGGTTCATTCAGCGCGAACGCCTTGCCGAAATCAACCAGAAGCGGCTTCAGCACCTTGACCTCGGACTCGTCCTTGAAGTGACCGGTTCCCTCAGCAATGTGTGTTGCGTGGCGGTTGTACTTGCGGAACCCGCGCTCGAGCAACGACTCGTCGGAATCGATCTCCAGGTCGCCATCCCTTGTGAGGACCCCGACGACGAGGCGCTTGCCGATCCGATGCGCGAGAAGGCGGATCCGCAGCTTGATCGTGATGTCATGGGTGAGCAAGCACATCTCGTACATGCCGGCGAATCGCTCGAAGAGCTTCAGAAAGAGGTCGTCAGCGTAGGGGTTGGTGTCGTCGCCGAGGTCGCTGCGCACGAGCCCGACGTTGCTCGCGCTCTCCAGGAAGGTCAGCGCGGCACCGGCCTTCCTGATCGCTTCGGCGCGCTCGGCCGTCTCGCCGGAGGGATCGATCTGGCTCTGCTTGGTGAGTTCGCCGACAACCTTCGTCGGCACGACGACAGGATTGCCATTCGCGAGGATCTCGCTCTGGCCGCGCTCGAAGAGGCGCTTCAATCCGCCAGCGCGGCGTGTGTCTGTGTCCATGAAGACGTTCGTATCGATGAATAGCCGCCGATTCGGCTGGAGAAACTCGAGGGGGTCGAGGAGCCTGTACTCGATCGCGTTGGGCACTACGTCCTCTCCATCTTCTTGCAGGTGCGGAGCTTCGGGACCGGACTTGTGAGGCCGGACGGGAACTGATGGTCGACTGCGCCGAGCGCCTGTTGCTGTGGAGCGATCGTCAGGGGCGTCGCCTGTTGCGCCGTCCCCGGCCGGGTACTCCGACCAGGCAAGTCGCTCCTGAAGCATTGCGACGGAGACAATCGGGAGACTCCCGTACCGGGAGTCAAGGACCACCGCCTCAATCTCGGCACCGACGGAAAGGGTATCGCCCGGCTTCCCCCCTACCTCGACAGGAAATTCGCGCAACGGGAGACGACCGAGTGTTCCGAGGCCGAGGTCGATGAGGATCTGCTCGTGGCCGACGTTCACCACAACTCCTGTTACAACCTTGCCTTCGTCGGGAAGGTTGATTCCCGGCGACTCCTCGTCGACCCAGTCGTCGGTTTCATCCTGATCAGTCCAGTCGTCCGTGCTGTAACGAGCGCTCATTGCGCATCGCCGAACGAGATGTTGCTGCGGAACTCCTCTAACGCTGCAGCGGCCTCTTCATGCTCCACTTGACGCTCTCGCTGATACTTCGCAATCGCGCGCATCGGAATGCGCCGGTGGGTCCCGACGCGGACATGCTCGACCGTGCCCGCATCGACGAGCTTCATCAGGGTTGGTCGAGACATGCCGAGCATGGTTGCGGCCTCGGTGCTTGTGAAGAGGTCCTTGGCGAGAATCACGACGGCTCCGGTCGAATGCTCCGCCTCGAGCAACTCCAGCACTTTCTCGGCGCTCCGACGCGTCAAGTTGAGAGTCACCGTCACCTCATCCCGCGACGCGTCTAGGGCGTCACGCAGCGCTTGGATGTCGTCGGGAAGGATGTCCGGCATGTTCACCTCCAACTGAAGCAGACGAAACTAACTGTAATAACTGTAATCAACTGCTGCAAGTGACGTCAACGGTGGGACCGCGAGGGCGCCGTGAGCAAAATCCAGCTTCATTTCCCCAGGTCGTCATGCGAGCCAGGCGTCGAATGCAGCCGCGACCTAGCATCTCCACCGCCGCGTGCTCGCTCGAGTGCCCTAGGTCCCGCGCCTCTGGCCCCTCAGTGGTCATCGTGCCCTAGCGAGGAGGTCCTGAGGGGCCCGCGCTGTGCGGTTCTTTTTGCGGCTCTTTTTTCTCCCCAGACGCCGGCTAAAGAGGGCATGAAATTAGCAATCACCCACCCCGCCCGCTCACCCGCCCTTTTGTATACCTACTGGCATCCACAAACAAACACGTGCGCGCTCACCACGGTGCACGCCTTCAAGTTGCCGTCGGCGCAGTAGTCGAGCACGCTCTGCCAGTACGGGCGGTCATCGCCGTAGAGCGTGACCAGCAGTGCGATCTTCTCGATGCGGTTGAAGAGCGAGCGGATGCTTCGGACCAGTTCGAACGCGGCGGCCCAACCCCCTCGTCAGTCGCCTGCGGGCCGGCGAACTCTGCAGTGACCCCCGCACAATGGGGCCGCGGAGTGCGCTGAGAGGCGAGCGAGGTCGGGGTGCGAGGTGACCGGTCAATGCCTCGCTTCGACCGGGTCGGCGGCGGGTCGAGCATCTACGTGCTCGCGCCGCCGGTGTTCGCGCTCGTCCCGTGTGGAACCTGGTCGTGGACGTCTGGCTGCTCGTGCGACCGCTGGTGCTGCGCCGCGCTGTGTTCCGTCGGTTCGCAACCGCTGACACACCCCCGGCCAGCGTGCTGGAGCCGGACGGCGAGCGGGCTGCCGGGCTCAGGCGACCACGGCCGCGGCCGCGAGCAGCAGGCCGGCGGCGCACGCCCACACGCGGAGGCGGTCCCCGCGCCGCCAGACCTTCTCGCCGATGAGGAGAGCACCGACGAGCACGGTGGCGACCAGCGGATGGCCGGCGAGCGTCAGGACCGCCATCGCCGGGCCGCAGGCCACCAGGCACACCGCCGCGTTGCGAAGGCCGAAGGTCGCGGCTGACGCGTACGCGGCCGTTCCACGGAGGCGGATCGGCGAGGTGCGGCAGCAGCGTGCGAGGGCACGCCGCTTGCTCGCGGTGAGTTCCCACACCGCCGCCGCGATGATCGCGACGACGAGCGCAGTGCGGGGCACGGCGCCGGCCGGGAGGTCGAGTTCGCCGATGGCCCAGCCCAGCGCCGCGATGACCGAGCCGAGCGCCGTCCAGGTGGCGAGGTAGGCGATCGTGAACGTCGCGACCATGACCGTGCGGCGGCTCGGGCGGCTCACCTGCGCGACGTACCGCACGGCCGGAAGCACGGTCGGCAGCATCATGGCGGCGACCATGAGCGTCCACATCGTGAGGAACGACAGCAGTCCTGCGGCGCCGACCAGGCCGCCCACGAGTGCCGGCGCCGCGCCCGCGCCGGCATCGGCATCGGCGCCCGGGGGTGTCGCCAGCCCCGCGGCATCCGAAACCGCATGCCCGTGACCGCCGATGAACCACACCTCCCGGCCGGATGCCCCAGCCGACACGAGCGCGATCGTCACCCACGCGACCCACGCCACCATCGCGACGGCGAGCAGCGCGCGTTCCTCGGGTCGACGGCCCGCCAGCCAGGCGGCTCCGGCGCGCGGGATCGCGCGCGTCGGGGAATCCGTCGTCGTCATGCCGCTCACTGCCGCACTCCTTGCCCCGCCCTCACCCGGCGAAGAGGTCGATGCTGCCGATCGAGAGCTCGGGGTCGGGCGAGCGGTCGGTCGCCTCGCCGCCGAGGCGGAGGGTGATGCGGGCCTTCGTCGGGTCCCACGTGCCGCTCGCGATGAGGTCCTCGACGAGCTCGGTGATCTCGAACGTGAACGAGAGGCCGTGCTCGGCGTCGGGGTGGTCGGCCCGCTCGGCGCCGAAGGTGGGCAGGGTGCCGACGAAGCGCGCGGCCTCGGGTCGGTCGCCGTCGGGGTCGAGGAAGAGCTCGTAGATCCGATCGGAATTGCGGTCGACCGAGATGTGCTCGACCCTGAGGAAGTAGCGCGTGGGCGGCTCCGGCGCGGGGCGGTCTTCCGGCGCCCGTGGAACGGACGGAGGCGGCGGCGCGTCGAGCGGGAACTCCAGCGTAGGCGACTCGCCGGCCGTGAGGCGCAGGGTGCGATCGAGTGCGCCGATCCGCTGCATCCGACGCGGTTGCGGCTCGGGAAGGGGCTCCCGCCGCCGCTCCGGCCCACGCGGCGCACGGCCTCCACCGCCATCGCCACCACCGCCATCGCCGCCGCCGGGAGGCGCCGGCGGGAACACGCCGTTCAGCGCATCCACCCATTCGGGCTGCATGACGCCGAGCACGAACACGGGCGCGGGCTTCGAGAGGTCGTCGTAGGCGTACCCGAGCGGCGGGGTGTCGACGACGTCCGACGGATGCCACGGCTCGACGGTGCCGTCGGGCTCGAGGAACGGGAACGGCTCGCCGAGGTAGGCGCCCGCCGTCTCGTCGCGACCGACCCCCTGCGTCACGCGCCAGAGCTCCCAGAGGCGATCGATGTTCGCGTGGTGCAGCCAGAAGATCGGGTCGCGACCGGCGACCGCGGGATCGAGCATCTGCCCGCCGACGGCGTTGTGCACCGAGTTGTGCGGGGACCGCTCGAGCTGGCCGGTGCCGCCGGCGGCCACGTGGGTCGGCGGAGTCCGCTCGCCGCCGAAGGTCACGTTGGCCTGGGCGTCGAACAGGCCGCTGAACTGGAGGTTGCGGTCGAGCCATCCGGCCGTGTCGAGCGAAGTCGGCGGGATGAGCGTGTCGACGAGGGTGCGAAGCGGGTCGTGCAGGTGGTTGGGCGCGCCGTCGCGGCGCAACGGCGAGCGGAACGGATGCGGCAGGAACGCCGTCGCCGGCCGGTGATAGTTCCAGTACGGCAGGGCCCAGGTCGCCTTGGTGTCGTCGTCGACCTCGTCGAGCTCGGCGATGACGTCGATGAGGATGCGCTCGAAGTGCGCGAGGTAGATGCGATGCCACGGCAGGAAGTACCAGGTTCCGTGCTGGCACTTCGCGAGCAGCGGATCGTTGGTGGCGAACGGCGTGCCGTGCAGGGCGGCCTGATAGTCCCACCGCTCCGGTGGCGTGCGGGCGGGGTCGCGCAGGGCGCCGACCGCCCGTTCATACGCATCGACGAACGGATGCCACGGGCCATCCGTCGGCTGCAGGGCCCAGATGTCCTCCCGGATGCGCGGGGTCGTGGGCGGCGTCGGCGCTTCGGCGGCGGCTGCGATCTCGTCGAGCCGTTGCACCGTGAGCGGCCCCACGTCGGGGATCGGGTTGGCCACGCCGAGCTCCTCGACCTTGAAGGTCACGACCGCGGCGGCGGTCTCGCTGCTGTACTCGGAGTCGGCGCCGTGCAACGGAAGCACGTCGGGTCGCCAGATGAGCAGCGCGGCCTGCACCTTGCCGACCGCAGGGTCGGTGCGGTGCTGCGTCTCCGAGAGGCGCTCGGGTCCGCCGCCGGCGATGTGCTCGAGCAGGTCGTCGCCGGCGAAGAGTTGCGATGTGAGCACGATGGTCCCCCGTCTCTGCGTCGGGGCGGGGCGCGGCGGGCATCGTCGCGAACGCGCTCCGATCGGGGGCAGACTACCCCCGTGACCGCCGTGCTGTCCCGGGGTCAGCCCTGAGAGCGTCGCTAGGCGGAGGCTCTCAGGGGCTCGAGGGCGGCGAGGACGAGGTCGAGGCCGAAGATGAACTCCTCCGAGGGGTCGTAGCCGGCAGCGGCGAGCGTCGCGGCGGACTCGTTGAGATAGGGGAAGTCTTCCGGAGGAAGCTGGGGCAGGTAGACCTCCTCGGTCATGTCCGCGAGCTCGTCGGCGGTGTCGAACGGCAGGCTCGCTGCCTGCAGGGCGTAACCGTAGACATAGCTGTTGAGCAACCAGTTGGCGTGCGTCGCCGTCACGACCGAGAAGCCGGCCCTTCGCAGGCAGGCGGTGACTGCTTCGCGGTGGCGGAGGTTCGCGGGCCCCGGCGAGGTCCGCGACTCCATCAGGCCGATCGCCCACGGGTGGCGTGCGAGAACCGATCGGGCGGAGAGCGCCTCCCGTCGCATCGCCGACTGCCAGTCGGTGTCTTCGGGCGGGAGTTCGATCTCAGCGAACACGATATCGATCATGGCGTCGAGCAACTCGTCCTTGCTCGCCACGTAGCGGTAGAGCGTCATCGCGCCCGCGCCGAGCGCGCCGGCGAGCCGGCGCATGCTCAGCCCGTCGACCCCCTCGCGGTCAGCGAGCCGCACCGCCTCGAGCGCCACCCGCTGCTTGCTCAGCCCCATGTCTGACGCGACCTGGCGTTGTTCCCTCGCAGACACGGGTCTCCTCGTTCTCTCGACCGGACTTGACAAGCGTACAGCGTACGTGTCAGAGTACACCGTACGCGTACAATGTACGCGTACGGTGTACGAGGCCAACGGAGGTCGCAGCTCGGACCACAGGAACGACGAGAACGACTCAACCCGTGCGTCTGCACGCCCAGACCTGCCGCCACCCGGCGACCGGACCGCTCCTCGCGAAAGATGAACCGATGAACCACCGAACGAACACCGCGAACCTGCTCGACAACCAGCCGATCTCGGTGCGCGCCAAGCTCGCTGCCGCATGGACCAGCTTCATGTTCCTGTACATCTACGTCGACTTCTTCAACCTCTACAAGCCCGGGGTCGTCGACGGCATCCTCAAGGGCCTCGTCTGGAAGTTCGACGTCAGCCCGACGTTGTTGACCGTCATGCTCGCGTCCGTGGCGATCCCGGCCCTGATGGTGATGCTCTCCATGACGCTGCCCGCGCGGGTGAACCGCGCCACGAACCTCGTCGTCGCATCGCTCTACATCCCCTACTCGCTGTTCAACGCGGCAGGGGCGACTTGGGACTGGGCCTTCTTCTACGGCCTCTCCATCGGAATCGAGGTGCTGCTCCTGGCCTTCATCCTGCGCTCCGCCTGGACCTGGCCCCGAACCCCCGCCGTCGACGCCGCTCCCGCGACGACCGACCTTCGAGAGGCACTTCGACAGTAGGGCGATCTGGAGAAGCGGCCGGCGACCGACGGTGTTCGGCTCGCCGGCCACACGAACGGCGGCGCGTCCACCCTGCGACGAGCTCCTCGCGGCGGCATAGACTCCGCAGCATGGACGAGTCGGCCGCCCTCGACACGACCGCGGCGCGCGCCGTCGAGACGGCCGACCGCGATCGGGTGCTGTGGACCGACGCCGACCGCGAGTGGGCCAGCCGAGCGGCGGCGGCCATCGTGGGGGAGCGGGCGAGCGCCGAGGAGTTCCTCGGGCGGCGGGCGCAACTCGTGCTCGAACGGATCGGCACACGCCAGCCCGCCGTGACGCGCACGGTGCGCGGCATCCGGTGGCGGCCGTGGGTGGGCGTCGTGACGGTGTTGGCGGCGTTCGCGTTCGGGGTGCTCATCGATCGCGTCGGCGGCGGGTCGAGCATCAACCTGCTCGCGCCGCCCGTGTTCGCGCTCGTCGTGTGGAACCTGGTCGTGTACGTCTGGCTGCTCGTGCGGCCGCTGGTGCTCCGCGGCGGCGCGGTCGGCCCGCTGCGAGCGCTCGTGATCCGCATCGCGTCGGTGCGTGGGGGCCTCGGTGAGAGCAGCCGAGCGGATGCCGCGACGGCAGCCCGGCGCACCGTGCTCGCCGCGCTGCCCCGCGAGTGGGCCCGCGTCGCCGCACCGCTCTATGGAGCCCGCGCCGCCCGCGTGCTGCACCTAGCCGCGGCGGCGACCGCGCTCGGCGTGCTCGCCGGCCTGTACACGCGCGGGCTCGCGTTCGAGTACCGCGCGTCGTGGGAGAGCACGTTCCTCGGCGCCGAGCAGGTGCACGCGCTCCTCTCGGTGACGCTCGCGCCGGGCTCGTGGCTCACCGGCATCCCGGTGCCCGACGTCGCCGCGATCGAGGCCATCCGTGCGCCCGCGAGCGAGAACGCCGCGATGTGGATGCACCTCATGGCCGGAACGGTCGCCGTCGTCGTGATCATCCCGCGGCTGGTGCTCGCCATCGTCTCGGGGCTCGTCGAGCGGCGTCGCGCGAAGCACGTTTCGTTGCCGCTGACCGAGCCGTACTACCGCCGCCTCGTCGCCGCGTGGGTGGGCGAGCCCACGCGGGTGCGCGTCATCCCGTACAGCTACACCCTCACGCCCGAGGCGCGGGCGGGGCTCGAGGCGATCCTCGCGCGGGCGTACGGCAACGCCGCCCCGGCCATCGAGGAGCCCGTCGGGTGGGGCGACGACGAATGGCTGGGCCCGCTGACGGATGCCGCGGGCACGGGGTTCGCCGGCGCGCCCGAGATCCGCCTGCCGCTGTTCAGCCTCACGGCCACGCCCGAAGCCGATGCGCACGGCGCGTTCCTCGGGCAGCTCGGCGCGAGCGGCGGCCGCGGTGCGGCATCCGGACCCACCGTCGTGCTCGTCGACGAGTCCGCGTTCGTGGCGCGCTGGGGTGGCGGCGACTCGCGCCGCGAGGAACGCCGCGCCGTGTGGCGCGAGCTCGTCGAAGCGCACGGCGGCGTGCCGGTGTTCGTCGACCTCGCCGACCCCGACCTGGCGGCGGCGGAGGCGCAGCTCGCGGACGCGGCATCCGCGCACGAGGGCGACGCGGCGACGCCCGACGCGAGGCGGCGGCGATGAGCGAGCGCGCGGCATCCGCTGGGCTGAGCCAGCCGAGCCGCCCAGACGCGACTCGACCGGCGATCCCGGGGCTCGACGCCGGCGCCATCTCGCTGTCGCTCATCTCGCACACGAACGCGGGCAAGACGACGCTCGCGCGCACGCTGCTCGGACGCGACGTCGGCGAGGTGCGCGACGCCCCGCATGTCACCGCCGAGGCGACGCCGTTCCCGCTCGTGCAGACGGCCGACGGCGACCTGCTCACGCTGTGGGACACGCCGGGCTTCGGCGACAGCGTGCGGCTCGCGCGCCGCCTGCGGCAGGACGGCAACCCCATCGGCTGGTTCCTGTCGCAGGTGTGGGACCGCTACCAGGACCGCGTGCTGTGGCTCAGCCAGCTCGCCGTGCGCAACGTCGCCGAGCAGGCCGACGTGGTGCTCTACCTCGTGAACGCGGCCGAGGCGCCCGCCGACGCCGGCTACCTCGCACCCGAGCTGGAGGTGCTCGAGTGGGTCGGCAAGCCCGTGCTCGTGCTGCTCAACCAGACCGGTCCGCCGCGCGAGCGTGCAGCCGAAGACGCGGATGCCGCACGCTGGCGTGCCGCGCTCGCCGCATCCGGCCACGTGCGCGAGGTGCTCGCCTTCGACGCGTTCGCCCGCTGCTGGGTGCAGGAGTTCACACTGTTCGACGCGATCGAACCGCTGGTTCCGGATGCCTCGCGGCCGGCCTTCGCCCGCCTGTCGGCCGCGTGGCGCGACCAGCGCATGGACGAGTTCTCCGCCGCCGTGTCGGCGCTCGCCGGGCCGATCGCCCGGGCCGCCGTCGAGCGCGTGACGCTGACGCCGCCATCGTCGACGTCGGGGTCGAAGTCGAAGTCGGAGTCGCTCGCGAAGCGGGTCGGCGGCTCGCTCGGGCTGCCGAGTCCGGCGCAGGCGCAGGCGCGAACGGATGCCGCCGACCGGATGGCCGCCCGCCTGCAGGCCGACCTGCGGCAGGGCATGGAGCGGCTCATCGCGATCCACCGCCTCGAGGGGCGGGCCGCCGACGAGGTGCTCGAGCGGGTGGCGAGCGACATCCACATGGACGCGCCCCTCGACACCACGCGCACGGCCGCGGTCGGCGGCGTCGTGTCGGGCGCGCTCACCGGGCTCGGCGCCGACCTGCTGGCCGGCGGCCTCACGTTCGGTGCCGGCATGGTCGTCGGTGCGATCCTCGGTGCGCTCGGCGGCGCGGGCGTCGCGCAGGGGGTCAACGTGGTGCGCGGACGCGACGAGTCGAGCCTCCGGTGGGAGGAGGCGTTCCTCGACGGGCTCGTCACCTCGGCACTGCTGCGCTACCTCGCCGTCGCCCACTACGGTCGCGGTCGCGGCGCCTGGCGCGAGGGCGAGTATCCCCCGCACTGGCGCCCGATGGTCGTCGACCTGGTCGTCGCCGAGCAGGACCGGCTCGCGGTGCTCTGGTCGCGTCGCGGCCAGGGCGAGGAGGTGCTGCAGCGCGAACTCGAGGAGCTGCTCGCCGACATGGCGCTGGAACTGCTCGACGAGCTGTACCCGGGGGCGCTCGACGAGGAGACCGACTCGGTCCCGACCACGGGCTGAACCGGGCAGCGGATGCCGCGGCATCCGCTTCGCTCGCGCTAGCGGTGCAGATGCGCCTGCTCGCCGGTGGCGCCCTTGATGTCGTTCTCCGTCGTGTGCAGCAGTCGCTCGGCGAGGTTGCGCAAGGCGCGCGCGACGGCGAGCTCGTCGCCGATCTCGGGCACCCTGGGGTCGTGCGGATTGCGCTGCGCTGTGCCGACGCCGGTCACCACGTGGCCGGCCGGGGTGCTCAGGGTGAGGTGCGCCAGCGTGCTGTCTTCGTCGTCGTCTTCGTCGATCTCGACGGTGATGCTCCACTGCTTCGTCGCAGACATGGAACTCACCACCTTCCGGTCTGGTTCCACGGGTCAGCGTAGTCACCTGCCGAACGCGCGGCGAGGGTCTTCTCGGTAGGTGCTGGGCAGCGGCATCCGTGACGTCGGTAGCGCGCCGGCGCAACATCGGTAGTCGCTGCCGATTCGCGCGAACGCTCCCGAGAGGAGTGTGGTCTCAGGCGAAAACGCCACCACACTCACCCGAAGGGAACGGAACCATGGACCTCGCAAACGGGTACCTGGCCCACACCATGCACGAACAGAACCTCGCTGCGGCGGACCGCATCAACGCGTACCGCCGGCGGGCGGCCGAGCGTCGCGCGCTCGAGGCGCAAGCGGCCACGGCCTCAGCCTTGTCGAACGAGATCACGTCGGCCGCACCCGACCGCTCCCGCTGGAACCGCATGGTCGGCGCGCTCACCCCGAGCGGCTCGCACGGGCACACGGCCACCCTCCCCAGCCGGCCGTGACGGCCGAGCCCACCCAGCCCGTGACTCACTGACTTCTGCGACCGAAGGGAGGTGCGTGATGTTCGCGACCATGATCCTGCTCGGACTGCTCGCCGCGACGGCGGTCACGTCGTCGCTGGTGCAGTTCCGCCGCGACGGCTACCGCCGCACGCCGGCCATCTAGGCCGAAGCCCGGATGCGCCGATGCGCCGATGCGCCGCCGCCCCGCCGATGCCTGCACATGCCGAACGGATGCGCCCGCCATGGGCGCATCCGTTCTGGCGTCTGGGTGACGGGGCGGATGCCGCGGGCTCGGGCGTTACCGCAGGTCGCCGTCGTCCACGCCCTCGCGCGTCGGCGTGAGCACGACCTTGCCTCGGAGGGAGCCGGCCTCGCCGAGGGCGTGCACGGTGGCGAGCTCGTCGAGCGGGTAGTGGGCGCTCACATCGACGCGCAGCTCGCCGGCGTCGACGAGCTCGGCCAGGTGCGCGAGCTGTGCGGCGTCGCTGCGCGTGAGGATGCTGACGGTGCGAAGGTCGGCGCCGGGCGGCACCTCGCCGGGCGTCGTCGTCGAGACGAAGACGCCGCCGGGCTTCACGAGCGAGACGAGCGCGGCGGTCTGCTCGGGCGACGTGCGCACGAGGTTCACCACGACGTCGACGGGCTCGGTCACCGCGTCGACCACGGAGGTCGTCGTGTAGTCGATGACCTGCGAGGCGCCCAGCGAGGTCACGGCATCACGGCTTCGCGCGCTCGCCGTGGCGATCACGGTCGCGCCGGCCGCGGCGGCGAGCTGCACGGCGAAGCCACCGACCCCGCCTCCGGCGCCGTTCACGAGCACTCGCTGGCCCGCACGAACGTCACCGTGCTCGACGATCGCCTGCCAGGCGGTGAGCCCGCTCGAGGCGAGGGCCGCGGCATCCGGAAGTGAGATCGAACGCGGCGCGGGTGCGATCAGGTCGGCGGGCACGACCGCATACTCGGCGGATGCACCGGGGCGGGTCATCGGGAGGAACGCGACGATGTCCTGGCCGACGAGCTCGGCCGAAATCCCCTCGCCGACGGCGATGACGGTGCCGCTGACGTCGATGCCCGGCACGTGGGGCAGGTCGACGGGGAACACCTGGGTGAGGTGGCCGGCGCGGATGGAGGCGTCGACCTCGTTGAAGGTCGTGCCCGCGACGCGGACGAGCACCTCGCCGCGGCCAGCCTCGGGCCGGGGGAGCTCGACGGGCTCGAGCACGGTCGGCTCGCCGTAGTGGGTGAACTGGATGGCGCGCATCTGTGGTCCCTATCTCATTCGAATTCGAACTAACTGATACTCGTCACAACCGACGCCGTGCCGGTTCTATTTCCAATTCGAACAAGTTTCTGCCGTAGGATTCGGGCATGTCCGACGTCGTCATGCCCCCGGCCCTGCCCCCGGAGTTCGGCGTCTACTTCGCCCTGCTCGAGGTCAGCGCGCTCGTGCAGCAGGGCGTCGAGGGCCAGCTGCGGCGCGACGGCGGCCTGAGCTTCGTGCAATTCCAGATCCTGGCGACCTGCGGCGAGGACCCATCGTCGCCGAAGAGCATGACCGACCTGGCTGACCGGCTCGTGCACAGCAAGAGCGGCCTCACCTACCAGGTCGGGCAGCTCGCGAAGGCCGGGCTCGTGGAGCGCGTGCCGTCGCCGCACGACGAGCGGGGCGTGAACGTCACGCTCTCACCGAAGGGGGCCGAGCTGCTCGAACGCGTGCTGCCCGGGCACGTCGAGGTGACGCGCGAGGTGCTCGTCGACGCGCTCGACGACGCCGACCGCGACGAGCTCACCCGCCTGCTCGGCATGGTCCTGCGGCACCTGCGGTCGCGACCGACTCGCTCGGCGCGGCGGGCGTCGCCGCCGTCCTGAGCTCGCGGCCCTTCCGGCCTCCGTCAGCGGGGCGGATGCCGCGGGCGGCCGCTACTCCTCGACGCCCGGGTCGCCGCCGTCGAGGCCGCCGTCGGTGGAGTCGGTGAGCGGCTCCGAGTTGCCTGGGGCAGCGGGCTGGTCGCTGACGGGCGTGTCGCCGCCCGGCTTCGAGTTCTTGGAGCGGTCGAGTGCGGCCTCGTCGAGGTCGGCCTGCTCGGTGTCGGTCGTGGTCTGGCTCTCGGTGCTGATGCCGACCTCGTCGGGGTCGGGCGTGTCACCGTTCGGGGTGGTGGAGTCGGTCATCGGTCGTCCCTCCGTTCCGCTGGCCGCGCGCATCGCGTCCTCACTCCACTCTGCGAGCCTCCCCGGCGTGCGACAAGGGCTTGACCGCCGGAGGCTCCGCCGCCCCCACCACGATCCGGTCCTCGAAGAAGAACCGCGAGAGCCGTACCCGCAGGCGCTGGGCCACGCTCACCCGCCCGCGCTCGTCAGGTCGCAGGGTGAGCGCCCGCGGGGCATCCGGAACGGCGATGCGCCACCGCTCCGCCTCGCTGATCGGGCGGTGCACCTCGACGTACTCGCCGCCGGGCAGCCGCACGATGCGGCCCGTCTCGTAGCCATGCAGGAGCAGCTCGCGGTCCTTCTTCTGCAGCGCCAGGCACACGCGGTGCGCGACGAAGAAGCCGAGCACCGGCCCGAGCACCACGAGCACCTGCAGCACGAGGATCACGCCCTCGAACGTCAACGAGAAGTGCGTGGCGATGAGGTCGGCGCTTCCCGCGAGCCAGAGCACGCCGTAGAACACGACCGCGGCGACGCCGATGCCGGTGCGGGTGGGCGCGTTGCGCGGGCGCTCGAGCAGGTGGTGCTCGCGGTGGTCGCCCGTGATCCACTCCTCGACGAACGGGTAGACGGCGACGAGCAGGAGGTACGCGGTCACGACGGCGAGGGGCACGAGCACGGCGAGTGTCCACGTGCGGTCGAGCCACTCGAACTCCCAGCCCGGCGGCACGAGCCGCAGCGCGCCGTCGAGGAATCCGGTGTACCAGTCGGGCTGGCTGCCCGCGCCGGCGCTGCCCGAGTCGGCGGGGCCGTAGAGCCAGATCGGGTTCACCGTGACCGCCGCCGAGACGAGCACGAGCAGGCCGGTGACGATCGCGAAGAGTCCGCCGGCGCGGGCGGCGGCCACGGGCAGGGGGTCGCCCACGACGTTGCCCTCGGTGCGCCCGAGGCCCGGGAACTGCGGCGGCTCGTGCTGCCACGCGGCGAGTCCGCGCAGCGCCACCAAGAGCAGCAGCAGCGCCGGGAACACCGCCACGTGCAGCGGGTAGAGGTGCTCGATCACCTCGCCCGGGAACTCGCCGCCGAACAGCAGGTACGACAGCCACGTGCCCACGACCGGGATGCCGAGTGTGATGCCCTCGGTGATGCGCAGGCCCGTGCCCGACAGCAGGTCGTCGGGCAGCGCGTAGCCGCTCCATCCGGTGGCCAGCGCGGTCACGAAGATGAGGAACAGCAGCACCCACATGCCCCGACGCGGCCGGCGGAACCCGCCCGTGAAGAACGTCGTGAGCAGCTGCATGATGATCGCCGCGGGGAGCAGCAGCCCCGCCCAGTGGTGCGCCTGGCGGATCAGCAGCCCGCCCGGCAGGTCGAACGTGATGAACATCGTCGACGCGAACGCCTCCGACACCGTCGCGCCGTGCAGCGGCAGGTAGCCGCCCGTGTACGTCGTCGGGTCGCTCGAGGGCGTGTAGAAGAACATCAGCAGCACGCCCGTGACCATGAGCACCACGATGCACGCGAGGGTCACCACGCCGAACAGGTTCGTCCAGTGCCGCGGCACCGTGCGCCGGCGCGCCTCGGCCTCGACGTCGCCGACGCGGTGGCCGAAGAAGGTCAGGTTCCGGATGCCACGGGCGAGCCGGTCGCTCATGGAGGGCCGCGGCATCCGTCGCTCAGTGGTCAGCGGCTCGTCGAGCGTGGGCTCAGCGTGCCGGCGGTCAACGGGCATGAGGGACACCTCCTGAGACGAACGCCTCGCGCGGCTGCTGCACCGAGAGCAGCGACACGATGTCACGCCCGAGCACGAACGCGGTGAGCCACACGACGAGCACGCGGATCTTGCGCTCCCACGTCGGGATGGCGAGCACGTGGTAGCCGCGGTGCATCAGCCACGCGAGCCACCCGGTGATCACCAGGTTCTTGTACTGGAAGATGCCCCGGCCGAGCCCGAGCGTCGCGACGACGCCGAGCGAGTCGTGCCGGTAGTCGCGCGGCATCTCGCCGTGCAGGGTCGCGGCGATGTTCGCGGCGAGGCGCTTGCCCTGCCGCACCGCGTGCTGCGCGTTCGGCACGGTGAGGGCTCCGGATGCCGCGACGGCGAGATCGGGCACCGCGGCGTTGTCGCCGGCGGCCCACGCGTCGGGCACCGGGGCGTCCGCCGTGCCGACCTGCAGGTCGGCCCGCACGATGACGCGGCCGCGCTCGTCGGTCGGAAGGTCGGTGTGCTTCGCGATCACGGGATGCGCGGCGTTGCCGGCCGTCCACACGATGAGGTTCGCGTCGAACTCCTCGCCGTTCGAGAGCACCACGTGCCCGTCGACCGCCGACATGACGCGTGCGCTCAGGTGCACGTGGCCGCCGCGGGCGCGGAGCGAGTCGACGACCCAGCGGCCCGGGGCATCCGTCACCTCGGGAAGGATGCGGTCGTTCGCCTCGACGAGGTGGAACGCGAGCTCCGGGAAGCGGATCTCGGGGTACGACTTCAGCAGCGCCGTCGCGAGCGACAGCAGCTCGCCGAAGCCCTCGACGCCCGAGAACCCACCGCCCACGAAGGCGAAGGTGAGCAGGCGCCGTCGGTCGGGACCGGGCTCCATGACCGACGCGCGGTCGAACGCCGTGAGCAGGCGGTCGCGGATGGCGACGGCCTCCTCGACGTGCTTCATGCCGATGGCCACCTCCTCGGCGCCCGGGATGGGCAGCACGCGGGTGACGGCACCGGCGGTCACGACGATGAGGTCGTAGTCGACGGTGAAGTCGGGGCCGTCAGCCGGGCGCACCGTCACGGTCTTTTCGGCGTGGCTGATCATGGTCGCGCCGCCCGCGATGATGCGCGTGCGCTTCAGGTGCGAGCGCAGCGAGACCGCCGCGTGGCGCGCCTCGATGGATCCGGCGGCGACCTCGGGCAGGAACGGCTGGTACGTCATGTACGGCCGCGGGTCGATGATCACCAGCTCGGCCTCACGCGGCTTGAGGCGCTTCTCGAGCTTCCACGCGGTGTAGAACCCGGCGTACCCGCCGCCGACGATCACGATCCTGCGCATGTCCTCCTCCTTGTGTCTTCATCAGTTAAGACACCGCGGGAGGGTGATTTGTGACAGGTTCGGGGTTGCTACTTCGCAGGCCGTCAGCCCTGCTGCACCGCGCTCACGGTCAGGAACTCGGCGGTGCTCTCGCACGCCGGCACGGGCTGGCCGGTCGAGACGGTGACGGCGGTGAAGCTGTGCGGCGGATACACGAGCCACGCGGCGCCCTGCACCACCGGGCAGTCGTCGAGGGGCCCGCCGTCGGGGTCGATGTTCACGGCAGCGAGCGGCGCGGCGACGGATGTCCCGGGCTCGAGCGTGAGCGTCTGCGGGTCGTCATCGCCCACCCGGGTGGCGGCCTCGCCGATCTCGACGCCCGAGGCGTCGACCACCGAGACGCCGGGCGCCCCGCGGAGTTCGCAGGAGGAATTGCCCGTGTTCGTGAACACCACGTTGTAGTCGAGGTGGCCCGCGCTGGAATCGACGTACTGGACGTCGACCTTCAGGGCGGCGTCGGCGCACTGGCCGGCGGGGGCGTTCGGATCGACGCTCGCGGGCGGGGTCGGTGTCGCGGTCGGCGTCGCGGTCTGGGTCGGGGCGGCCGAGGTCGCGGGCGGGGTGGTCGGCGTGGTGCCGCCGCCCGCGCACGCGGTGAGCAGCACGGCCAGGGCGGTGGCGGCGAGTGCGGTCGCGGCGCGTGTGCGTGCGGCGGCGGTGGCGGTTCCGGCGATGCGGGTCACGGGTTCAGGCTATGGCGGTTACTGTGGGCGAGGCGGCGTGGCTCGCCGTGGGACTCGCGAGAAGCGCCGCGGGCGGCAGGGTGCGACCGGGTGCGGCGTGGCATCCGTCGCACTACTCTGTTGGGCGAACGGGCTGCACCAACCCGGCGAGGAGGTCGAGTATGAGCGACAGCAGGGGACGCGACCAGGACCTGCCCGACGAGCGGGAGTTCGCAGACAGTGCGCGCGAGCAGGCGCGCCTCAAGGAGGAGCACGACCGCGAGCTCGGCGTCGACCCGTTCTGGGAGGGCGCGAACATCACCGAGAGCGACGGTCCCGACCTCGAGGGCGGCGACGACCTCGACCTCGGCGGCGGGCACCGTACGCCGCGCGAGTAGCGGCGCCGGCGGCATCCGTCACAACTTCGCGGCCTGCGGGGTCGTAACTCGTGACAGGTCTGGTCGAGTCGTGAGAGAAGAGCGGGAGCACTGGGTTTCAGGCGGCCTCCATTCCCCCGTGCGGAGGTATGCGCCAAGCAGACCACGGCTGGTCCCACCCGCCACCGAGACCTGATCACCATGGATGCCGCATGGGCAACCCGCGGCGTCGGCGCGGCGGCATCCGCTCGTCGTCTGAGGCATCCGCTCGGCCTGAGGCATCCGCTCGCCGTCTGAGGTGGCCGCGCAGCGTCTGAGGTACCTGCCGGCCGGCATGCGCCTGAAACATAGGGCACCCGCCCGATACGGCGCCCCCACCTCAGCGAGGAATCTGATCTCAGCGGCCGGAGCATGACCGCGAAGGCCCGAAGGGATCGGCACCATGGAACTCGCATACGCATACGTCGCGCAGACGCTGCAGACCCACGACGAGCTCGTCGCAGCTCGCGTCAACCAGCAGCGCCGGATCGCCGCCGAGCGCCGCGCCGATGACGGCGAGCGGGCCGAGCAGCGGCACGGCCAGGGGCTCGGGCACCGGTTCGCCGAGTGGCGGCGCGGACGGCAGCACGACCGCATCCAGGGGCTGCCGATCGCGCACTGAGGGGGCGGGTTTTGACAGGTCCGCACCTGCCCGAAGAGGGGTGGTGCGTGCCCTCGCCGTGCGAGGCCGAAGTCGAGTAGCCTCCGCTCATGGGACGCACGATCGTCGCAGCGCTGCGGCAGGTCATCGATGATTTCGCCGACGCCGGCGGCACTGACGCGATGGCGGTGTCCGCGAGCACCGAGCTCGGGCTGGCAGTGCTCCCGCTGCTCGCCCTCGTGGGGTCGTTGACGGCTGCGGTCTGCGTCGGGTCGCTCGTCGTCGGGTGGCTGCGCAGGCCCGATCGCGGCACGAGCCTTGCGGTCACCGACCCCGAGACGGCGGGGCTGCTTCCGGTCGGGTTCGTCTCGGGCGCCGCGGCGGGGCGGTGGCTGCCGGCGACCGTCATGATGCTGGCGGCCAACGGTGTCATCGGCATCGAGGATCGGCGCGGCATCCGGAGCGGTGATGGGCACGCCGCCGGCACGGCCGATGCGGCGGGGCAGGCCAAGGACATCCACCTCGTCTACGACGGCGAGTTCCCGCTGTCGGTGTTCCGCACGGATGCCGAGGCGGGCGACCGCCACGACGGGACCCTGCTCGCCATGCTCGCGCCGGGGCTCTCGGGCGGGTCGCTCATGCTGCGGCCCGGGGCGAGCGTCGACGTCGGCCGCGTCGTGAAGGACAACGGGCCGCTCCTGACGGTGACCCGCGAGGGATTCCGCGACGCCGCCGACTGGTATCGCGAGCGGCGCCCGGGCGGCCGGCTCCGGGCGGCGACCATCGGCGGCATCGCCGGCCTGGGCTTCGGCCTGCTCGCCCTGAGCTTCGGCGACGATGCCACGAACTCCATCGCCTGGAGCGCCATCCTCATCGGCGGGGTGTCGCTTCTCCTGCGCGTGTTCCTCCCGCGCTTCATCCCGCTGAACGACGCCGGACTGCACCTGCGAGAACGCGCCAACGAGCTCCGCGAGGTCGTCGCGGGGACGGAGGTCACGACGGCCGCGATGGGCCAGAAGCTGCTGCCCTGGGCGGTGCTCTTCGACGAGGCATCCGTGCTGCGCCGCTTCGCCGAGGAATCCGAAGCATCGGATGACCCGCCCGCCTGGTATCGCTCGACCGCGCCGTTCTCGGCCGAGCGCCTCACCTCGTGCCTCACCATCGTGTCGACCCAGCTGTCGCAGCCCATCGCGGTCGGCGGCGGTGCGCTCCGTCGCAGCGAGGACTCGCGGTTCGGCGTGCCGATGATCGGGGACACCCGGTGGGGATGGGGTGGCGGGTACTTCGCGGGGGACGGCGGAGGGGCGTGGGCGTCCGGCTTCGGAGGCGGCGACGGGGGCGCGTTCGACGGTGGCGGGGGCGGGTTCGACAGCGGGGGCGGCGGTGGCGGCTTCGGCGATGGCGGCGGGTTCGGCGGCTTCGACGGTGGCGGCGGGGGAGACGGCGGCGGGGGGAACTGAGTCGCGGGAAACTGACCCGCGGGGAAGTGAGTCGGCGGGGAACTGAGTCGGCGGACTTGTCCTCAACAGGGCGCGTTTCACGCACCGAATACACAGGCTGACCGGCGCTTTTCGAGCCCGATCGATGTCAGTGGCCCCCGCGAGAATGGTCGTATGACCGGCATCCCCGACGCGCTCGAGCAGCTCCGCTCGAGGCTCGGCGACCTGCTCCCGTTCGATGAGGCGTCGTGCCTGGGCGACGACGAACTCCTCGCCGTGGTGAGCGCGCTGGAGGCGTTGGTTCGCGTCGTCGATGCGCGTCGAGCGGCGTTCGCGGGCGAGGTCGGCGAGCGCTCGCGCGTCGAGTTCGGCGACCAGCGCCTCTCCACGCGCCGTGGTTGCCGATCGGCCGCCGAGCTCCTCGAGCGGGTCACCCTGGTGTCGGCATTCGAGGCGCGACGCCGCATCTCGCTCGGGTCGGCCACTCGGGCGCGCGTCGGCTTCTCGGGCGAGCCGATCGAGCCCGAGTTCCCGAAGGTCGCCGCGGCGCTCGCCGCGGGAGAGCTCGGGGCGGATGCCGCGGGCACGATCATCCGCGAACTCGACCGAGCGCGTCGCAACGCAGACCCGGTCGAGTTCGCGGCGGCCGAGCAGGCGCTGGTGGGCGAAGCGCTCGGGCGAGGCGACGGCGGGCCGGTCCGCTGCACCTCCGACGAGCTGCGGGTGCAGGCGCAGGCGTGGTCGACGTTCCTCGACCAAGGCGGCCGCGAGCCCGACGACGAGCGGGCGATGCGTCGCCGCGGGCTCCGACTCGGTCGGGCGCGCGACGGACTCGTGCCGCTCACGGGCGAGCTCATGCCCGAGGTCGCGGCGAGGCTCACGCGACTCTTCGACGCGCACCTCTCGCAGCGCGCCGGCCTCGGCTTCCACACCGCCGACGAACGCGCGAGCTTCGCCGAATCGGGCGAGCAGCCCACCGCCGATCAGCAGCGCCACGACGTCCTCGCGGCGGCGCTCGACACCGCCGCCAGGTCGGGCGAGCACCCGACCATCGGCGGTGGCGCGCCGACGGTGCTCGTGAGCGTGCGAGCCTCCGACCTCGCGGCCGACCGCGGCGTCGCGCACGCCGACGGTGTCGACCTTCCGGTCTCGCTGCGGGCGGCGCGCCACATGATCTGCACGGGCGGCACCCAATCGGTGGTCTTCGACGACGACGGCCGCATCATCCGGCTCGGTTCCCCCGAGCGCTGCCTCACGCCGCACCAGCGCCGGGCGATCAGCGTGCGCGACGGCGGATGCCTCATTCCCGGGTGCTCCGTGCCCGCCGCGTGGTGCGAGATCCACCACGTCATCCCCGACGCCGATGGCGGCCCGTCTCACCCCGACAACGGCGTGCTCCTGTGCTGGTTCCATCACCGCACCATCGACACCTCGGGGTGGGCCATCCGGATGCTGCGGGGCGTGCCGCACATCCGCCCTCCCGCCTGGCTCGACCCGGGCGGCGGCTGGCGCCCGGTGACGAAGTCCCCGACGCGGCTCGCGGATCAGCGCGACCGGCGGCCGAAGAACCAGCCTGAGGCGTGAGGCGTGAGGCGTGAGGCGTGAGGCGTGAGGCGTGAGGCGTGAAATCTGACGCCTGAGGCGTGAGGCGTGAGGCGTGAGGCGAGAGGTGTGAGGCGTGAGGCGTGGCGTGGGTGACGCGCGGGCGCGAGGCGCGACGGCGTTGCGTGGGGCGTGGGGTGCGCGAGCCGTGGACGCGAGCCGTGAGGCGTGCTGCGTGTGGTGCCTGAGCCGCACCTGCGGGTGGGCGGATGCAACGCGGCAGCTGCCGACTGGCATCCGCCCACCCGAGGGAGGCGGCCTGCTGCTACTTCACGCGCTTCAGCTTCTTCACCGCCTTGTCGACGAGCTTCGTGGCCTCCTTCACGTCGGACTTCGACGCGGTCGAACCCGCCATCATGACCTCCCCGATCGCGACCGCCTCATCGAGCGTCGCCAACGAGGCATCCGTGTACAGGGCACGGTCGACGGATGCCGCAGCGGCGAGCGCCGTCGCCAGCCCGGTCGTGTCGACCGGCGCCGCTGCCGACGCGGCCACGAGCCGCACGTCGTCGAACACGCCCCACGCGCCCGCCGACAGCGCGAACGACGCCGCGATCTCGACGACTCCGTCGGCACCCACGACGACGTTCGGCACCACGGCGGTGTGGAACTCGTTCCACGCCGTGAACGACATCGGGGCACTCACCGTGCCGGCCGCCGTCGTCGCCGACAGCACGCGCGAGTCACTCGCGGGCGAACCCGTGCCCTGCGTCGTTGCCTGCAGCGAGTAGGTGCCTGCCGGCACGCCCGTGATGCGCTGCGTTGCGGAAGCCGTGTAGGCCTGGCCGTTCCAGAAGGTGACGGCGTAGTCGCCGTCCGACGCGTCGCCGGTCTGCGTTCGCGCCGCCGGCCCGCTCAGGGTCCACGCGCTCAGGTCGGCCGACTCGAACGACCCGTTCTGCACGAGGTTCGCCGCGAGCACGGTGACCGATGCCTCCACGGCGAGCCCCGTCGAGGTGGTGCCGGGAATCGTGTACTCGCCCGGCCCCCGGATCCACGACACGGCCTTCGACCACGCGACCGACGGATGCTCCGTGGTGCCGTCGTTGTAGGTGACGGTGATCGTGGCGGGCAACGACACCGGCGCGCCATCCGTCACCGACAGCTCGACCTGCTCGACCGACACGATCTCGCGCGGAGCGACCGCACCCGTGCGCGCGTACTCGAACGTGCGCAGCGACTCGACGGGCGTGCCGTCCCACGCGAAGAGGGCCTGGTTGTCCCACGCCGATCCGCCGTAGTACTCGCCCACGTGGACCGGGTCGTAGTCGGATGCCGCGGACGTGGCCCACCCCGACCCGTCGCGCTCCCACAGCAGCCGGTTCGCCTCGACCGTCGACGGCGGACCGACCGGAAGCCACGCCGGCTCCCAGTAGAAGACCCCGATGCCCGCGTCGCCGACGGCCGACACCGCCGCGATCACGTCGCGCAGCGCGGTGGCCTGGCCCTGCACGCTCGCCGGGTACTGGTCGGTGATGGTGTCCGCGCCGATGACGTTCGGGTAGCCGTCGCCGTCGTCGAGCGTGCGCGCCCACGACGTCTCGGCGACCATGACCTGCTTGCCGTAGGTGGTCGCGATCTGCGACAGCACCGCCGTCAGGTTCTCCGTCGTGCCGTGCCAGTACGGGTAGTACGAGCTCGCGAACACGTCGTAGTCCACGCCGAACGACGCGAGGCCCGCGGCGTAGGTCGCGTAGCGTCCCGGCGTCTCGGGGTTCGTGAAGTGCACGGCCACGAGCGCGTCGGGCAGCACCTCGCGCACCGCCGCGCTGCCCGCCGACACGAGCGCCGCGAACTGCGCGTCGATCGCGGTGCCCGCACGGGCGTGCCCTGCGATGCCGTTGTTGGTCTCGTTGCCGACCTGCACCATCGAGACGTCGACGCCCGCGTCCTCGAACGACTGCAGCGCGTCGGCCGTGAAGTCGTGCAGCGCGGCGACCGTCTCGGCATCGGTGAGGCCCGCCCACGCCTTCGGCGCGAGCTGCCGGGCGGGGTCGGCCCAGAAGTCCGAGTAGTGGAAGTCGACGAGCACGCTGAGCCCGGCCGCGGTCGCCCGTTGCCCGATTTCCACGGCGCGCGCGACATCCACGTTGCCGCCACCGTATCCCCGGCCGGATGCGTCGAACGGGTCGTTCCACACGCGGATGCGCACCGCGTTCACGCCGTCGTCGGCGAGCACGTCGAACAGGTCGGCCGGCGCGCCCGACTCGTCGCGGAACACGACGCCGCTCTCCTCGAGCGACAGCACGCTCGAGACATCCACGCCGTTCATGAAGTCGGGCGCGAGCCCGTCGACCTTCTGCACGAAGATGCCCGCGTCGACCGGACCGTCGCCGGTCCCGGCCGGCTCCGATGCGACCGTCGATCCGGATGCCACGGCCGCCGACGCGCCCGCGGGCACCGCGACCAGGGTGGCGAGCGCCGCCGCGAACGCGACGACCCCCGCTCGTCTGAACTGTCTCTGCACGATCCGTGCTCCCTCTGGGTTCGGCAGCCTCGAGGGTCGCCGCCCGTGAGGGCGAACGGGTCCGCGACGCTGCGGTGTCGTTCCGTCCGGGTGGACCGAACGCGGTGGTGCTGGTGGGTATGGAGTTGTGGGTGGCGGTGGCGAGCTCCGGCAGGGAGCCGATCAGCTCGCGGCGCCCGCGGTGCGCGAAAGCCGGATGACCCGCGTGGCGCCCGCCCGCACGAGGGTCGCGGCATCCGTCACGGCACCGGTCGCGACATCCGTGCCCGGCGCATCGATCACGGCATCGCGCTCGGCGTGGTTGATCGCGACGAGGTAGCGCGTGCCGTCGTCGGCGACGCGGATGACGCGTTCGAGCCCCGTCGGCGGCGGCACGACCGTGAGCCCCGCGTCGGCGAGCACGTCGTCGATGAAGGCTCCGAGCGTGGCGCCCTCGAACCGCGTCGAGAGGTACCAGGCGGCTCCGTCGCCGAGCGCATTTCGCGTGATCGCGGGGCGCCCGGCGGCGGGTCCGTCGATGAAGTGCTCCACGGATGACGCGCCCTCGAGCACGATCTCGTCGGTCCAGACGGTGCCGGTCGAGCCGCCGGTCACGGCGACGCGACCCCCCTCGCGCAGCGGCTGGAACTCCTCGATCGTGAGGCCCAGCACGTCGCGCAGACGCCCAGGGAACGGGCCCGCCGGCACCGCGTCGGACTCGTCGACGATGCCCGAGAAGTACGACACCGCGAGCACCCCGCCGCCCTCGACGTAGCCGCGCAGGTTCGCCGCCGACGCCTCGTCGAGCAGGTACAGCGACGGGGCGAACACCGCCGCGTAGCCCGACAGGTCGTGCGACGGGTGCACGAAGTCGACCGTCACGCCGAGCTTCCACAGCTCGGCGTAGAACGCCTCGAGCCGCTCGCGGTGCGAGAGGTCGACCGACGGCCGCCACTCGAGCTCCTGCGCCCAGAACGACTCGGTGCTCCAGACGATGGCGACGGATGCCTCGACGCGACTGCCGCGCAGCTCGGACAGGTCGCCCACCAGGTCGCCGAGCGCGACGACCTCGTTCCACACCCGCGACGTGCGCCCGGCGTGGGGGAGCATCGCGGAGTGGAACTTCTCGGCGCCGAACCGGCTCGCCCGGAACTGGAAGAACATGATCGCGTCGGCGCCCCGCGCGAGGTGCGACATGCTGTTGCGGGCGAGCTCGCCCGGGCGCTTCGCGACGTTGCGCGGCTGCCAGTTCACGGCCGACGTCGAGTGCTCCATGAGCACCCACGGCGTGCGCCCGGCGAGCGAGCGCGTGAAGTCGGCGTCCATCGCGAGCATCACGTGCGCGTCGGCGCGCGAGGCGGTGAGGTAGTGGTCGTTCGACACGAGGTCGACCTCGGGCGCCCACCGCCAGTAGTCGATCGCCGGGCAGCTGGTGGCCATGAAGTTCGTGGTGATCGGCTGCGTCGCGTGACGGCGGATCGCGTCGCGCTCGAGTACGAAGCACTCGAGCAGCGCGTCGGAGCTGAACCGCTTGAAGTCGAGCTGGTGCGCCGGGTTCGACACGCTCGCCGACTGCCGCGGGACATCCACCTCGTCCCACGCGCCGTACACCTGGCCCCAGAACGTCGTGCCCCACGCGGCATTGAGGGCGTCGAGCGATCTGTAACGAGACTCGAGCCAGACCCGGAAATTCGCGACGGATGCCTCGTCGAAGCTCTCGGCGACCGGCGCCCCGTACTCGTTGTGCACGTGCCACATCACGACGGCCGGGTGCTGCGCATATCGCTCGGCGAGCCGCTCCGCGATGGCGGCGGCTGCGCGCCGGTACTCGGGGGAGCTCGGCGACACGATGCCGCGCGAGCCGAACCCGAGCGTGACGCCCTCGCGGGTCACGGGTCGCGCCTGCGGGTACGCCTTCCAGAACCACGCCGGCGGCACGGTCGTGGGGGTGCCGAGGTCGACGTCGATGCCGGCGCCCGCGAGCAGGTCGAGCACCTCGTCGAGGAACGAGAAGTCGTAGGCGCCCTCGCGCGGCTCGAGCAGCGCCCACGAGAAGATGCCGACGCTCACCAGGTTGACGCCCGCCTCGCGCATGAGCTCGATGTCCTCGAGCCAGGTCTCGCGCGTCCACTGCTCGGGGTTGTAGTCGCCGCCGAAGCGGATCGCCGAGGTGCCGGGAATCCAGCCGCTGCGCGCGGCGGCGTCAGCGGCAGCATCCGTTGCGGCATCCGGTGCGGCAGCCGTGTGCGGCGCGGTCTTCGAAGGCATCGAGCGATCTCCCTTGAAACTGTGTGCGGTCACAGTTGTAACACAGCAGCACCGCGCTGCGCCATCGGCGGACTCAGGAGTTGACACGAAAGCTGGGCTGTGCGTTACTGGGATCGCTCACAGGCACAGCGCAGTCCTTCTCGATCGCGCACCGCCCACGGGGCATCCGCAATCACAGCTTTCGACAAGGAGGACGAATGCGTGCAGCATTCCGCACCGGCGCCATCGCCGCCGTTGCAGCCGCGGCGCTGATCATGACGGGCTGCTCGGCCGACGCCGGCTCAGGCGGCAGCGCCGACGACCCGGTGGAGCTCACCTACTGGGCTTGGGCGCCCAACCTCGACAAGGTCGTCGACCTCTGGAACGACCAGAACCCCGATATCCAGGTCACCGTGAACAAGCAGGACGGCGGCGACCCCGCGATCACCAAGCTCCTCACGGCCATCAAGGCCGGCAGCGGCGCACCCGACCTGATCCAGGCCGAGTACCAGAAGATCCCCACGCTCGTGTCGAGCGACGCGCTCGCCGACCTCGCGGGCACCGACGCCGCCGACCTGGCGGGTGACTTCCCCGACGGCGTGTGGGACTCCGTGACCCTCGGCGGCGACGCGCTCTACGCGATCCCGCAGGACACCGGCCCCATGATGTTCTTCTACCGCGACGACATCTTCACCCAGCTCGGCCTCACGGTGCCCACCACGTGGGAGGAGTACGCCGCGACCGCCCGCGCCTTGCACACCGCAGACCCCACGAAGTACCTCGGCACGTTCTCGTCGAACGACGCCGGCTGGTTCGCCGGACTCTCGCAGCAGGCGAAGGCCGAGTGGTGGTCGATCGACGGTGACGCCTGGGGCGTCGGCATCGACGAGGAGCCCACCCAGCAGGTCGCCGACTACTGGGGCGGCCTCGTCGAGGAGGGCGTCATCGACAACAAGCCGATGTACACCCCCGAGTGGAACGCGGCCCTCAACGACGGCACGCAGGCCGGCTGGCTCGGCGCCGTCTGGGGTCCGGGCGTGCTGAGCGGCAACGCCGCCGACACCGCCGGCCTCTGGAAGGCCGCGCCGCTGCCCAACTGGGGCTCCGACGTGTCGAACGGCAACTGGGGCGGCTCGTCCACGGCGGTCACCTCGCAGTCCAAGCACGTCGACGCCGCGGTGAAGTTCGCCACCTGGCTGAACACCGACCCCGGGGCCGTGCAGGCACTCGTCACCGAGACCGGCATCTACCCCGCGTCGACGGATGCCGCGGCATCCGCCCTGACCGAGGCGCCCGAGTTCTTCAGCAACCAGCCCGACTTCTACGACGTCGCCGCCGAGGCAGCCCAGGCCGTCGCGCCGTTCCAGTACGGACCGAACGTGAACGTCACGTTCAGCGCCTACAACGACGAATTCGCGAAGGCCGCCGAGTCGAAGACGCGCCAGGCGTTCCTCGACGCGGTCGCCGCCATGCAGCAGATCACGGTCGACGACCTCGAGTCGAGCGGCTTCACCGTCGCGAAGTAGCCGAGGGCGAGGGGGTGCCGGATGCCGGTGCCCCCTCGTCCGGCCACGAGCAGCAGGAACCAGGAAGGACCCGACGATGACCGCAACGGTCGAAACGCGGCCCCCGCGCAGTAGCGCCACCCGGCACGGCGCCACCCCGCACGGCGCCGGCCGCCGCAGCGCCACCCGACGCCACCTCACGCCGTGGATGATGCTCGCGCCCGGCATCGTGCTCTTCGCGGTGTTCATGGCGGCGCCGATCCTCTACACGGTCGTGCTGTCGTTCCAGAAGGAGATGGTGAAGGGCCTCGGGCTCGGCTCGGGCTCCAAGACCCGCACGTTCGCCGGCTTCGAGAACTACGTCGCCACGCTCACAGACCCCGAGTTCCTCGCGAGCGTCGGGCGCGTGCTGCTCTACGGCGTGATCCTCGTGCCCACGATGCTCGGCCTCGCGCTGCTGTTCTCACTGCTGCTCGACGCCCGCCGCACGGGCGCGAAGGGCTTCTCGCGGGTCTCGATCTTCCTGCCCTACGCCGTGCCCGCGGTGATCTCGTCGCTGCTCTGGGGCTTCCTCTACCTGCCGGCCGTCAGCCCGTTCTACTGGATCTTCGAGCAGCTCGGCTGGGACGACGTGCCGTCGCTCCTCTCGCCGGGGCTGGTGATCTTCGCCATCGCCAACATCGGGCTCTGGGGCGGCGTCGGCTTCAACATGATCGTGATGTACACGTCGCTGAAGGCGGTGCCGACCGAGATCTACGAGGCCGCACGCATCGACGGGACATCCGAGCGCCAGATCGCCCTGCGCATCAAGGTGCCGATCATCATGCCCGCGCTCATCATGACCGCGCTCTTCTCGATGATCGCGACGCTGCAGGTGTTCGCCGAGCCGACCACGCTGCGCCCGCTCACGAACAGCCTCTCGACCACGTGGTCGCCGCTCATGTACGTCTACCGCGACGCGTTCACGCGCGACGACATCTACTCGGCGGCCGCGACCTCGGTGATCATCGCCGTCGCGACGTTCGCCATCTCCTTCTTCTTCCTCCGCGTCGTGCAGCGACGCGCCTTCGGCCAGGAGGACTGAGTCATGACAAGGACTGAGCCGTGACCATCACCAACCAGACCCGCGCGGTCGTGCTGCCCGAGCTCACCGAGGCATCCGAGGATCGCCGCGCCGTTCGTCGTGCCGGCCGTCGCGGCCGTGGCGGTGCCGGCGGAGCCGCCGGCACCGGACGAGACCAGCGGATGCCGCTCGCCCCCGGCTCGACGGCCGTGCTGCTGCTCGGCGCGCTGTACTGCCTGCTGCCCGTCGCGTGGGTCGTCATCGCGTCGACGAAGGACGCGTCGGAGCTGTTCTCCACGTTCACCTTCGCCCCCTCGACCCATCTGTGGGACAACATCGTCGAGCTCACGAACTACCGCGACGGCCTCTACTGGCGGTGGATGCTGAACACGGCGATCTACGCCGGCTTCGGCGCCGTCGTGTCGACGTACGTGTCGGCGCTGTCGGGCTACGCGCTCGCGAAGTACACGTTCCCGGGCAAGGGCGTCGTGTTCAAGGTGCTGCTCATGGGCGTGCTCGTGCCCGGCGTCATCGTCGCCATCCCGCAGTACCTGCTGCTCGCGCAGGTCGGCCTCACGAACACGTACTGGTCGGTGCTGCTGCCGCAGCTCATCAGCCCCTACGGCATCTACCTGGCCCGCATCTACGCGGCGGCCGCAGTGCCGACCGACATCATCGAGTCGGCTCGCACCGAGGGGGCGCGCGAGCTGTTCATCTTCCATCGCATCGCCCTGCCGATGATGGGGCCGGGGCTCGTGACGATCTTCCTGTTCCAGTTCGTGGCGGTGTGGAACAACTTCATGCTGCCGTACATCATGCTCGGCAACGACGAGCTGTTCCCGATCACGGTCGGGCTCTCGGGCCTGCTCAACCAGGGCGCCTCGCTGCCCGCGATGTACACGCTCGTCATCACTGGCGCCCTGCTCTCGGTGATCCCGCTGATCGTCCTGTTCCTCGTGCTGCAGCGGTACTGGCGCGTCGACCTCGCGGCCGGCGCCGTGAAGGCGTGAGTGGAGCGGATGCCGCGGGCGGGGGGACCGCACGGGCTCGTTCGCCGCGCGGCGGCGCCGGCCGCACCTACACTGGCCACGTGAGCGAGCACGCGCCCAAGCGGCGACCGACGATCGAGGACGTCGCCCGTGAGTCGGGCGTCTCCCGGGGCACGGTGTCGCGGGTGCTCAACGGCGGCCACTGGGTGAGCCCGACCGCCCGCGAGGCCGTCGAGCGCGCGATCAAGAAGACCGGGTACCGCATCAACCCGCACGCCAGGAACCTCGCGACCGCCCGCGCCAACTCCATCGCGTTCCTGCTCACCGAGTCGCAGGACCGCCTGTTCGAGGACCCCAACTTCTCCACGCTCATGCGTGGCGCGGCCGACGCGCTCGCCGAACGCGACCTGCCGCTCGTGCTGCTCATGGCCGGATCCGACGACGAGCAGCGGCGCGCGACCGAGTTCATCATGGGCGGCCACGTCGACGGCGCGCTGCTCGTGTCGTCGCACCGGGGCCGAGAGGGATTCCTCGCCGAGCTCGTCGCCGCCGAGGTGCCGGTCGTCGCGTGCGGGGTGCCACTCGGGTACGAGCGCCGCATCGGCTACGTCGCCGCCGACGACCTCGAGGGCGCCCGCGACCTCGTCGCCTACCTGCGGGACACGGGCCGCCACCGCATCGCCACGATCACCGGACCGCCCGACACCTCGGGTGGCATCGGGCGCCTCGAGGGCTACAAACAGGAGCTCGGCGACGCGTTCGACGAGCGCCTCGTCGCCGAGGGCGACTACTCGCGGGCGAGCGGCACGCGGGCCATGGCCGAGCTCCTCGATCGCGTGCCCGACCTCGACGCGGTGTTCGTGGCGAACGACGTGATGGCCGCCGGCGCCCTCGACGTGCTGCGCGAGCGTGGCATCCGCGTGCCCGACGACGTCGCCGTCGCGGGCTTCGACGACGCGCCCATCGCGACCCGCGTCTCACCCGAGCTCACCACGATGCGCCAGCCGTTCGAGCGCATCGCGCACGAGATGGTGCGCATGCTGCTCGACGTCATCGACGGCCGTCCGGCCGGGCGGATGACGCTGCCCACCGAGCTCGTCCGCCGCGCGTCGGCCTAGCCGCGGGCTCGGCGCTGTCCTCGGTGGCGAGAACGCAGGATATCCCGACCTCTGGGTCCGTATATCGACTCATGTGCCGGAATATCCTGCGTTTTCGGTGAGCCACGGGCCGGGCGGATGCCGCGGCCCACCGATCCCGAGCGGCGGGACGCGTCGGGGCGCCCGGCGTCAGGTCCGATTCCCGCCACCGGATGCGGCGCGCGGATGCCGCGGCGGGGTGAGGATGGAGGCATGACCCGCCGCCACGCCACGCTGCCGACACCCCTCGGCGAGCTGCTCGTCGTCGCGGACGAGGGCGGCCTCAACGGCGTCTACTTCCCGGGGCACTGGCACCCACCGGCATCCGGCACCATCGGCGTCGAGGTCGACGCTCGCGACGACGAGCTGTTCCAGCGGTTCGCTGCCGAGCTCGGCGAGTACCTCGCCGGCACGCGCACCGCGTTCGACCTGCCGCTGGCGCCAGACGGCGACGCCTTCCAGCACGCCGTCTGGATGATGCTGCGCGAGATCCCCTACGGCGAGACGACCTCGTACGGCGAGCTCGCCACCCGGCTGGGCGACCGCAACCTCGCCCGCCGCGTGGGCAACGCCGTGGGGCGGAATCCGATCAGCATCGTCGTGCCGTGCCACCGCGTGGTCGGTGCCGACGGATCGCTCACCGGGTACGCGGGCGGCCTCGAGCGCAAGCGGTTCCTGCTCGAGCTCGAGGGCGCGCCGGTGGTCGCCCAGGCCCGGCTGTTCTGAGCGGCCTCAGTCCTCGGAGATCTCGGCGACGGTCTCGGCGACCTGCGAGACCGACAGCTCGCGAGCGATGTCGGCCTGCGCGATGATGCCGACGAGGTCGTGCCCGTCGATGACCGGCAGGCGGCGCACCTGGTGGTCCTGCATCACCTCGAGCGCCTCGCGGATGTCGTCGTCGGCGCCGATCGTGACCGGCTTGCCCTCGGCGAGGCTTCCCGCCGTGACGGTGTTCGGGTCGCCGCCCTCGGCGATGCACTTCACGACGATGTCGCGGTCGGTGAGCATGCCCTTCAGCCGGTTGTCGTTGCCGCAGATCGGCATCGCGCCGACATCGAGGTCGCGCAGCAGCCGCGCCGCCTCGACGAGCGTCTGGTCCTCCTTCACGCACTGGGGGTCGGGCGTCATGAGATCGCGTGCCACAGTCATCGGAGTCGTCCTTTCTCTGCGCTGTGTGCGGCATGCTACGCACGCGCCGGCGTCACCGCGCGGGGGTTGACGCAGGTGCCCGGCCGGCTCGCCCCGAGGCCTACTTGCCCATGATCGTGTTCAGTGCGAGCACGATGATGAAGCCGTTGAAGAAGAAGCTGAGCACCGAGTGCCAGACGACGGTCCACCGGATGCGCGGTGTCGTCTCGACGTCGTTGGGCGTGAAGCTCGTGCCCACCATGAACGCCACGTAGACGAAGTCGAGCAGGGTGGGTTCCGTCGTGTGCAGGAAGACGAGCGGCGGCTCGGATGCCGCGGCCGGGGTCGTTGCCGGGGCCGCACCGTCCGCACGTGCGCGCCGCACCCGGCCCGGCCCCTGGTGGTACACGCGGTAGTAGATCTGCGCGAAGCCCCAGTGCAGGAACCCCCACGCGAGCAGCATCGCCCACACCCCGAAGAAGTCGATCGCGGTGCCGAACGCGGGGTCGGATCGCAGCACGAGCAGCTCGCTCGCGGCCGAGACGCCGATGAAGCTCGACACGATGGTGATGAGCAGCGACGCGAGGCGCCCGGGCGGCCTCGTCGAGATGAGGGTGGGCGAGCTTCGCCACGAGCTGCGCGAGATGCGCCCGAGCACGATCATCCAGCCGATCATGTACGCGGTCGAGAGCAGGCACCACAGCGCGAGCGAGATGATCTGGAAGTCGGTCCCCTGATCGGCGAACACGAACGCCACGCCCACGATGAGCACGATCCCGAGCGCAACGAGGTTGAGCACCCGGCCCGCGCTCCGGGTGGCGACGACGACCCGCGACGCCGTGGCCTCCGACATGCGCGCCTCCCCCGTGAGCACCGAGCCCGCGACGCCGTGCGCGGCGCGTCCCCCTATGGTGCACCGGCGCGGGGCTCCGTGGCCAGAGGCGGGCGGATGTCGCGGCATCCGTCATGCTTGGACGCATGCCCGCTCTCGCAGCTCCGTCGTCGCCCGAGGCCAAGGCCGCCCTCGCGGTGCTGGCCGATCGCGTGCGGCGGCGGCACGCGGCATCCGCTGGACGCGTCGTGCTCGGCATCACCGGGAGCCCGGGCGCGGGGAAGACGACGCTGGCGCAGTCGCTCGTCGCCGCGCTGAACAGGGACGCGGACGCCGCCGCAGTGCCCGCCGCTGCGCCGGGCCTGGCCGTGCACCTGCCGATGGACGGCTTCCACCTCGCGAACTCGACCCTCGACCGGCTCGGGCTGCGGCACCGAAAGGGTGCCATCGAGACGTTCGACGGCTGGGGCTTCGTGGCGCTGCTCGAGCGGGTGCGACGCGAGGTCGACCGCACGGTCTTCGCGCCCGCGTTCGAGCGAGACGTCGACGAGCCGGTCGCCGGCGCGATCGCCATCGAGCCGGCCGCGCGCATCGTGGTCGTCGAGGGCAACTACCTGCTCGGTGAGAGGGAGCCGTGGAGCCGGGTGCGGGCGCTGCTCGACGAGGCCTGGTTCTGCGACGCCGCCGATGACGAGCGGATGTCGCGGCTCGTGCACCGGCACACGGCCTTCGGCCGCTCACCCGAGGACGCCCACGCCTGGGCGGCCGACGTCGACGGCGCCAACGCGCGCGGCATCGAGCCCAGCCGCAACCGGGCCGACTTGGTGGTGTCGGGCGTCACTTGGGAGTCGCTCGACCGCTGAGCGGCCCGAGACCCGACGCTCGGAGCCCGAGGCCGTATCAGCCCGTCGTGTCGGCCGTCACCCGGCCCGAGGCATCCACCGTGACGACCGTCGTGAGCTTCTTGCGGTTCAGCGCCCGGTACGCGATGTAGATCAGCCAGAGTCCGCCGGTCAGGATGACCAGGATGAGGTTCCAGAACCAGCCGATGCGCTTGTTCTTCGAGAGCACCGCCTGCCCGCCCGTGAACGTCTGCACGGTCCAGCCGCGCTGCACGTAGCGCGCGACCTCGGTGCTGAGGATCCGGGTGCGGGTCTCGTCCGACAGCGGCACCGGGCCGCCCGCGTTCGCTTCCGTCATCCCCGTACCGTACTCCCGGCGATGCCGTCGCGACATCCCTCGGGGCCGGTCGGCGCCGCGAGGAGTACCCTTGTGGGCAGCCGTGGGACCCGAAGGAGCCGCCCATGCCGTACTACATCATCGAGCGGAACTTCGCCGAAGAGGTGCAGACCCCCGTCTCGGATGCACTGAACATCAACCTCATCAACGACGAGGAAGAGGTGCGCTGGCTGTACTCCTTCCTCTCGGTCGACCGGCGCAAGACGTACTGCCTGTACGAGGCGCCGTCCATCGAGGCGATCCGCGCCGCGGCGGTGCGGGCGGGGCTGCCGGCCGACGTGGTGACCGAGCTCACCGGCCGGGTCATGCCGAACGGCCTCCTGCAGGCGATCAGCTGAGCTCACGCCAGTCCGCGCTCGCGCGCGACGGTGCTCATGCCAGTCCGCGCTCGCGCGACGGTGCTCACGCCAGTCCGCGCTCGACGGCGACGGTGCTCATGCCAGTCCGCGCTCGCGCGCATACATCGCCGCCTGGGTGCGGTTGGCGGCGCCGATCTTCGTCAGGATGTTGCGCACGTGGTTCGCGGCCGTGTGCTCGCTGATCACGAGTGCTCCGGCGATGTCGCGGTTGCTCCGCCCCTCGGCGAGGAGCCCGATCACCTGGCGCTCGCGGGCGGTCAGCATGCCGTCGCCGGTGCCGGTGCCCGCGTCTGCAGCGGCTGGCGCGAAGCCGACGTCGAGTTCGTGCAGCACCCGTGCCATCCCGGCCGGTTCGGCGAGGGCACGAGCTCGCGCCGCATGCGCGGCCGCCTCTGCGGAGCCCGGCTCGAGGCGGTCGAGGTGCGCCGCGGTCGCCGCGAGCGTGCGAGCAACGTGGAGCGCGGCATCCGTTCGCTCTGCGAGGTCGAGCGCGACGGCGAATCGATCGGGCGGGGAGCCGGTGCCGCAGAGCGACTCGACCTGCCCGAGGTAGCAGTCGGCCGGGCCGAAGGGGGCCACGAACAGGCCGGACATGAGGTTGAGGCCCGAATAGTCCGACAGCCATGGGTGCAGGCGCTGTGCGACGTCGGCGTCCTCGAGCCAGAGCGCGGCCTCCGTCATGAACGCCAGGCGCGCGGGCCAGTCGCTCGAGTCGGGGGAGATGTCGCCGATGTGCTCGAGCATCCAGTCGAGCGTGCGACGCGTCGGTTCGACGAGCCCGAGCTCGGTGTAGAGGGCCAGCAGCCCGGGCGCCCAGCGGTCGGCCGGCGACTCGTCGCCGCTGACGAAGGGGCGTATCCGCTCGAGCCGGCGCGTCTCGCGGCGCACCATGTAGCTCTGCAGCGCCGACGCACTCGAGTCGGCGTCGGACCGGAAGGAGCTCTCGTCGTGCTGGATCCGCCGACAGGCGTCCGCCGCATCGGCGAGCCTGCCGGCGATGATCGCGCGGGTGAACTGCACGCTGTCGACCCAGTAGTCCCAATGCCGGGTCCATCGCCGGCTCAGCTCCACGCAGTCCCGCTCCGCCTCGTCCAGGGCGGCGCGGTCGCCGACGAGGTAGGCGTTCGCCCCCAGCTGCAGCGCGGCGGCACCGATCCACTCCGTGCCGGTGAGGCGCACCAGCGGCAGCAGCTCGCGCACCCGTTCGAGGCGGCGCTCGACGCCGGAGGGACGGAGCGTCAGGGAGACGGTCGAACGCAGCACCGCAGTGAGCAGGTGCGGGTCCCGCAGAGCGCGCGCGAGTGCGACGGCGTGATCGCCGAGTCGCTCGGCCTCGTCGACGGCGCCGGTGAACGCAGTGGCCCGTGCCATCGACGCCAGCGCCTCGACGTAGAGCGGGTCGCGCTCGTCGGGCGGGATGGACGCGAGTGCCTTGGACAGCATCTCGAGGGCTCGGCTGCCGGGGAGCCCCGGGCGCCACGAGGCATCCTCGAACCCGATGGCCGCACGGACGCGCAGCCGCGGATCGCCCGACGCCCCACTGGCGCGCTCGTAGAGTGAGCGCGCTCGGGGCGTGTCGGACGCCAGGTTCCAGCTCTCCGCCGCGCGGAAGAGGAGTTCGGCGCGTTCGTCGGCGTCGGGCGTGATCTCCGCTGCGCGCTCGAACAGTCGCCCGGCGTCCTCGTACGCGACCCGATCCTCGGCGAGCTGGGCGGCGCGCACGAGGTAGGTGACCGCGCGGTCGCCGAATCCGAGCGCCCGCGCGGCGGCGTAGTGATGGGCGAGTCGCTGGATGAGCCGGGGAGCCGCGGGGAAGTCCGACTCGAGCACCTGGGCGATTCGAGCGTGGACGCGCAGGAGCTCGGTTCCCGGCATGAGGTCGACGACCGCCTGCCGCGCGATGGCGTGGGGGAACCGGTACCGGTCGCCCGCCTGCCGGGGGGCCTCCAGCAGGCCCGTCCGCGTCGCGGCATCCATCGCCTGCAGCGTGACGTCGACGGGTGCCTCGCTGATTCCGAGTACTTCGCTCAGGTCGACCTCCTGCCCCAGCACGGCCGCGAGTTCCAGCACCGCCCGCTGTTCGCCGTCGAGCAGGGCCGCACGGGCGCGCACCTGGTCCCCGACCGAGTCCGGCAACTCGATGACGCGTCGATCGCCGACTCGCTCCGCCTCGACCACCCGCCGCCACATCGCGCGGAGGAGGAACGGGTTGCCGCCCGTGAGCTCCGCCAGCACGCCGGCCGACTCGCGGGCATCCGACGGTGACACCCCTGCGCGGACGACCACGTAGTGGGCGATCTCGTCGAGCGTGAACGGCGGAAGCTCGATCCGCTGCACGCCGCGGAGCCGCTCGAGCGATGCGAGGGTCTCGGCCAACGCGTCGGAACGGTCGGGTGGTGCGGCGCGGAGGGTTCCGATGAGGAGCAGCCTCGATGCCGTCATGGATTCGACGATGCGACCGAGGAGCCGGATCGCCGCGGGGCCCGCCCAGTGCAGGTCCTCGAGCACGAGCACCATCGGACGCTTCCCCGTCGCAGCGCGCAGCACCTCGACCACCGCCTCGAACATGCGCTCCTGACCGAGGAATGGCGCCCCGGCCCCCGCGACCCCGGGTTCGGTGCGCTCGAGCATTCGCGTGAGGAGGTCGGCCGTCTCCACGTCGGCAGCGTCGGTGGCGCCGTCGAGGAACGCAGGCGCCAGCACGCGCAGCGGATCGCCGAAGGGCTCGAACGGCGCGCCGAGCTCCTGGATGCACGCGCCGACGAGCACGGCGGCGCCGTCGCCGTGGAGGTCGGTGGCGACCTCGCTCACGAGGCGCGACTTGCCCGAGCCCGGCTCGCCGCTGAGGAAGATCGCGCGCCCCGCGCCGCCCACGGCGTCGGCCCACGCTGCGTGGAGCGCCTCGACCTCGTCGTGCCGGGCGATGAATGGCGGCTGACCGGACGTCGTCCATCCCGCCGGCAGCGCCGGGGCGGACCATTCCCGCATCTGCCCACCATATTCCCGGCGCGCGCCGGCGGCGATGGTCCGAATTGACTAGTCTCTCCGCCGCCGGAAGATGGGCAGCCCACGTCATGCGGCGCCTCCACCGCGTTCCTAGCGTGAACCCCACGATGATCCTCCGGACCGTCGGATCATGAAGGGAATCAGATCATGGACGTTCGTGCGTTCCTCATCATCCCGGCGGCCGTGGTCGTGGCCGTGCTCGCCGGGTGCGGACAGACGGGTGCGGCATCCGGTGCCGGCGCGGGCTCCGGTGCCGCACACGTGAAGGCCCCGTCGACGTGGGTCTGCAGCGCTCCCGCCTACATCAGGGAGCGGGCGCCCGAGGGCGCCTGCGACAGCGTTGACGGCAACGGTGCCGACACCTCCGCGGTCGACGACGACCTGTCGCCCGCGACCGGTCGGTGACCACCGACCGACACCCTCCACCGACTGGCCGACACCCTCCAACGACGCCGTCGCCCTGCCGCTCACCGCGGTGGGGCGGCGGCGCGAGTGCGGGGAAGCGGCTCGGTGCCCCCCATCCGTGGGCTTGTCGCTCGACCGGGCACCTCGTAGTCTCACCAACGACTGCGTTCCCAGACCCGATCGGAGTCACCATGTCCGCAACCGCGCTGCCCTCCAGTGGTGATGGCCGGCCCGAGCCCGGACCGGGCGCCGGCGTCGGGCACAAGTCGTGCGATGCGAGCGGCATGGCCGACATCCATCGGATGTTCCGGGCCGGATTCGGTGAGGCGCCGTCGCTCGTCGCCGGGGTGGCCGACGGCGACGTGGTGCACGCCGAGGTGGTGAGCGACCACCTCCGCATGCTGTCGGCCGGCCTGCACGCCCACCACGAGGGCGAGGACACCATGCTCTGGGATGCGCTCGGCGAGCGGGCTCCGTCGTGCAGCGTGCACGTGCAGCGCATGAAGGCCCAGCACGCCCAGCTGCTGGTCCACCTCCTCGAGCTCGACGCGGCCCTGCCCGCCTGGCGATCGCGCGGTGCATCGACGGATGCCGCGGCGCTGCTCTCCGCGCTCAACGGCATCAACGGGGCGCTGGCCGACCACCTCCCCGACGAGGAGTCGAACATCGTGCCCGTGATGGAGACGGTGATCACGCAGCAGGAGGTCGACGCCCTCGCGACCCACGGCCGGAAGGCGACGCCGAAGGGGCAGATGTTCCTGCAGTTGGGCGCGATCCTCGCTGCGCAGCCCGACGGAGGGATCGCCTGGCAGAAGGCGCACCTGCCCGGGCCGGTCCGGGTGATCTGGCGCGTCGTCGGCCGCTCGAAGTACGAGGCGAACCGGGCAGAGCTGGTCGGCGACCGCCGGCCGTAGCGGAGGTGCCCTCGGCCATCGTGCTCAGGGCGGCGGCGGCGACGGCGCCTCGTGCAGCATCCGGAACTCGTGCCGGCGCAGCAGCTTCAGCACCACGTTCGCGGGCGGTCCGAACGCCGCGAGGCCCGCGTCGGTCGTGCAGGGGGCGATGCCGTCGATCGCGTAGTCGCGTCCGCGCCAGACCACCGTGCACCGACCGTGGGCCGCCTCGACGTTGCGGTACCAGTTCACGCCCGTGCCGTAGGTGAGCTCCGCGACGAAGCCATCGGGCACGCGGGCGAGGATCAGGGGCGTCTCGAACACCCCGCCCGACTTGCGGCCGGTGTGCCGGACGAGCGAGAACGGCCCGAAACCGGCATGGGCCATCCGCAGCGTGAACGGATTGAGCGCGTGCTTGATCGTCCAGAGCCATGCCCGCTTGATCGGACCGCCGGTGCTCCGTGCCATGATGCGCCCGTCACTCCGCCATCGAGGAGGGCCGACCGGCGCTCGGGGCCACGGACGCCTGCAACGGCGCCGACTGGAGCAACTGCAGGATCGCGTTCAGCGGGATGGCCGCCCACGTCGGGCGGTTGCGGGTCTCGTAGATCGCCTCGTACACGGCCTTGTCGAGCTCGAACGCGGCGAGCAGGTCGCGGTAGGCGCTGAGGTCGAGCCCGGATGCCGCGACGTAGCCGTCGAGGAACGCCCGGCGTGCGGCATCCGCCCACCGTGCCGCCGTGGCCGCCCGCTCGGGCAGTGCCAGCGCCGTCGATCCGGCGACGTAGTCGAACGAGCGCAGCATGCCCGCGACGTCGCGCGCGGGCAGGTCGGGGCGGCAGCGTTCGCGCATCGGGCGAAGCGGCTCGCCCTCGAAGTCGAGCAGCACCCACCCGCGGCCGGGCACGAGCAGCACCTGCCCGAGGTGCAGGTCGCCGTGGATGCGCTGCAGCTCGGGCCAGGCGCCCGCCCGGGCGCGCGTATAGACGGCCTCGATCGCCGGGCGGTGCCGGCCGAGCTCGTGCACCTCGGCCACGGCGATGCCGAGCCGACGCGTCCACGCGCCCGTGATGCGGTCGACGAGCGCCGGCTCGGGCCGCTCGCGCGGGAACAGCTCGCCGAGCGAGAGGTGCACCTCGGCGACCGCGGCGCCGAGCGCGCGCGCCTCGTCGTCGAACGGCGTCCCGGCCGATGCGGCGGCCAGCGCCACACGCCAGGCGTCCTCGACACCGGGCAGGAACTCCTGCGCGAACGCCAGGTGGCCGCGCGCCCGGCCGCTGGGCCGGCCGACGTCGTCCCATTCGCCCAGCACGTCGCCCACCGTCGCCGGCACGTGCGGCGAGCCGGCCCCGGCCAGTGCCGTCTGCAGCGTGACATCCGGATTGTCGCCGTCGTGCAGCTGCCGGAACACCTTGCAGATGATCGGCGCCGACCCGGCCGGGCGGTAGATGATCGACGTGTTCGACTGCTCGCCGCCGAGCACGGTCGCCGGCGCGCTCCGCGGGGGTCGAGCGGATGCCGCCGCGTCGCCCGAGTAGCGGCCACGCGCGGTCGCGGCACCGGGGCCCGTGGCGATCGCCTCGCCCTCGTCGACGATCATCGCGAGCAGCGCGTCGGTGTAGGCGGGGTCGTGCGGTCCGTCGTAGAGCCACCGGTCGCCACCCTCTGGCGCGCCGCCCGGCACGCCGCCTCGAGCGGGCAACCGGGCGATGAGGTGCTCGGATGCCGCGGGCGACGCCTGGGGCTCGGCCCGCTCGACCACCGGCACCTGGTAGAGGATCGGCGGCTCCGAGGCGTCGTCCATGAGGAAGAGGGTGCGGACGTACGCGCCCTCCTCGGTGGTGGGCGACTCGAGCGCCCCGATGACGCGAAGCTCGGGCGCGTGCCCCTTGCCGCCGAACCAGCGCTGCTGCGGCATCCACCCGGCGATCGCGGCAACGGCCCTGTCCATGCCTGAACCGTACGGCGAGCCGCGGCGGATGTCGAGGCGAGACGCCGAGTGGAGGGCGGAGCCGCTATCGCTGGTCGCGAGTCGCACGTGCGAACCAGCCTCGGCGGCCGTGCACAAGGGGCTGACCGTCGTGCCGCCGCGTGCCGATACTGGGCGCATGTGGATGGCGTTCCTCTTCGGTGCCGTGGCATCGGCCGCGCTCGTGATCGGGGCGTTCATCGGTGGGCGGTTCACGCTGCCGAAGCGCTTCCTCGCGATCATGCTGTCGTTCGCGGCGGGCATGCTCATCACGGCGCTGAGCTTCGAGCTGTTCCAGGATGCCTACGAGCGTGGCGGCATCTGGATCGCCGCCGTCGGGCTGCTCGTCGGCGCGGTGGTCTTCACGACGCTGAGCGCCCTCCTCGACCGGTGGGCCCAGGCCGGCTCGGATCCGACGCCCGCCGACGAGTACCGGGGCAGCGCGAAGCTCGACACGGATGCCGCCGCCGAGGGCCGCCCGGCCACGGCGGCGTCCGTGCAGGGTGCGGCCGGCCTCGCGCTGCTCGCCGCGGCCACCCTCGACGGCGCACCGGAGAACCTCGCCCTCGGCATCTCGATCAGCGAGGGAACGGGCGGCGTCGCGCTGCTCGCCGCCATCTTCGTGTCGAACCTGCCGGAGGCGCTCGTGGGCGCGGCGTCCATGCGGGAACAGGGCCGCTCGCTGTTGCAGATCATGGGACTCTGGGGCGCATGCGCGGCCGTGCTCGTGTTCGCCGTCGTCATCGGCGCCGGCCCGCTCTCGGGCAGCGACCCCGAGGTCGTCTCGTTCCCGCTCGCGTTCGCAGCCGGAGCCGTCATCGCCGCGCTCGCCGACACGATCATGCCCGAGGCCTACGAGCACGGCGGGCCGGCCGTCGCGCTCAGCACCGCCGCGGGATTCGTGCTCGCGTTCGTGCTCTCGCTCGCCTGAGGGCCGGGGTCAGCCGACGGTCACGGGGTCGCCGACGGAGATCGTGTCGGCCCCCGACGAGGCGTCGAGGTCGGGCACGAGCCAGATGCCGAACCACGTCTTGCCATCCCACCTGCGGTGCTTCGCCAGGGTGCGGATGGGCTCCTTGCCGCGCGTCAGCGACACCGGGTCGATCGTGGTCATGACGCAGCGGTCGCAGACGCCGCTGACCCGGAAACGCACGCCGCCGAGGTGGACGAACGGCCAGCCGTCCTCGGCGAACGGCTCGGCCGGATCGCCGTCGATCACGACGTTCGGACGGAACCGCAGCATGTCGAGCGGTGGCGTGTCGCCGTCGGTCCACCGGTCGAGCTGGGCGAGCGAGGACTCGCTCGCGAGCAGCAGCGGGCCGGCATCGGCGAGCGACATCCGGTCGTTCGCGAGGCCGCCGTGGGCGGGATTGACCGGGCGCGCCCGCGGGTCGGACTGCCACACGAGGCGCACGGGACGCCCGAGCCGGGAGCTCAGCCACTCGTCGGGCTCGATCCCGGCAGGAAGCGCGGTGCGCTGGCGCGACACCGTCACGGCGACGGGCGCGGCATCCGTCGGCTCGTCGACCCGCAGGGGCGCGCCGCCGCCGTCGCGGTCGGCGAGCAGCAGGCCTCCGTCGGCGAGCGGCTCGGCGGTCAGCGCGAGCAGGCGGTTCGCCTCTCGCGCCGTGACGAGATCGCCCGTCGAGTCGACCACGGCCCAGCGCCGATCGCCGACGAGCCCCCACGGCAGCACCGACGCCGAGCGGACGTCGAGGCCTGCGAACGACTTGACGGGATAGACGCGAAGCCGGGTCACCTGCATCAGAGCACGCTACCGCGACGCCGGCGCCGATGCCGACGCCGATGCCGACGCCGATGGCGTCGCTGTCGCGCCGCGTGCTCGGCGTCATCGTCGCGCAGAGTTCGTTGCCCGTCCGGGCACAATGCGGCAGGCGACCCCCCGGGCGTCCGTAGCATCGGCGGTATCGCGACCGCCCGACGTCGCGACGCTGCGGCCGGAGGGGTGAGATGGCCGAACGCATCTGCGAGACGTGCGGCACGAGGAACGACGCCGAGGCGCGGTTCTGCGTGAACTGCGACTCCTACCTCGGCTGGGATGTCGGGCGTTCGACGCTCGACGGCGATGCGCTCACCGGCACCATCCCGAAGATCGTGCAATCGGTGCCGACGGCGGTACCCGAGCCGGCGACGGCGCCCGTCAGCGCGCCGGTCGTGACGCCCACGACCCCGCCCGCCTCGCCCACGACCCCGCCGCCCGCGTCGCCCACCGCGACGCCGCCGACCGCGCCCGCCGCCGAGCGTGCGCCCCAGCCCGAGCAGGAGCCGCCGCGACGCAAGCCCGCGCGCCACGACCCGCCGACCGTCACCGTCACGACACCCGACGTGGTCCTGACGCCCGAGGCCCCAGCCCGGATCGAGCTCCTCATCGAGAACACGTCGACCATCGTCGACGGTTACGACATCGACGCCGTCGACCCGCCGGCCTGGCTCGAGCTCACGCCGCCCGACGCGCACCTCATGCCGGGCGAGGCCCGCACGGTCATGCTGTCGCTCGCCATCCGTCCCGGCGTGCTCGTGCTCGCGCAGCGGCGGCCGCTCGCCTTCACCGTGCGCTCGCTCGAGGACGCCGAACGGATGGCGACGATCCACGTGGTCGCGACGGTCCCTCCGCGCGGGGCGCGGCTGGCGATCGAGGCGCGGCCGATGCTCATCCGGCTCGAGGATGCCGCGACCGGTTCGTTCTCGCTCCGGCTCGACAATCGCGGCGCGAACTTCCCGCAGACCGTGGGCCTCTCCGGCGACGACCCCGAGTCGGTCGTGCGGTTCACGTTCACCCCACAGGTGGTGGAGGTGCCCGCCGGCGCCATCGTCGAGGCATCCGTCGACTTCGTCGCACCGCCGCCGCAGCCGGGTGCGGTGCTGAACCGCCAGCTCACCATCTCGGCGACCAACGACGAGGGGCCGGTGACCGCGACGGTCACGCTCGTGCAGGAGACCGCCCCCGAGCCGGTCGACGCGCCGCTGCGCGTGCAACTGCAGCCCAGCACGCTGCGTCTCCTCGACGCGCAGGACGCCGACTTCGACGTGAATGTCGACAACCGTGGCGGCCACACCCCCGTCACCGTCACGCTCACGGGCGCCGATCCCGAGCGGCGGCTCGCCTTCGCCTTCGCACCGGTGAGGTTCGTCGCCGTCGCCGGGCACATCACCCGCGCCCACGGGCGGGTGCGGGCGAACCTGCCCGCTCGCGGCGCGAGCGCGTCGCATCCGTTCACCGTCGTCGCCTCCGACGGCACGACGGATGCCGAGGCCGCCGGCGTCCTCGAGATCACCAGCTCGGCCGCGGCCATCACGACCGCGAGTCTCAGCGTCAACCCGCAGCGCCAGGACATCGGCACGCACGGCAAGGGCACCTTCGGCGTCGACATCGACAACCGCCGTGGGGCGGAGGCCGTGCAGGTCGCGTTCGCCGCGAGGTCCGACGACGGGCAGGCGCGGGCGACGTTCGCGCCGCCCCAGCTCGTGGTGCCGCCCGGAACCACCGGGCACACGTGGATGACGGTCACGGCGCCGCATCCGCCCCGCAACGGCACGGTCGTGCGCCGGCTCGAGGTCACCGCGAGCGACGGCACGCAGCAGCTCGCCGGGAACGCCGAGCTCACCCAGACCGCACCGAGCCGCAGGGGACCGGTCAGCGTCTGGCTCGTGATCCTCGGCGCGGTGCTCGTGGTGATCGGCACGCTCAGCCCCTGGTTCGCCCAGTTCGACCCACTGCTGCCGGCGGTCGAGCTCGTGCGGATGCTCGTGCAGTCGTCCAGCCTCGATCCCGGCCTGATCGTCGAGCCGGCGCTGCGGCTCCTGCTGTTCATCCTCGCCATCACGATGGCGTTCGGGCTGAACGGCAAGTCGGGCGGGCTCACCCGCAAGTCGGCGATCCTCATCGTGCTGCTCAGCGCCGGGTTCCTGGTGTTCCTCGCGATCGCGGCGTTCGTGCCCGAGCTCGCGTTCGGCATCCTCCTGGTGTGGCTCGGCGCCGTGCTCGGCTACGTCGGCGGGGTGCTCGCGCGATCCCGCGACTGACGGATGTCGCGTCGGGCGATCCGCCCCGCATGACGGATGCCGCGTCGCGGGCACTCGCGACGCGGCATCCGTCAGACCTCAACCGAGCAGGTGATCCAATGCCCGGCCCATCCACTCGGCCCGGAGGGCGGCATCCGTGATGCCCTCGAACCCGAACCCGCTCAGCAGCGAGTGCGGCGTGGCCACCACCGCGGCCTCGGGGAATCCCGCCGCCGTCGTGATGATGAAGTCGTTCGGGTTCGGTGCGCTGCCCGGCGGCGGCCCGGTGACTTCCCATCCGCCCGTGTCGCCGTTCTCGAACGACGTCGTGCCCTGGCCGGTCGACACCACGATGTCGTCGACGAAGACGCCGAGCCCCTGGGTGGCCCAGTCGCTGACGTAGCTGATGGAGACCTCGACCTGCCCCTGCGCCTGGTAGGCCGAGAGGTCGACGTTCCACTGCTGCCAGCCGCCCGAATTGCCCGAGGCGGCGTTCCAGGTGCCCGTCGTGCCGCTCGACTCGCAGGCCGTGTCATCGATGACCGTCTGGTAGTGGTCGAGCTGCGGGTGCAGCTCGCGCCAGCCGGCCGGGCAGCTCTCGCCCGTGCTGGTGGTCGTGTGCTCGCTCGGCAGGGTCGTCCAGTCGTCCTGGCCCGGCGTGCGTGCCTCGACGATCAGGTGATCCCAGTCGGCCTCCGTGTCGTACGACGTCCAGAACGACAGGCTCGCGCCGCCGGCCGGGACGTCGATCGTGCGCGTCAGCCGCTTGTAGGACACGTCGGCGATCTGCGAGTACGCGTAGGCGTCGCCGGTGTGCGGCTCGAACGGGCCGCCCTCGCGATCCCATCGCGCCGAGACCCAGCTCTCGAACTGCGGATAGGTCGCCGGGTCCAGGATGCCGCTCGTCGTGATGAACGAGTTGCTGTGGTCCTGGTTCGCGGCGCTGTCGGCGCCGTTGAAGCCCCAGTCGAGTCCCGTGAACGGCGTGTCCACGCCGAGCACGTCGAGGAGTCCCTCATCGGCGTTGCCCGCGCTGTCGACGGCGAGGTACGCGCCGAGCCAGTACTGCAGCGTGTCATTCGTGTGGTCGCTCGACGGCGAGCCCCCGAGCAGCCGACAGCGCACGAGCACCTCGTCGCTCGCGGTGCACTGCTCATCGGCCGCCGTGGGGTCGTAGAGCTGCTCGGTGTTCGACGAGAACTGGGTCCCGGCGTACTGACCGGTGTAGAGCACCTTGCCGCCCTCGTTCAGGAAGTCGCGGACCTCGAGGATCTGGTCCATCGCGGCGCGGGTGGCGTTCCCGCCGGCCCATCCGGCCGTGCGGGTGATGACGTCGTCGCCGGTGTACCAGATCACGGCGTCGTAGTGCGAGAGGACGCCCAGGTTGTCCGAGGCGATCCGCCCGCGGGCGTCGACGTCGTAGACGTCGTACCCGACCCCGTCGGCCGCGAGCGCGTCCTCGTAGTACGAGAGGTACTTCGGGGCGGTCACGCCCTGCACGGGCGAGGCGCCCGTGTAGTCCTCGTTCGCGACGATCAGCACGTCGTCGGTCGACTCCTCGACCGCCTGGTAGGTGAACGACTCGCTCGTCTCGCCGCCGCCCTCGAACCAGACCTCGACGCTGTCGCCGGGCTGGGTGCCCGTGACGACACCGCTCACCACGTGGTAGTAGACGTCGGTCCTGCCGCCGTAGCGGTCGCCGCCGTTCCACTCCTCGGTGCCCGCGCTGACGGCTGGTGCACCGTTGATGGAGTACTTCACGGTCACGTCGCCGAGGCTGCGCTTCGCGATGACGCGCACCTCCTGCGGGTCGCCGTACGAGTAGTCGAAGGTGTAGTTCGCCAGCGGCAGCCCGTACTTGTAGGTGTCGTCGCTCTTCAGGTAGAAGGGCTTCGTGTCGATGCCGAGGTGCGACACCGGGTCGTCGGGGTCGGCCGCGGACTTGGCCACGTCGAGTGCGAACGGCAGCGCACGCTCGAACTCCGCCTGCACCTGCGCCTCGTCGTCGGGGAAGACGAAGCCGCCTTCCTCATCGCCCTGGCCCAGCTCGGGGGTCCAGGCGAGCGTGCCGTCCTGGACATGCGCGAAGTCCGTCGTCTCGCCGTTCGTCACGTACAGCACGTCGGACGACAGGCCGGGCTCGAAGCCGGGTATGGCCGGATCGTCGCGGTTGCCCGACAGCGCGTAGTAGATCGGGTCGTCGGCGGTCGGCGTCGCCGTCTGCCAGCCCTCGGCGTAGAGCAGGTACTGCCCGAACGAGTGCCAGTTGACCTGGAACTCGGGGTTCGCCCGATCGAGGAGCGACATCATCGCCTGCGTCTCGGGCTCGGACGCCGCGGACGGACCGCGGTACGTGTCGCTCGAGATCACCGACGACGAGCCCTCCTCGTCCCACGCGAAGTGCTCGGGGAAGTTGCGGTTCGGGTCGACGCCGTCGGCGCGGGTGATCTGGTTGTCGCCGTCGTTGTCGCGCAGGTTCTTGCGCCACAGCCGCTCGTGGTCGAACGTGTACTGGTAGCCGTCGGGGTTGGCGACGGGCACGAACCAGAACTCGTTGCTCCGCAGGAGGCTCCTCGTCTCCTTGTCCTTCGCGTCGTAGCCGTCGATGAACGAGTGCATCAGCCGCCGATTGACCTCGGTCGAGATCCACTCGCGCGCGTGCTGCGTCGAGCTGTACAGCACCGCCGGCCGCGCCCCGTCCGGCACGCCCCTCGCGCCCTGCGTGATCTTGAGGGCGATGATCTCGCGCCCTTGATACGTGTGGCCGAGCACGACGAGCTTCACGAGCTGAGGGTGGTCCTTGGCGAGCTGGTACAGCTCGTCACGGATGCCGCCGGGTTCGTCCCACGATCGCCAGACGTTGTAGCCCGACGCGGCCTGCTCCGTCGCCAGCTGCTTGGCCGACTTGCCGTCCTTGTTCTTCTTCACCTTGACGTCGAGGCCGCGGGCCTGGAGCCCCTTCGCCTCGCCCGCGGACAGCACGAGGTCGAGGCTCACGCCGGAGTCCGTGATCCTGCTGTCGGCGACGTCGAAGCCGCCCGCCGCGATCTCCGCCGCCTCGGTGCTGCTCACGTCGGCCGTGTACATGTCGAGCGCGCCGGCGTCATCGACGGCGGCGTTCGCGCCGACAGGTCCGAGCACCGAGAACGCCAATGCGAGTGCGGCGATGCCGAGGACGGGGCGAAGTGGAAACGATCGGGTTCCGGCCATGACGACTCCTTCGGCCCGTCTCCGGCCAGACATGCGTGACGACATCGTCGGGGTGCCTGTTGTTCGCCACGTCTCTGGTGCTCACTGCGGACCCTAGGGCTTAGCCTGCTGCGATCGGCGGCCGACTGTCAAGGAATCCGTGAGTCTTCCTCATGCGAGGCGCGTCGGGGAGGTCCTCAGACCCACTCGCGGCGCACAGCCTCCGCGCCGAGCTGGATGCGCGTGGTGACGCCGCCGCGGTCCATCAACTCGGCGACCCGCCGCTGCACGGTGCGCACCGAGATGCCGAGCTGCGCGCCCGCCGCGGCATCCGTCATCCCGAGGAGCAGGAGCTTCAACAGGTCGCGGTCGATCGCCTCGACCTCGCTCGCGAGCCCGCCGTCCTCGACGAGCCGGGTCGACGTACGCCAGTACTCCTCGAACATGGCGTTCACGAGGTCGAGCAGCCCGCTCGGATGCACCAGCAGGGCGCCCGACACCTTGCGGTCGCCGTGCGAGTACATGGGGAGGAGCGCGAGAATGCCGTCGGCGATGAACAGGCGGGTCGGGAGAGTCGGCAGCACGCGGATCTCCTCGCCCAGCGGCATCACCTCCCTCGCCTGGTCGAGGAACTTCGGACGTTCGAGCACGGATGCCTCGACGACGACCCGGTAGCGCACGCCGCGTGCGAGCGCCCGGTCCTCCTCGGTGTTCTCGCTGCCGTCGATGAGCGCCACCTCGCGCAGCACGAACGCGTCCACCCGTCGCTCGGCCGACGCCTGCAGCTGCCCCAGCCGCTGGCGCACCGCCTCGGGACCGAGCACGACGTCGACGACGTCGGGCACCTCCCGTTGCACCGCCCCCTGGCGGTAGAGCTCGCTGAGCTGCACGAGCGTCTCGTGCGCCTCGGTCAGCCGGCGCTCGCGTTCGAGCAGCAGCGGCCGCAGCGCGAGGGCCGGTGGCGAGGCGACGACGCGATCGGGGGCGGACGCCTGCCTGGCGAGCAGCCCGATGCGCTCGAGCTCGTCGACCACCGCCTGCACGCGCGCCACCGGCATCGCGGCACCCCGGGCGATCTCCCCGATGTCGGCCGACGGCGCCGCGAGCAGGAGTCGGTAGACGGACGTGTGCTCGTCGTCCAGTCCGATCGCGTCGAGCACGAGCGCCGCTCCCGTCGTCTGCGCCGTGGCGAATCGCGGCCATGGCATCTCTCCGCCACCACCATAGCCGTCGTCGTGTGACAGCGTGCTTGCAAGCCAGCAACACATGCGAGAGGTTCCCCCATGCCACAAAGCAGCCGGACTGCCGCGCAACGCCGCCGCCGTTCGATCGCCGCCGCCATCAGCGGCATCGCGATCGGCGTCGTCGGCGTCAGCGCCGCCGCACTCCCCGCGATCGCCGACCCGACCGACGGGGGAGGTGCACCGCCCGCGGCATCCGGCGCCTCCCCTGCCGCTGCCGCGGGCGGCACGCACACCGTGACCCTCATCACGGGCGACCGCGTGAAGGTGACCGACCTCCCCGACGGCACGCACACCGTCGACGTCGAGACCGCCGTGCCGGGCGCGGCGGTGCAGACCGTCGAGGTCGACGGCGACCTCAACGTGCTGCCGCAGTCCGCGATGCCGTATCTCGCCGCCGGCGTCGTCGATCGCGACCTCTTCAACGTCTCGCAGCTCATCGAGTACGGCTACGACGACGCGTCGGTCAGCGCGACGCCCGTCATCCTCGAGTACGCCGACGGCCCCGCGGCGTTCAGCGCACCGCTGCCCGGCGTCGCCATCGGTGCGACGCTCGAGAGCGTCGGCGGCGCCGCGGCCACAGCCGATCACGCGACCGCGGCCTCGACGTGGAACGCGCTCACCGCGGCATCCGGCGCCTCGCCCTTCAGCACCGAGGTGTCGCTCGGAGGCGGCATCGAGGCGATCCACCTCGACGGCAAGGTGCAGGCGACCCTCGACAGCTCGGTGCCGTGGATCGGCGCACCCGCCGCCTGGGACGCCGGCTACACCGGCGCGGGCGTCACCGTCGCCGTGCTCGACACCGGCTACGACGACACCCACCCCGACCTCGCCGGCCGGGTCCTCGCCGCCGACTCGAAGAGCTTCGTGCCCGGCGAGGACGACCCCGCCTCCGACCCGCACGGGCACGGCACGCACGTCGCCTCGACGATCGCCGGCACCGGTGCGGCGAGCGACGGCGCCAACCGCGGCGTCGCCGACGGCGCCGACCTTCTCGTCGGCAAGGTGCTCGGCGCCGACGGCTCCGGCCAGGACTCGTGGATCATCGAGGCCATGCAGTGGGCTGGTGAGCACGCCGACATCGTGTCGATGAGCCTCGGTTCCTCCGAGCCGTCCGACGGCACCGACGTCATGTCCGAGGCGCTCAACACGATCGCCGAGCAGACCGGCGCCCTGTTCGTCGTGGCCGCCGGCAACAACGGCGCGCCCGAGGCGATCGGCGCGCCCGGAGCGGCAGCCGAGGCGCTCACCGTCGCCTCCGTCGCCGACCCGACCGGGGCGCTCTCGTACTTCTCCAACCAGGGCCCGCTCGCCTTCTCGGGCGCGCTCAAGCCCGAACTCGCCGGCCCCGGCGAGGACATCACCGCCGCTCGCTCGGCCGACAGCGCCGGCGAGGGCTCCTACGTGGCGATGAGCGGCACCTCGATGGCGACGCCGCACGTCGCCGGTGCCGCCGCGCTGCTCAAGCAGCAGCACCCCGAGTACACCGCCGACCAGCTGCGTGCCGCGCTCCTCAGCACCGCGAAGGACGTCGGGCTCCGCTCGTACGAGGCGGGCTCCGGCGTCGTCGACCTCGAGACCGCGATCGACGCGCCCGTCATCGCGTCGGGTTCGGGTGACTTCGGCATGCTCGCCTGGGGTGAGGAGCCCGAGCTCGTCACGCGCACGATCGACTACACGAACCGCGGCGCCGACGAGGTCGTCGTCGACCTGGTCGCCTCGCTCGACGGCGCCCCCGACGGCGTCCTCACCATGGCCGACGACCAGCTCACGATCCCGGCCGGCGAGACCCGCTCGGTCGAGCTGACCGTCGACCCGGCGAAGGTCGAGACCGGCACGCAGCTTTCGGGCGCCCTCGTCGCCAGCGTCGACGGCACGGCCGTCGCGCGCACCGCCCTCGGCACCATCGCCGAGCAGGAGCGCTACGACCTCACCATCACCGCGACCGGATTCGACGGCGAGCCCGTCGAGACCTACGCCGTGCTCTACGACGTGGCCAACGACTGGTACGAGCCGATCTTCGTGAGCGGCGAGTCCACGATGCGCCTGCCCGACGGCGAGTACGCCGTCATGGCCTACATGACGGTCGATCACGCCGCCGACGAATCCGTGACCGTGCTCGTCGGCGATCCCGACCTGGTGCTCGACGGCGATGCCGAGGTGGCCTTCGACGCCCGGGCGACGAAGCCCGTCACCGTCGACGTCGGCACCGATGGCCTCACCCCGTGGTTCAACCGGCTCGACGTGCACGCCGACGCCTTCGTGTCGAGCTACATCGACTCGGTGACGAGCGACGGGTTCTACGCCCAGCCGATGACCGCGCCGAACACCGACACGTTCGCGTTCACGAGCCGGTGGCGGCTCGCGAAGCCGATCATGGACCTCAAGGCGGGCAAGGAATCGCTCGACCTGATTCCGCTGGCCGGGTCGGCCCTGCGCGATGCCACGCTCAAGGCCGCTGCCGTCGACGCCGGTCTGGGCAGCGCCGAGGAGTTCGCGACGGCCAAGGCGGCCGGCAAGGTCGCGGTCGTGACGCGCTCGAGCGACGTGTCGCCCTCCGCGCAGGCGGCGAACGCCCGCGCCGCGGGTGCCGTGGCCCTGCTCATCGTGAACGACGCCGACGGCGAGTTCACGACGTGGGTCGGCAGCGAGGACTACCTGAGCGAGGTCGACCTGCCGGTGGCGTCGATCAGCGGCGTCCAGGGACGTGCGCTCCTGAAGTCGATCGGGTCGAAGAAGCTCACCATCTCCGGAGCGGTCGAGGCCGCCCCCGAGGAGGTGTTCGACATCCTCCGGTTCAGCGACGGCTCGATCCCCGAGGATCTCGACTACCGGGCGACGGACCTCGCCCGCATCGACACGACGTTCCACGGCGAGACGGGCGAGCTGATCGGCGAGTTCCGCTGGGACTTCGACCCGGTGACGCAGTACTCGATCGGCCAGATGCTCCGTACCGAGCGCGGACTCGAGCGCACGGACTGGGTCAACACCGAGGACGTGCAGTGGAACGAGGGCACGATGCTCATCGACGCGAGTTGGGAGATGCGCGACCTGCGTCGTTCGTATGAGCCGAATTCGGTCTCGGAGGACACCTTCTACGGCCCGATCGTGCGTCCGTTCGTCGGACCGGGCTACTGGGCTCCCGAGCGCGTCGCTTCGTTCGCGCAGGTCAACGTCCCGTCGTGGGGCGATGGCGGAAGCGCCCAGCACACGGGTGCCTTCGACGTGTTCGAGCAGCGCGACGACCGGTCGCAGCTCACGGAGGTCTGGCTCGACGGCGAACTCAAGGCGTCTTCGCCCTGGCAGTCGGCGACGGTGTTCGACATCCCCGACGGCACCATGGAGTGGCGCGTGCTGAACACCGCGGTGCACGACGGCACGTACACGCCGGGCTCGACGAGGACGGTCACCGAGTGGACGTTCGAGTCGACCGGGTCGGCCGACGACTACACCGAGCAGACGCTGCCGATGATCCAGGCCTACTACGACGTCGACGCCGACGCCGCGGGTGCCGTCGGAGCCGGCCGCAAGGCCGGCAAGCCCGTCGAGTTCGGCCTGGAGCTCAGCCACATCGAGAGCGCCGACGGCATGGCCGAGCTCACCGACGCGACGCTCGAGATGCGCGTGCCCGGTGGCGAATGGCGGGCTGTCGAGATCGCGGATGCCGCGGCGGACGCGGCCTCGGTGAGCCCGATGATCGTCTACCCCGTCGATCGCCCGTTCCTCGAGTCGTACACCGCGCAGCTGCCGGTGCCCGACGCCGGCGCGTGGGTCGACCTCCGGGTGACCGCGAAGGATGCCGCCGGCAACACGTTCTCGCAGGAGATCGAGCGGGCGTTCGAGGCGGCGCCCGCGAAGGGCGGCCACGGCGGCGGCAACGGCGGCAACGGCGGCCACGGCCCCCACGGCCCGCACGGTGGTCACGCCTGACCTGAGGCACTGACCCGCAGCAGCGACGCGGCGTCGGCCCGATCCACGGATCGGTCGGCGCCGCGTCGTGTGTCGGAACCGCGTGCGAGCATGGGTGCATGCCCGCCGATCCCGCACCCCGTGGCGGGCGCCGTGCCCCGGCCGGCGACTGGCGTCGCGACCTGGCCCCGTTCACGCCGCGACACGGGCACGCGGCATCCGGCGATGAGCCGCGGGCCGCGTCGGATGCCGCGCCGCGACGGCCGCTCGCCCTGCAGTTCGAGCTGCGCCGCCGGGTCACGCGCCGGCCCGGGGAATGGCAGGGTCCCCGAGACGAGCCCGCCCGTCGTGCCGGGTCCGTCGACCGGCTCGCCGTGCGCCCGGTCACGCGCGGCGCACGCGGCGCGTGGATCAAGGCGGGGCTCACCTGGCAGAACGTGGGCTTCCAGGCCACGGCCGGCGGGTACGACCCCGCCCAGTCGCGCTGGTTCGCCCAGTTCGCGTTGCTGAAGGGCTCCTCACCGAGCGTCTTCGCGACCTACGGCTCCGAGTGGATCACCCTCGACGAGTTCGAGAGCCCCCTGCTGTGGGCCCTGTTCGGCGAGGCCGCGCGGCTCGGCATCGAGTTGGTCGGCTCCGACGTGACGCCCGACCTCGAGGTGCTCGGCGCGGCATCCGTCGTGCTCGATGCGACGATCGACGACGGCGGCGACCTCGAGCTCGTGCCGCGGCTCGAGTTCGCCTCGGGCGGCAGCGGCGGCCCGGGCATCGTGCGAGCCGTCGGCGACGCGCGACTCGTCGCTCTTCACGGCCTCTACCGGTTCGACCTCGATGCGGGCCTCCTCGAGCTGGCACCCCTGGCCCGACCCCTCGCCCCGGCCGAACGCTCGGCACTCGAACAGCCTCGCACCGTGCGGGTGCCCGCCGACGAGGTGCCCGAGTTCCTCCGCGGGCACTTCCATGCCCTCGCCCGGTCGATCACCGTCACCAGCCGTGACGGCAGCTTCGACCCGCCGCCGCTGCCGCCCGCGGCGCTCGTGCTCGACGCGCGCTTCGAGCCCGACGACGTGCTCCGGCTCGCGTGGCACTGGGAGCACGCCGACGGGCGCACGGCGGCGGTTGCGGCATCCGTCGACACGGCTGCGGCCGACCCCGATCTCGACGACGACCTGCTCGCCCGGGTCGCCGACGAACTCGGCTGGGTGCCGCTCGATGCCGTGGTGCTGCGGGGCGTCGACGCGGCCGAGTTCACCGCCGAGCGCCTGCCGCGACTCGAACGCCTCGCCGCCGGCAGCGCCCTGCGCATCGACGTCACAGGCGAGCGACCCGAGTACCGCGAGGCCACCGCCGAGCCCGTCGTCACCGTCACCACCGTCGAGACGCTCAAGCGCGACTGGTTCGACCTCGGCGTGGTGCTGACGGTCGACGGCAAGCTGGTTCCCTTCATGCCGCTGTTCCGAGCGCTCTCGAAGGGGCAGAAGCGACTCCTGCTCGTCGACAAGAGCTACCTCATGCTCAACCAGCCGGTGTTCGCGCCGCTGCGCGAGCTGATCGAGGAGGCCGGCACGCTCGCCGAGTGGGAGACCGGGCTGCGCCTCCACCGCTCGCAGACGAGCCTCTGGGCCGACTTCGAGGACCTCGCCGACGTCGCGGAGCCGGCAGTCGACTGGCGTCGCACCGTGGCCGCGCTCGAGGAGGGGCGCGTCGAGCAGCTCGAGCCACCGGCCGGGCTCGCCCTGCCGCTCCGCCCGTACCAACTGGCCGGATTCCGCTGGCTCGCGTTCCTCTGGGCGAACCGCCTCGGCGGCGTGCTCGCCGACGACATGGGGCTCGGCAAGACGGCGCAGACGCTCGCGCTCATCGCCCACGCCGTCGAGCAGCCCGACGGCCGGCTCCCGTTCCTCGTCGTCGCGCCCACCTCCGTCGCCTCGAACTGGGTGCGCGAGGCCGAGCGGTTCACGCCCGGTCTCAGGGTCGCGAGCGTCACCGCGACCGAGGCGAAACGGCGCGGTCGCATCGCGGATGCCGCGGCGTCGGCCGACCTCGTCGTCACGACCTACGCCGTGCTCCGCCTCGAGGCCGCGGCATTCGCCGCGGTGGAATGGGGCGGGTTGGTGCTCGACGAGGCGCAGTTCGTGAAGAACGCGGCGACGAAGGCGCACGAGGCGGCACGCGGCATCCGCGCACCGTTCCGCCTCGCCGTGACCGGCACGCCCATCGAGAACCACCTCGGCGAGCTCTGGGCGATCCTGCGGATCGTGGCGCCCGGCCTGTTCCCGTCGCGCCGCGCGTTCGACGAGCGGTACCGCAGGCCGATCGAGCAGGACGGCAACGCCGAGCGGCGCGAGCGCCTGCGGCGACGCATCCGGCCGCTCATCCTGCGCCGCACGAAGGAGGTGGTGGCCCCTGAGCTGCCGCCCAAGCAGGAGCAGGTGCTGGCGGTCGAGCTGGCCCCGCGCCACCGGCGCCTCTACGACACGGTGCTGCAGCGAGAGCGGCAGAAGCTGCTCGGGCTCATCGACGACCTCGACCGGCAGCGGTTCATCGTGTACCGCTCACTCACCCTGCTGCGCCTGCTCGCCCTCGACGCCACGCTCGTCGACGAGGAGCGCTATGCCGGCTACCCGTCGGCCAAGCTCGACGCGCTGTTCGAGCAGCTCGACGACGTGCTCGCGGAGGGCCACCGCGCGCTGGTGTTCAGCCAGTTCACCTCGTTCCTCGGCCGCGCGGCGAGCCGGCTGGACACCGCGGGCGTGCCCTACGCCTACCTCGACGGGTCGACGCCGGTGCGCCGCCGCGACGCCGAGATCGCGCGCTTCCGTGCCGGCGAGGCATCCGTGTTCCTGATCAGCCTGAAGGCCGGCGGGTTCGGCCTGAACCTCACCGAGGCCGACTACGTGTTCCTGCTCGACCCGTGGTGGAACCCCGCGAGCGAGGCGCAGGCCGTCGACCGCGCGCACCGCCTCGGGCAGGCGAAGCAGGTCATGGTCTACCGGCTCGTGGCGCAGGACACGATCGAGGAGAAGGTGATGGACCTCAAGGCCCGCAAGGGCGAACTCGTGGCGTCGATCCTCGACGCGGGCGCCGACGCCACGGATGCCGCGGTGCTCGACGGTGCCGACACGATCAGCGCCGACGACCTGCGTGCGCTGCTCGACGGCTGAAGCCGTCGGCGGCCGCTTCCTGACCGAATGCTGAGCTTCACTCGAAAACGGTCTGCTACGCTCACTGGGACGCTTGACCCACACCCGAAGGGTCGCGTCAGGCCCGATCCGGGCCGCCGCATACCCTACGACGTCGCGCCTCGGTGGCTGAAGCCCCGAGGCGCGCGTCCGGCATCCTGAGGCCCTGCGCCGCGCTGCTAGCGCGTCCAGCGGTCGCGTCGACGCGTGCGCGGCTCATCGAGGCCGATGTGCACGCGCGTGCGTTTCCGTTCCCACACGATGCACGCCGAGCCGACCGCCCAGAGCGGCACCTGCGTGAGGAACGCGATGCGGAACGCCTCCAGGCTGTAGGTGTCGGGAGAGCCCGCGCCCTGCGCGTCCATCGCGATGCCGATGAAGAGGATCGCGAGCAGCGCCGCGAGGAACCCGCCGACGTTCACGATGCCCGTGGCCGTACTGAGCCGATGACTCGGGTTGAAGGTTCGGGCGTGATCGAATCCGATCATCGAGGCCGGGCCACCGGTGCTCAACGCGAACGCGAGCAGGAAGAGCAGCCAGATGGGCGCGGGGCCCGGCCACGCGATCACGACCAGCCAGACCAGCGCCTGGATGCCGATGACCGGGAGGACCAGCATCCGGGACCGCCGCATCGGATGCCGGCTCGAGAGCGCCCCGATCACCGGACCGGCGACCATGCCGAAGATCACGTACACGCTGAAGATCAGCGAGGCCATGGCGGGGGAGAGCCCCTCGCCGACCGTCAGGAACGGGAAGCCCCACAGCAGGATGAAGGCCGTGCCCGAGAACGGCGTCGTGAAGTGCGACCAGAACGCGAGCCGGGTCGCCGGGTGCGCCCACGACTCGCGGAAGCCCTCGCGCAGGTCGGCCGACGACGTCACCGCGTGGATGGCGCCGGTGGCGGTGTCCACCGAGATGTCCGCGTCGCGATCGGGAGGCCGGTTGCGGATGACCGCGAAGGTGAGCACCGTGAACAGGGCGCCGAGGCCGGCGAGGCTGCCGAACGCGACGCTCCACGTCGAGGCGTGCAGGATGGCGGCCATCGGCAGGATCGCGAGGAGTTGCCCGGTCTGGCCCACGATGCCCGTCATCTGCACGAGGAACGGCGCCTGCCGTTCGGGGAACCATACCGCCACCACGCGGAGCACGCTCGGGAAGACCGCGGCGTCGCCCGCGCCGACGAGCATCCGCGCGAAGATCGCGGTGCCCACGTCGGGCGCGAACGCCATGACGAGCTGGCCGACCGCCATGAGGAACATGCCCGCGGTGATGATCGGTCTCGCCCCGAACCGGTCGAGCAGCAGGCCCACTGGGATCTGCATCGCGCCGTACACGGCGAGCTGCACCACCGCGAACAGCGACAGCACTGAGGCATCCGCGTCGAAGCGCACCGCCGCGTCGACGCCGACCGCCGACAGCGACGTGCGGTTCGTGACCGAGACCACGTAGGCCGCCACGCCGACACCCCACACCAGCCACAGGCGCCAGGCGCGCACGGGAGGGATGGCAGTCGTCACGAGACCTTCAGGGAGAAACGGATGACGGCGGCCTCCGGTGCGAGCCGCCGCCGTTCCAGCCTAACCGGACCGGTCGACGCCCGTTCCCAGCGCCCCGAACGGGAACGAGCGGATGCCCCGTGGAGGGACATCCGCTCGTTCGATGCACTCGCGCGCCGTCGGCGCGCTGCGCCGGTGCTACAGGTCGGCGCCCTCCGCGGCGGCGTCGACCTTCGCCTCGTACCCGGCCTCGAATGCGGCGCCGGCCGGCTCGGCCTCGGGCTGCACGAGTACCGCGTCGGCGTCGAGGTCGGTGGCGGCCTGCTCGAACTGCGAGTTGTACAGGCGCCAGTACGCGCCCTCCCGCTTGATGAGCTCGTCGTGGCTGCCCTGCTCGACGATGTCGCCGTGCTCCATCACGAGGATGAGGTCGGCGTCGCGGATCGTCGAGAGGCGGTGCGCGATCACGAACGACGTGCGTCCCTCTCGGAGCGCCGCCATCGCGTGCTGCAGCAGCAGCTCGGTGCGGGTGTCGACCGAGGAGGTCGCCTCGTCGAGGATCAGCACCGACGGCTGCGCCACGAACGCACGGGCGATCGTGATGAGCTGCTTCTCGCCGGCCGAGACGTTCGATGCGTCCTCGTCGAGCACGGTGTCGTACCCCTCGGGCAGCGAGTGCACGAACCGATCCACGTAGGTGGCCCGTGCCGCCTCGAGGATCTCGTCGTCGCTCGCCGACTCGCGACCGTAGCGGATGTTCTCGCGGATGGAACCGGCGAACAGCCAAGGGTCCTGCAGCACCATGCCGGTGCGTGCGCGCACGTCGTGCCGGGTGAGCTCGGCGATGTCCTGGCCGTTGAGCAGGATGCGTCCGCCGTCGAGCTCGTAGAACCGCATGATGAGGTTCACGAGCGTCGTCTTGCCCGCACCGGTCGGCCCCACGATCGCGACGGTCTGCCCGGGCTCGACCCGGAACGACAGGTCGCGGATGAGCGGACGCTCGGGGGTGTAGGCGAAGGACACGTTCTGGAACTCGATGGTGCCGTCGCCGTCGATCGCCGCGGGAGCGTGGACCGCGTCGGGCTCCTGCTCATCGGCGTCGAGCAGCTCGAAGACCCGCTCGGCCGAGGCCGTGCCCGACTGCACCACGGCCGCCATGCCGCCGAGCTGCGAGAGCGGCTGCGTGAACTGCTGCGAGTACTGGATGAACGCCTGGACGTCGCCGAGTCGCAGCTGGCCGCTCGCGACCATGAGTCCGCCGAGCACCGCGATGCCCACGTACGTGAGGTTTCCGATGAACATCATGGCGGGCATGATGATGCCCGAGAGGAACTGCGCCTTGAACGCGGCGTCGTAGAGCTCCTCGTTCTCGGCGCGGAAGCTCCGGCTCGACTCCTGCTCGCGGCCGAACACCTTCACGAGCGCGTGGCCCGAGAAGGACTCCTCGACGCGTGCGTTGAGCCGGCCGACCTTCTTCCACTGGATGCCGAAGGCGGCCTGCGACTTCGGACCGATGACGCCGAAGATCACGCCCATGAGCGGCAGTGAGACGAGGGTGACGAGCGCGAGCTGCCACGAGATCGAGAACATCATGATCACGACGCCGACCACGGTCAGCACGCTCGTGAGCGCGCTCGACAGCGACTGCTGCATCGTCTGCGTGATGTTGTCGATGTCGTTCGTGACCCGCGAGATGAGCTCGCCGCGCTGCACGCGGTCGAAGTAGCTGAGGGGCAGGCGGTGCACCTTGGCCTCGACGTCTTCGCGCAGGCGGAACATGGCCCGAACCATGATGACGTTGATCACATAGCCCTGCACCCACGACAGCACCGATGCGGCGATGTAGAGCATCAGCACGACGATGACGACCTGGCTCAGGGCGACGAAGTCGATGCCCTCGCCCGGCGTCAGGGTGCCCGCAGCCTCGACGATGTTCGCGAGGTCCTCCTGGCCTGCCGCCCGCAGGCCGGCGACGGCCTGTTCCTGCGTGACGCCCGCGGGCAGCTGCAGGGAGATGACGCCCTCGAAGATGAGGTTCGTCGCCTCGGCGAGCACCTTCGGCGCGATGACCGTGAGCACGACGCCGATGGCGCCGAGCAGGGAGGCGAACGCGAACGACCATTTCCACGGGGAGAGGAGTCCGAGCATGCGACGGAAGCTGGCGCCGAAGTCCTGCGCCTTTCCGGGCGCGACGCTGTCCCACGACCCCGAGTTGCGGCGCGCCTCTTCGGCCAGCTCGTGCTCGATGCGCTCCTCTTCGGTCATCTCCTGGGGTTCTGCCTGCCGGGCCCGTCCGCGGGCACGGCCGTTCGTCTTGTTCGTGTCGGCGCTCATGCCGTTGCCTCCACTCCGAGCTGGGATTCGACGATCTCGCGGTACGTCGTCGACGTCTGCAGGAGTTCGTCGTGCGTGCCGATGCCGACCATGCCGCCGTCGTCGAGGACGATGATGCGGTCGGCGTCGGTGATGGTCGAGACGCGCTGCGCCACGACGATCTTGGTCACGTGTGGCAGCTCCCGCCACAACGCCTGCCGCAACCTGGCATCGGTCGTGAGGTCGAGCGCCGAGAACGAGTCGTCGAACACGAGGATGTCGGGGTTGTGCACGATCGCCCGGGCGATCGCGAGCCGCTGGCGCTGGCCGCCCGACACATTGGTGCCGCCCTGGGCGATGCGCCCGTTCAGCCCACCCTCCATCTCGGCCACGAAGTCGCGGCCCTGGGCGATCTCGAGCGCGTGCCAGAGCTCGGCGTCGGTGGCCTCCTCCCGACCGAAGCGCAGGTTGGAGGCCACGGTGCCGGCGAAGAGGAAGGGGCGCTGCGGCACGAGGCCGATCGTCTTCCACAGCCGGTCGAGGTCGGCCTCGCGCACGTCGACGCCGTTGACGCGGATGGCGCCGCCGGTGGCGTCGAACAGCCGCGGGATGAGCGAGACGAGCGTCGTCTTGCCCGCACCGGTGGAGCCGACGATCGCGACGGTCTCACCGGGCTCGGCCCGGAAGGTGATGCCGTGCAGCACCGGGGACTCGGCGCCCGGGTAGGCGAACTCCGCATCGAGGAACTCGACCGATCCGACCTCGGGGAAGGCCGACACGGGGTTCTCGGCACGCGTCAGGGTGGACTCGCTGGCGAGGACCTCGCTGATGCGCTCGGCCGACACGGCTGCGCGGGGAATCATGATCGTGGTGAACGCCGCCATGAGGACGCCGCCGAGGATCAGGCCGATGTACTGCATGAAGGCGAACAGGGTGCCGATCTGCACGTCGCCCTCGTTGACCTCGATGGCGCCGAACCAGATCACGCCGATGATCGTCACGTTGATGACGAGCATGAAGAACGGGAACAGCGTGATGAAGAGGGTGCCGACGCGACGGCCGACGTCCATGATGTCGGCGTTGGCGCCGCGGAACCGCTCCTCCTCGATGGGCTCCCGCACGAACGCGCGCACCACGCGGATGCCGGTGAGCTGCTCGCGGAGGATCCGGTTCACGGCGTCGAGTTTCACCTGGAAGCTGCGGAAGAGCGGCACCATGCGGCTGATGACGATGATCGCGACGACGAGGATCACGAGCACCGAGGCCCCGATGAGCCAGCTGAGGCCGACGTCCTGCGAGAGGGCCATGATGATGCCGCCGACGGCGAGCAGCGGCGCGCTGATGAGCATGGTGGCGCCCATCATCGCGAGCATCTGCACCTGCTGCACGTCGTTCGTGTTGCGGGTGATGAGCGAGCCGGGGCCGAACTGCGAGACCTCCCGCTCGGAGAACGCGCTCACCTTGTCGAAGACGTCGTTGCGGATGTCGCGGCCGGCGCGCATGGCGGCCTTCGCGGCGAAGTACGTGGCGATGATGGCCGCGATGATCTGCCCGAGCGAGATGGCGAGCATGAACATGCCCGTCGACCAGATGTACTCCGTGTCGCCCTTGGAGACGCCGTTGTTGATGATGTCGGCGTTGAGGCTCGGCAGGTAGAGGCTCGCGAGCGCAGACATGAACTGGAACACCAGGACGCCGAGCAGTAACCACTTGTAGGGCTTCAGGTACCGGATGAGGAGTTTTCCGAGCATGGTTCTCCGAATGGAAGAGGTGAAGGCGGGAGACGAAGGAGGGACCCGCCGGCGGCGATCTCGAACCCCCGCTCGATATCGCACCCGCTAGTCTGCATCGAACCCCTACCCTCCGACATCATCCGCTCGGCTGATATCGCTGAGAGCGCAATCACGGGCCCGACTCGGGAAGACACCGGGGCAGCCTCGGGGTCGCGGCCCGAACCGGTCAGCAGTCGGGCCGCGGCGCCATGCGGTAGGCGGTGAGCGAGGCGAACGCGAGCCACGCGAAACCGGCGATCACCGCCAGCCAGAGCAGTCCGACACCGGCGGGCACCGTGGCGAGCGCCGCGCCGCCGAGGAACCCGAGCACGATGACCGCCGCGGCGACGAACGAGATCGTCGCTGCTGCGCCGCGCCCCTCGCTGCGGAACCACGTGCCGATGACGACCGCCGCGGCCGCGAGGCTGAGGAATCCGGTCGCGCCGGCCGCGAGGTGGAGCAGTCCGCTCGGCGACGCGGTCGTGGCATCCGCGCCCCCCGGTGGGAACCCGCCCGCAGGGTCGGGCGGGAAGACCGCTGCAGCGAACAGGCTGACGCCGTACAGGCCGAGGAGCACGGCCGCCCACGTGCCGCGACGTCCGGGCAGCAGCCGGGCGAACCCGACGGCCGCGGCGAGCACCATGAGGCCGGTGAGTACGAGGTTGGCCGCCTGGATCCAACCGAGCGGGCCGAGCAGCAGCAGGCTGAGCGCGTGTCGCGACAGGTCGAAGCCCGGCACGAGCAGCGCCTGCGCGAGCCCGACGACGAGGTAGAACGGACCTGCCACGATGCCCCAGCCCAGCAGCGACTTCGTGACGGCGCGGCCCCGGTCGAAGGTGGGGGCCGATGAGGGGGCGGGAGTTGTCGCTGACATCGTGCGCACCTTCCTGATCAGTGTGGTGTCGAGGTGTGTATTGCCCTCATGGGTGTAGTATTGCACCGAGCGATGCAAAAGTAAACGCGCGAGTGCAGAAGAGGATCGATGAGCACGCAGCCGATGGCCGACCGGACCGACTACGAAGACCCGCGGATCACCCGTTCACGCGCGCTGATCATGGATGCGGCCGCCCGGGTGTTCCTCGAGCGCGGATATCCCGGCACCAGCGTCGACGACATCGCCGCCGAGGCGGGCGTCTCGAAGCGCACCGTGTACAACGTCTTCGACGACAAGGAGCAGCTCTTCCGTGCGATCATCGGCCGCGCCATCGAGACGGCCGAGCGATTCTCGTTCGACTTCGCGTCGACGACGGCCGACGCCGACGACCTCGAGGCGGCGCTCGTCGCGCTCGCTCGCGAGCTCGCGGCATCCGTGCTGGGCGGCCGCGTGGTCCCCCTGCGGCGCCTGCTCATCGGCGAGGCGTCCCGCTTCCCCGGGTTCGCCGCCGACTACTACGAGCGCGCACCGGGCCGCGTGATGGCCGCGATCGCCGACGCGCTGCGAAGGCTCGGCGAACGGGGGCTGCTGCGCATCGACGACGCGCAGGTCGCCGCCGAGCACTTCGCGTTCCTCGCGATCGGCCCGTCGCTCGACCGCGCCCTCTTCGACGTCGCCGGCGACACGGATGCCGCGACGGCGACGCACGCGGTCGAGCGCGCCGAGCGCGGCGCCGCCGTGTTCCTCCGGGCCTACGCGGCTTGAGCGGCGGGGCTCAGGCGTCGGCCCGGCCGGTGACGATCGCGCGGAGGGTCTCGACGGGCAGCTTCGGCACCCGGCGCTCATCGACGAGGCCGTTCGCCTCCTGCCGGGTGTCCGTGAGCTGCGTGTAGCAGAACCCGGCGAGCACCGGAGAGGCGTGCAGGGCCGAGACGAGCTCGGTGAGGTGCTCCTCGAACTCGGTGGCCGACCCCGAGACGGAGTAGCCCCAGGTCTCGATGTCGGAGTCGGGCGCGAACGTGATGCCGCCGAACTCGGTGACCATGACGGGCTTGCCGGCGGTGCCCGCGGGGAGGGCGACCAAGCGGCGTCCGGCCGGGCCGACGCCCTCGCGCATCGCCTCGATGGATGCGGCATCCGCGTAATTGGTGCGCAGTGCCGAGCCGGTCGTCGCGTAGTCGTGGATGGTGAGCAGGTCCGACTGCGCGTGCTCCCAGCCGTCGTTCGAGACGGCGAGCCGGGTCGGGTCGAGCGCCTTCGTGAGGTGGAAGAGCGCCTGCACGTAGTGCAGCTGGGCGGCGTCGTGCGACACGTGCTGCACGCCCCAGCTCTCGTTCACGGGCACCCAGGTCACGATCGACGGATGCGCCGCGTCACGCGCGATCACGTCCATCCACTCCCGAACGGTGCGCTCGATCGCACGCGGCGAGAACTCGAAGGCGCTGCCGATCTCGCCCCACACGAGGAGGCCGAGGCGGTCGGTCCAGAAGAGGAGGCGGGGATCCTCGACCTTCTCGTGCAGGCGCACCGCGTTGAAGCCCAGGTCCTTGATGAGCTGCACCTCGGCCCGCAGGGCGTCGGCGCTCGGTGCGGCCAGGTGCGTCTCGGGCCAGTAGCCCTGTTCGAGCACCGAGCGGAGGAAGTAGGGGCGGTCGTTCAGCAGGAAGCGGCCGCCGTGCTCGTCGACGCTGCGGAGCCCGAGGTAGGACGCCACGTCGTCGACGACCGTGCCTGCCTCGTCGACGAGCCGGAGCCGCGCGTCGAGGAGCGTCGGGTGCTCGGGCGACCAGAGCAGCTGCTCGTAGCCCTGCCCGTTCGCCTGCCTGGGTAGCGCGACCACGACACGGTGCTCGGGTTCCGTCAGGCGGGTGCGCAGGGTGCCGAGCTCTTCGCCCTCGTGCTCGATCTCCACCTCGAGCCACAGCGGCCTCGTCGGCCGGGCTGCGAGGCGGAGCTGCAGCGCCACGTCGGCACCCGGAATGTCGGGGATCCAGTTCACCCGCGTCACGCGGTCGGATGCCACGGCCTCCAGCCACACCGGCTGCCAGATGCCCGTCGTGCGGTGGTACCAGATCACGTGCGGCTCCTCGAGCCAGTCCTGCTTGCCGCGCGGCTGCGAGACGTCGTGGGGGTCGTCCTCGACCCGCACGACGAGCGCGACGGTGCCGCCGAGCAGATCCTCGGGCAGCTCGAAGGAGAAGGGCGTCTGGCCGCCCTCGTGGGAGCCGAGCAGGCGTCCGTTCGCCCAGACCGAGGCGCGGAAGTCGACCGCGCCGAAGTGCAGCACGATGCGAGGTGCGTCGTCGCCGAGGCCGGCGGTGCGAAGCTGCTCGGGCTCGATGACGCGCCGGTACCAGGCCACGCGATGGAAGCCGGTGTCGCCGATCCCCGACGCGGGCGACTCGGGCGGGAACGGCACGACGATGCGCTGGGCGAACGGCGTCTCGCCGAGGTGCCAGCCGTCGTCGAGGCCCGTGTCGTCGTCGTCGAACGCGAATTCCCAATCGCCGCCGAGGTCGCACCAGGAGCGGCGCATCAGCTGGGGCCGCGGGTAGCTGCCGTCCTGCTTGGAGGCCCGCATCATCGAGGAATCACGCATGCATGGAATCATGGCGCATTTGTACAGCGCTGTAAAGTCGCAGGGACGGTGGTCGAAGCTGCCGGTCGGCTGAGCCGTCAGGCGTCAGGCGTCGGCCGTCAGGCGTCGGGGGCGCTGGCGCGCACCGAGATGCCGTGCGGCACCACGACATGGCGTCCGGCACCGTGATGCCCGTGCATCCGCTCGTGCAGGAGCTCGAACGCCCGCGTCGCGAGCGCCCGCTTGTCAGGCGCGACCGAGGTGAGGGTGGGCGTGGTGTAGCCGGTGATGGCGCTGTCGTCCCAGCCGATCACCGCCACGTCGCCTGGGACCGACAGCCCTCGGCGCCGCAGCGCGGTGAGCGCTCCGGCCGCGAACCGGTCGTCCCGCGACAGGATGGCGTCGAAGGCGAGGCCGCGGTCGAGCGCCAGCTCGACGGCCGCCTCGGCGTCGTGCGAGTCGAAGCCGCGAGCGTGCAGCACGAGCTCGGGATCGAGCCGCACGCCGGCCCCCACCAGCGCCTCCTGGTAGCCGAGCAGTCGCCGCCGGTTCGTCATCGTGATGTCGCCGTCGACGAGGCCGAGGAACGCCACCCGCCGCCGACCGAGGCCCAGCAGGTGGGCCACCCCGTCGTGGGCGGCGGCGACGTTGTCGATCATGACGTGGTCGGTGGTGACGGGCGCGTCCACCTCGCCGAGGAGCACGAGCGGAAGGTCGTCGTGCAGCCGGGCCAGGTCGAGCGTGGCCATGCGCGTCGGCTGGAAGATCACGCCATCGACCAGACCCGCCTCGCGGTCCTGCAGCACGGCCTTCTCGGCGGTCGCGTCGCTCAGGGTCTGCTCGATGATCACCCGGTACCCGCGCTCGAGCGCGATCTCGGCCAGATGGCTCGCCATCTCGCCGAAGTACGGATGGTCGATCTCGGGCATGGCGAGCGCGATCATGCCGGTGCGGCCGGTGGCCAGTCGACGGGCGGTGAGGTTCGGCCGATAGCCCAGCTCGTCGATGGCGGCCTGCACGCGTGCCCTCATGTCGGGCTGCACATGGGCGTATCCGTTGACGACGTTCGACACCGTCTTCATCGACACCTGCGCGCGCTCCGCGACGTCGATGAGCCTCACCCGAGCCATCGCCCCTCCTCACGTCGAGTCGAGTCTAGGTGCGCTCCCGAAATCCGAACGAAGTCGGACGCCGAGAATCAACCCACTCGACAGATCACTTTACAGCGCTGTACATTGTCGGAGGCCGTCAGTTTCGACGGCAGGTCCGCGCGAAGGCGCGACACCGTTTTCAACGAGGAGGACGACCGGTGGGCAAGAGGCTGAGGTTCACGAGGTTCATGCAGGGGGCGGCGATCGCCGCCGTCGGCGCGCTGGCGCTGGCCGGCTGCAGCGGACAGGGCGGCGCGCAGAGCGCCGGCGGCGAGTTCACGGGCGAGTACGACGGCCCCGAGGTCACCCTGCAGTACTGGAACGGGTTCACCGGCGGTGATGGCCCGTTCATGGAGCAGATGGTCGACCAGTTCATGGCCGAGCACGACAACATCAAGATCGAGTCCACGACGCAGGAGTGGAGCGACTTCTACCAGAAGCTGCCCGCGGCCGTGACGGCGGGCAAAGGCCCCGACGTCGGCGTGATGCACCTCGACCAGCTGGCGACGATGGCGGCCCGCAACGTCATCGTGCCCGTCGACGACCTCGCAAAGGAGCTCGACCTGAGCGCCGACGACTTCAGCAAGGAGGTCTGGGACGCCGGCGTGTACAACGACGCCCGCTACGGCATCCCGCTCGACGTGCACTCGCTAGCCATGTACTACAACACCGAGCACTTCGCGGCCGCCGGCATCACCGAGCCCCCGACCGACGAGGCGTCCTTCCAGGAAGCGCTCGACAAGCTCAAGGCCGCCGGCTACGAGACCCCGTTCTGGATGCCGGCCCTGTGGCCCGCGCACCTCATGGAGTTGTCGCTGATCTGGCAGGCCGGCGGCGAGCCGTACTCCGAGGACGGCAGCGAGGCGACCTTCGACTCCGAGGAGGGCGTCGACGGCCTCACCTGGATGCGGTCGATGGTCGACGAGGGCTACAGCCCGGCGGATGTCGCGGCCGACGCCCAGTACGTCGCCTTCAAGAACGGCGAGACGTCCATCACCTGGGACGGCATCTGGCAGATCAACGACCTGAAGGAGTCCGGGATCCCGTTCGCGGCCGCGCCCGTGCCGGCGATCGGCGGCGACCCGGCCGTGTGGGCGAACTCGCACAACTTCTTCCTGCCCCGCCAGGCCAAGCCCGACGACAACAAGGCCAACGCGGCCAAGGTGTTCATCGCGTGGATGAGCGAGAACTCGGGTGAGTGGGCGGGCGCCGGCATGATCCCCGCGCGTGAGTCCGTGCGCTCGTCGGTCATCGGCGGCACGGTGCAGGAGCCGATCGCCGAGCAGATCGACAACATGCGCTTCCTCCCCGCGGTGCCCGGCCTCGGCCCGGTGCAGGCGGAGACCCTCGAGGTGGCGGTCGCCGACGGCGTGCTCGGCAAGGCGAGCCCCGAGGAGGCGCTGCAGCGCGAGGCGGATCGCGCCACCAAGCTCATGCAGGAGAACCTCGAGAAGTTCGGCGGCTGAGCATGAGCACCCAGACGCGCGTGGGCGCCTTCGCAACGGAGGCGCCCACCGCGGCATCCGATGGGGCGGCCGCCCGGCGCGCCGGGGTGTCGCCCACCCGTCAGAAGCCCTTCACGCCGTGGCTGTTCCTGCTGCCCTACCTGCTGCTGTTCACGGTCTTCGTGATCGTGCCGTCGGTGTTCGGCATCTGGATCAGCCTGCACGAGTGGGACTACACGCTGCCGAACAAGCCGTTCGTCGGCGGTGAGAACTACGTCGAGCTCTTCGATCCGAACTCGGTCAACTCCGGCTCGTTCTGGACCTCGATGCGCGCGACCGCGATCTTCACGGTCTTCAGCGTGCCGCTGCTGCTCGTGCTGCCGCTCTTCGTCGCACTGCTGATGAACAAGTCGTTCCCGGGGCGCAACTTCTTCCGCGCCGTCTACTTCGCGCCCTACGTGCTCGGCGTCGCGGTGGTCGGCCTGATGTGGCGCTACCTGCTCGACAACAACATCGGCCTCGTCAACTACTACCTGGGCCTGTTCGGCCTGCCCGACGACACCGCTTGGACGACGTCGGTCCCGGCCGCGTGGGTCGCGCTGGTCGGCGTCACGGTGTGGTGGACCCTCGGGTTCAACTCGGTGATCTACCTCGCCGCGCTGCAGGACATCCCCGCCGAGCTGTACGAGGCGGCATCCGTCGACGGGGCGAACTCGTGGCAGAAGTTCCGCAACGTCACGCTCCCGGGTCTCCGGCCGATCCTCACGTTCGTGACGATCAACACGCTGATCGCCTCGGCGAACATGTTCGGCCAGTCGTACATCATCACGCAGGGCGCCCCGGGGCGGGAGACCCGCACGGCCATCTACCAGATCGCCGAGACGGGCCTTCGGAACTTCCAGATGGGCGATGCGGCCGCCATGAGCTACGTGCTCACGTTCTTCCTCATGGTGATCAGCGTCATCGTGTTCTGGCTGTTCCGCGAGAAGAAGGAGAAGCCGATGCCCCAGGAGCCGTCGGCCGCGCGCGAAGGAGCACTGCGATGACCGCCATCGAGCGCGTGGCCACGCCGGCCGCCGTGACCGCCGTCGAACGGCAGGGCGAGGCGCGCACGGGACGCACCCCGGTGTGGGCCATCGTGCTGCGCTACGTGCTGCTCGGCGTGCTCGCGCTGCTCTACATCAGCCCGATCATCTTCATGCTGGTGACCTCGTTCAAGACCAGGGCGGATGCCGCGGGCATCCCGCCGACGTGGATCCCGAACCCGTTCACGACCCAGGCGTACGAGACGATCCTCACGGCCAGCGGCACCCCGGTGCTCATCTGGTTCTCGAACAGCCTCATCGCGGCGGTGCTGCACTCGGCGCTGGTCGTCGTGACCGCCTCGCTCGCCGCCTACCCGCTGGCGCGAATGAGGTTCCGCGGGCGCGGCCTGGTGTTCGGCATCGTGATCGCCACCCTGCTGATCCCGCCGGTGATCCTCATCATCCCGAACTACCTCATCGTCGGGAACCTGGGCTGGCTGAACTCGCTCGTCGCGATCATCATCCCGACCGCGGCATCCGCCTTCGGCGTGTTCTTCATGCGCCAGTTCTTCCTGAGCCTGCCGGCCGAGCTCGAGGAGGCGGCGCTCATCGACGGCGCGAACCGCTGGAGCATCTTCCTGCGGATCATCCTGCCGCTCTCGAAGCCCGCCATGGCGACGCTCGCCCTGCTGGCGTTCCTCACCAACTGGAACGACTTCCTCTGGCCGGTGTACGTGCTGTTCAGCGCCGACGTCCAGACCCTGCCGGCGGGCCTCGGAACGCTGCAGTCGGCGAACGCCGTGCGGTACGACCTGCTCATGGCGGGCGCCGTCATCGCGAGCGTGCCGGTGCTGCTGCTGTTCGTGTTCCTGCAGCGGTTCATCATCGAGGGTGTCTCGCGTCAGGGGCTCAAGGGGTGACCCTGCGGCTCCGACGGGTCGCGGCGGCCAGCCTCGCGCTGGCCGCCGCGGCGACACTGGTCTCGTGTTCCGCGGGTGCGGGCGAGGGTGCGACGGAGGCCGCGCCCGACGCGGCATCCGAATCGCCGTTCGCGCCCGTGATCGACGAGGACTTCCCCGATCCCGACGTGCTCGCGACCGACGACGGCTACGTCCTCTACGCGACGAACGACTCGCGCCGGAACGTGCAGGTCGCGCGCTCGGCCGACCTCGTCGAGTGGGAGGTGCTCGACGACGACGCCCTGCCCGAACTGCCCGACTGGGTCATCCCGGGCAAGACGTGGGCGCCCGAGGTGACCGAGGTCGCGCCGGGGCAGTTCGTGATGTACACGACGACGACGAACTTCTCGCCGTCCCGACAGTGCATCGCGGTCGCGACGGCGGAGTCGGCGACCGGCCCGTTCGTCGTCCAGGGCGACGGCATGCTCGTCTGCCCCGACGAGGAGGGTGGCGCCATCGACGCGTCGACCTTCCGCGACGACGACGGCAGCCTGCACCTCGTGTGGAAGAACGACGGCAACTGCTGCGGGCTCGACACCTGGCTGCAGACCGCGCCGCTCAGCGCTGACGGGCTGAGCCTCACCGGTCCTCCGGTGCGCCTGCTGAAGCAGGACCTCGCGTGGGAGGGCGACCTCGTCGAGGCGCCGACCCTCGTGAAGCGCGACGGCGTCTACCACCTCTTCTACTCGGCCAACTCCTACGGCGACGAGACCTACGCCGTCGGCCACGCGACCGCGCCGGCGCTCACCGGACCGTGGACCAAGGACCCCGAGCCGTTCTTCTCCACGGATTCGACCGACGGCGCGCTCATCGGCCCCGGCGGGCAGGACATCGTGACGGATGCCGCGGGCGACGACGTGTTCGTGTTCCACGCCTGGGACCCCGACTTCCTCGCCCGCAAGGTCTACACGCTGCCGCTGGTCTGGGACGAGGGAACGCCCCGCGTTGTCGTGCCCTGACCCCCGATCGCCTGCTCGCACGTGTGCTCGCACGGCGTGTGATCCGGGGGCCAGAATGGCAACCGGAGGTCGACGATGATCACGCATGAGGTCTCGAACCAGGTGCCGGCCCGCGAGGGCATCGACGAGTATGCGACGAACGCGCCGCTCGTCGAGGCGGTGGCGCGCTGGGGCAGGAGGGGCGCCGAGGGCGGTGCGGTCGCGGCATCCGCGCTGCACGAGGTCGGCCGGCACGTCGGCACGGCCGCCTTCCAGCACGACGCGGAGCGGGCGAACACGCACCCGCCGGTGCTGCACACGCACGACCGGTGGGGCCGGCGCATCGACGAGGTCGAGTACGACGACGCGTACCACCGCATCATGGCCGCGGCGGTGGGTGCCGGTGCGCACACGTGGGCCTGGGCCGATCCGGGCCCGGGGGCGAACGTGGACCGCGCCGCGGCGTTCCTCCTCTTCGCGCAGGTCGAGCCCGGGCACGCCTGCCCGGTGTCGATGACCCACGCCGCCGTGCCAACGCTCGAGCTCGCGGCATCCGGACTTCGCGATCACTGGATGCCGCGGCTGCTGAGCCGCGAGTACCGACCCGACCTCGACGGCCCGGCCAAGCCCTCGGCGCTCGTCGGCATGGCGATGACCGAGAAGCAGGGCGGGTCCGACGTGCGCGCGAACACGACGCGCGCGGATCCGACGGGCGTCGACGACGCGTGGGGTCGCGAGTTCCGGCTCACCGGCCACAAGTGGTTCTGCAGCGCGCCCATGAGCGACGCGTTCCTCGTGCTCGCGCAGGCGCCGGGCGGCCTCAGCTGCTTCCTGGTGCCGCGGGTGCTGCCCGACGGGTCGCGCAACGTGTTCCGCATCCAGCGCCTGAAGGACAAGCTCGGCAACCGCTCGAACGCCTCCAGCGAGATCGAGCTCGACGGCACGACCGGGTGGCTCGTCGGCGAGGAGGGCCGCGGGATCGCCACGATCGTGCAGATGGTCACGCGCACCCGGCTCGACTGCGTGATCGGCACGGCGGCGGGCATGCGGCAGTCGGTCGCCGAGGCGGCCTGGCACGTGCGCCATCGCGCGGCGTTCGGCTCGCTGCTCGTCGACCAGCCCGCCATGGCGGCGGTCGTCGCCGACCTCGCGGTCGAGTCCGAGGCCGCGACGGTCACGGCGATGCGGCTGGCCCGCGCCTACGACGACGACGCCGACGCGGGAGAGCAGGCGTTCCGCCGCCTCGCGACGGCGGTGTCGAAGTACTGGATCTGCAAGCGCGGCCCCGGGCATGCCGCCGAGGCGCTCGAGTGCCTCGGCGGCAACGGGTACACCGAGGCGTTCCCGCTCGCCCGCCGCTACCGGGAGCAGCCGCTGCTCGCCATCTGGGAGGGATCGGGCAACGTCATCGCGCTCGACGTGCTGCGGGTGCTCGCGCGCGAGCCCGAGGCGTTCGACGCGTTCTTCGCGGTGGTCGCCGAGGCGACCGGCGCGCACGCGGCGCTCGACCTCGAGATCGCCGAGGCGCAGGCGGTGGTGCTCGAGGTGTCGGCGGATGCCGCGGGCGCGGCCGCCCGGGCCAGGGAGCTCACCGAGCGCCTCGCCCTGGTGCTGCAGGCGTCGCTGCTCGTGCAGCACGCGCCCGCGGCCGTGTCCGACGCCTTCGTGCGCACCCGCATCGAGGGCGATGGCGGACTCCTCTACGGCGCGCTTCCGCCGGGCGTCGACATCGCGCCGATCCTCGCGCGCGCCTGAGCGCCCGCGCTCGGCATCTCATCCCGCGCCTGTGGCGCTTCGCGCGCGAGCCTTCCTTCGCCGATGTCGGTGCCGGAGTGCCGGAGTGCCGGAGTGCCGGAGATGCGGAGCGGAGCGAGCGGTGCCGTCTCTGGACACAGCGCGGGGCGCGGCGCACGTACGCTCCCCTCGGATCTCGGTACCGAAGTACCGAAGTACCGAAGTACCGGAACTTCGCGAAGGGAATGATGCTTGGGGGGCGTGGGTGCGGGTGCGACTGCGGCGTGCGGGGTGCCGTGCGCAGGAGCTCAGCTCAGCCGACGCGGCGCACCAGGGCCTCGACCGCCGGCCGCTGGCCCTTGACGAGCCGCTCGCGAGCCTCGTCGGGGGTGAACCAGCCCGCGGAGTCGAGCTCGGGGAACGACTGGCGGCGGCCCGAGCGCGGCGGCCACTCGATCTCGAACAGGTTGCTTCGCACGTCGGTGGCATCGAAGTCCGACTCGCCGATGAAGACCGTCACGAGCTTGCCCGAGGCGTACCGGAACCCGCCGAGCTCCTCGTACGCCACCTCGGGCGCGGGCCGCCCGACCTCCTCGGCGAACTCGCGGAGCGCCGCGGCGAGCGGCTCCTCGTCGGTGTAGGTGCCCTTCGGGATGGACCACGCTGAAGCGTCCTTGCCCCGCCAGAACGGACCGCCCATGTGCCCGATGAACAACTCGAGCCGCGGCTGTCGTCGGTAGAGCAGGATGCCCGCACTGGTCTCGGCCATGACGACACGCTACCCGGCGGGCGCGACGTGGCGGTCAGGCGTCGCCGACGAGCACGCCCTCGGGATCCAGCACCCTGACGCGCGGACGGCCGTCGGGGCCGACGCCCGCGACATCCGACAGGCCGCGGAACAGCGAGGCCGCCGCACTTCCGACACGGGTGACGTTCGAGAAATCGAGCACGAGGCATCCGCCATCGCCGACGAGCGGAGCGAGCCTGGTGAGCACCTCCTCGGCACCGGCGAAGAACACCTCGCCACGCAGCCGCGCGATGGTGTCGCCGCCGCCGCGCCCGCTCTCGTCGACCCGGTCGTCGCGCTCGAGCTGGGCGATCGGGGAATGCGGCGCGCCGCGATGCTGCAGCATGTGCAGCCCGTACCGCTCCGACAGCGTGCGCAGCATGACGATGCCGCGCACGCTGTTGCCGCGCGCGTCGAGCCGCGGACTGAACGTGCCGATGCCGAACTCCTCGGGCTGCATCGCGACGATGCCGCCGCCGACGCCGCTCTTCGCGGGCAGTCCCACGTGCACGAGCCAGTCCCCGGAGGCGTCGTACATGCCGCAGCTCGTCATGACCGAGGTGGTCCAGCGGGCGACGTCCTCGCCGATGACGCGCTCGCCGCTGATCGGGTTGCGGCCGCCGTTCGCCAGTGTCGCCGCCATGATGGCGAGGTCGCGCGCGTTCACCGACACGGAGCACTGGCGGAAGTACGCGCCCGTCGCCACCTCGGCCGTCGAGCCAAGGGTGCCGGCCGACTGGGTGAGGTAGGCGAGCGCGCGGTTGCGGTCGCCGGTGGCGTGCTCGGACTCGAACACCGATTCGTCGAGGTCGAGCTCGCGGGCCGCGAAGGCGTTGAGGCCGGCGTGGATGACCGCGAACTTCTCCTCGGCCGTGTCGCCCGCGATGAGCGAACTCATCACGATCGCGCCAGCGTTGATGAGCGGGTTCAGCGGCCGTCCGGTTGCGGGTTCGAGGCTGATGGCGTTGAACGGCTCGCCGCTCGGCTCGACGCCCACATGGCGGATCACCTCGGCGAGTCCCGACTGCTCGAGGGCGAGCGCGAACACGAACGGCTTCGACACCGACTGGATGGTGAAGGTCGTCTCGCTGTCGCCCGACTCGTGCACGCTGCCGCGGACGCTCGCGAGCGCGGCGCCCAACGCCTCGGGGTCGGCCCTGGTGAGCTCGGGGATGTACGACGCGAGCGCGCCGTCGGTGTGCGGTCGGGCGACGTCGAGCACCGAGTCCAATGCGGCGCGGACGGGATCCCGGAGGTCCGGGATGGTGGGCTCGTACGGTTCGGCGTCGGCCATGGCGCCAGCCTAGGCCTCAGCTGGGTCGCGAGGTCCAGATGAACGGCGGATGCTGCGGCGGCGCGTCGCCTGCCGCGGCGAGCCGCGCGAGCCGAACCGCGCCGTCGAGCGGGGTGCCACCCGACGCCACGAGCTCGGCATGCGGGGCCAGCCGCGCGAACTCGCCCTCGAACGCCGCGGTGAAGCCGCCGCCGGCGCCGAACACGCCACCTGTGCCCGCGGCGAGCGCCGGCACACCTGTGTCGAGCGCCGCCGCCAGGGTCGCTGCGACCTCGGCACCCGCGCGCGTCATGATGTCGGATGCCACGCGGTCACCGGATGCCGCGAGCCCGGCCACGTCGGACGCGAACCCGGCGAGCAGCCCGGCACGGTCGGGGCGGGTCAGGAGCTGCGCGGGCCAGCTCGGTGCGGCACCGAATCGCTCGACGGCCGCCGAGAGCAGCGCCGCGGCATCCGTCGTCACGCCGTCGTGCGTGCGGATGGCGGCCTTGAGCGCCTCGATGCCGATCCATGCGCCCGAGCCGCGGTCGTCGTAGAGGTGTCCCCAGCCGCCGACGCGCTTCCAGTGCTCGGCGAGGTCGGTGCCGATCGCGATCGCGCCGGTGCCGACGGCGACGACCGCGCCGCCGCGTCCGCGGAGTGCGCCGAGGTGCGCGGTGACGGCGTCGATCGTGAGCGCGACGGGGGCGCCGGCAGTCGCGTCCGAGATCCGCGCGGCGGCGGCGTCCGGCGATCCGACGAGTGAGGCGAGGCCGGTGGCGCCGACCCCGACGCCGGCGATCGCGGCATCCGGCCACCGATGCCGCACGTCGCCGATCAGCGCGACGACGACGTCGGACACGCTCGAACCGCCCTCGCCGACGGCGACTCGGCCGCCCTCGAGTCGGCGCGCCGAAGTTTCGCCGGACGCCGCGACGGTCGCCCCCGACGGTGCGAGGACCGCCCGGGAGCCGGTGCCGCCCACATCGATGCCGAGCACCCACGTGCCGCCGGGCCGTTCGTCACTCTCCCAGCCGGCCGATGCGACACTCTTCACGGCCCGAGCCTAGGGGAGCAGCGAGGAGTCGGAATCGAAGATCGCGACATGATCACGATTTCGGAAACTTCTTGCAAACAATGCATGACTCACGAATACTACTTCCAGAGTCACATTCCCCGGCGCGGGTCAGCGCCACAGAGATTTCAATGAGGAGGCATCTATGAAGAAGCGCTTGCTGCCCGTCGCCGTGCTCGTCACGGCCGCGTTCGGGCTCACCGCCTGTGCGGGCGGATCGACCGGCGGCGACGACAAGGGAGACGTCAGCGCCAAGGGGGAGACCCTCGACGTCTGGATCATGGAGGGCACCAACCCCGACTCCGACGCGTTCTTCGACGAGGTCGGCGACGCCTTCACCAAGGAGACCGGCGCGAAGCTCAACGTGGAGTTCGTGCAGTGGGCCGACGCCCACGACCGCTTCGTCACCTCCATCGCCGGCGGCACCACCCCCGACGTCGCCGAGACCGGCACCACGTGGACGGCCGAGTTCGCCGACGCCGGCGCGCTCGCGCCCATCGGCGACTACGTCGATGAAGAGGACCTCGGCGGCGACCTCGTCGAGGGCCTCGTGACCTCGGGCACCTACGACGACGAGCTCTACGGCATGCCCTGGTACGCCGGCGTGCGCTCGCTCGTCTACCGCTCCGACATCTTCGAGGAGCTCGGCCTCGAGGCCCCGACGAGCTGGGACGAGATCGTCTCCGCCGGTGAGGCGATCAAGGCCGCGCACCCCGAGATGATGGCGTTCGCCGTTCCGGGTGACGCCGAGTTCGGCGTGTACCCCTGGGTCTGGGGTGCGGGCGGCGAGGTCGCGACGAAGGACGGCGACGAGTGGGTCTCGGGCCTCGACAGCTCCGAGTCGCAGGAGGGCATCCAGTTCTACACCGACCTGGCGCTGAAGCACGGCTTCTCGTCGGCCGGCGCCACCACGTGGAAGGAGACCGACGTCCTCGACAACTTCGCGCAGGGCAACGTCGCCATGGCCCTCATGGGTTCCTGGACCCCGGCCGCGATCGTGGAGAAGAACGCCGAGCTCGAGGGCAAGTTCGCCGCCACCCCCATCCCCGGCAAGGACGGCGGCATCGCCCCGTCGGTGCTCGGAGGCTCCCACCTGTCGATGTTCAACACGGCCGACAACCCCGACCTGGCGTGGGAGTTCATCAAGCTCATGACCACGGGCGACTTCGCCGCGCAGTGGGGCGAGCAGTCGGGTTACTTCCCCGGCCAGCAGTCGCTGCTCACCGAGACGATGAGCTCCGACGACCCGCTCGTGGCGCCGTTCGCGACGCAGCTCGTCGACGGCGGCGGCACCGTGCCGGTGACGCCGAAGTTCGGCGCCGTGCAGGCGAAGAAGACGACGAACACCGCCATCCAGGCGATCCTCTCCGGGCAGAAGACGGTCGAGCAGGCCACCTCCGACGCCGCAGCGGAGATGAACGAGATCATGAACGGCAACTGAGTCCGTGACCTCGACGATCCAGGTTCCGACGCCCGCGCGGGGGGCTGAATCCCCCCGCGCGGGCGGCGGCCCCGTGCAGCGCAGGAGCCCGCTGACGCGCCTGCGGCCGTGGCTGCTGCTCGGTCCGGCACTGGCCGTGCTCGCCGTGCTGCTGCTGTGGCCGCTCGTGCGCGTGTTCCTCTTCTCGCTGCAGGACTACGGCCTGCGCGAGATCGTGTCGGGCGAGCCGAACTGGATCGGCCTCGCCAACTACGGCGAGATCTTCACCGACCCCACGCTGTGGACGGTCGTGCTTCCCAACACCGTCGGGTTCGCGGTGCTCGCCGTGGCGTGCACCGTCGCCCTCGGCACTGGCGTGGCCGTGCTCATGGCCTCCCTCGGCCCGCTCTGGCGCACCGTCGTGGGAAGCGCCATCATGATCGCCTGGGCGATGCCCGCGGTCACCGGCACGTACGTCTGGATCTGGATCTTCGACGCCGACCGCGGCATCTTCAACGAGACCCTCCAGGCGCTGGGGCTCCAGGACGAGCCGGTCAACTGGTTCACCAACCGCTACACCTTCTACGCCATCGTGCTGCTCAATGTCGTGCACCACGGCTTCCCGTTCGTGGCGATCACCATCCTCGCCGGGCTCCTCGGGGTGCCGAAGGAGATGCTCGAGGCCGCCGAGATGGACGGCGCGGGCGCCTGGCGCCGGTTCTGGCGCATCATCGTGCCGAACCTCAAGCAGGTCTTCGCCGTCGTGATCATCCTCTCGACGATCTGGGACTTCAAGGTCTTCGCGCAGGTCTACCTCATGCCCGGCGGCTCGGGCTCGAACCGCGAGGCGCTGAACCTCGGCGTCTGGTCGTACGTGGAGTCGTTCGGCCAGAACCGCTACGGGTTCGGCTCGGCCATCGCCGTGCTCCTGACCCTGGTGCTCCTCGGCATCACCGTCGTCTACGTGCGCACCATGCTGAAGGAGGACGAGCTGTGAGCACCATGACGCCCGCCCCGGTGACCACGCCCGCGGCATCCGGAGCCACCGGTGACACCTCGCGGGGCACGATCCCGCGCACGCGCCGCACCGCACGCAAGACCCGTTCGGCCGCGATCAAGGCCGTGCTGGTCGTGCTGCTGCTCGGCTTCACGCTCTTCCCGGCGTTCTGGATGCTCTCGAGCGCCTTCGACAAGTCGGCCGGCGCCGGCGGCCAGACGCTGCTGCCCCGCGAGTGGACGCTCGCCAACTTCGAGTACGTGCTCACCGAGGGCGGCTTCGACGTCTTCCTCCGCAACTCGGCGATCGTCGCCCTCGTCACGGTGCTCGCCAGCGCCGTGCTCGCCCTCCTCGCCTCGGTGGCCGTGGCCCGGTTCCGCTTCCGGTTCCGCACCGGCATGCTGCTCATGATCCTCGTCGTGCAGATGGTGCCGCTCGAGGCGCTCGTCATCCCGCTGTTCGTGCAGGTGCGCGACCTGCAGCTGCTCAACACGCTGCTCGGCCTGATGGTCGTGTACGTCGCGCTCTCGCTGCCGTTCGGCATCTGGATGCTGCGCGGCTTCGTCGCGGCCGTGCCCATCGAGCTCGAGGAAGCCGCCTACATCGACGGCGCGAGCTGGGGCCGGATGTTCCGGTCGGTGCTGCTCCCGCTCGTGATGCCCGGCCTCGTGGCCACGAGCGTGTTCTCGTTCATCACCGCCTGGAACGAGTTCATCTTCGCGATGACCCTCCTCGGCGGCGCGACCGAGAACTACACGGTCGCGATCGGCCTGAAGCAGTTCTTCGGCGAGCACTCCAACGAGTGGGGCTACATCATGGCCGCGTCGACGATCATCACCATCCCCGTCATGATCTTCTTCGTCATCGTGCAGCGCCGCCTCTCGAGCGGCCTCGTGGCAGGAGCGGTCAAGGGATGACCGCGGCTCAGGATCCGGCGCTCCGGGCGCTCGTCGGCGGGGTGCTCTGGCCGGGCTTCCTCGGCCGCGCCGTGCCCTCGTGGCTTCGGGCCGAGCTCGCCGACGGCGGACTCGCGGGAGTCGTGCTCTTCTCGCACAACCTCGGCGACGAGGCTGAGCGGGTCGCGCTCGCAGCGGAGCTCCGCGGCATCCGCCCGGGCCTCGTCGTCGGCATCGACGAGGAGGGCGGCAACGTCACCCGGCTCGAGGCGGCCACGGGTTCCTCACTGCCCGGTGCCGCGCAGCTCGGCTTCGTAGACGACACGGATGCCACGACCGCCGTCGGCGTCGCACTGGCCGAGCGCTCGCTCGCGGTCGGCGCGAACGTCGTGCTCGCTCCCGTCGCCGACGTGAACACCGACCCGCGCAACCCCGTCATCGGCGTGCGCGCCTTCGGCGACGAGCCCGAGGTCGTCTCGCGGCACGTCGCGGCGGCCGTGCGCGGCATCCAGTCCGCGGGCGCCGCGGCGTGCGTGAAGCACTTCCCCGGCCATGGCGACACGCACGTCGACTCCCACCATGCCCTGCCCACGCTCGCCATCGGGCCCGCGGAGATCGAGCGGATGCACCTGCTGCCGTTCCGCGCCGCGATCGACGTCGGCGTCGCCGCCGTGATGACCGGGCATCTCGTGGTGCCCGAGTGGGGCGATGCCCCGGCGACGCTGAACCCGGCGATCCTGGGGCGCCTGCGCGCCATGGGCTTCGACGGCGTCATCATCACCGACGCGCTCGACATGGCGGCCGTGCGCGCCACCGTCGGGGCAGGGCCGGGCGCCGTGCTGGCCCTCCTCGCCGGGGCCGACCTGCTGTGCATCGGCAATCCGCGCAACCCGGGCGTCGATGCCGCGCCCGACCAGGACGAACGCGACTTCCGCGAGGTGCAGCACGCCATCCTCGCGGCGCTCGACGACGGCAGCCTGCCCGTCGCCGTGCTCGAGACCGCCGCAGCACGCGTACGCGCGCTCGGCGACTCGCTCGCCGGTGGGGGATTCACCGGTGAGCAGGGCGGCCCTGGTGTCGGGGCCGCAGCGGAAGGGGGGCGGATGTCGTGGGACACGGCATCCGTCGCCCGCGCCGCGCTCTCCGTCGACGGGGAGGTTCCCGCCTCGACCGGCCCCCGCACCGTGCTCGACGTGCGTGGACGGTCGACGATCGCCGTGGACGGCGACGCCGACTACGTCGCCGACGTGCTCGCCGGGGGAGGTCGCGTCATCCGCGTCGCGACGGCCGGCGGCTCGAGCGCATCGGGCGGCGACCTGCGCCGACAGGTCGCGGTGGCCGCCGAGACCACGGGCGCCCGGGAGCCCTTCGTGCTCCTGGTCGACGCGATCGGGGCGCACAGCCCGCAGCGAGACGTGATCGAGCAGCTCGCCGCCGTGCGTCCGGCGGCGATCGTCGTGAATGTGGGCATGCCCGGCGGTCCACTGCCGCTCGCGGCCGTGCACACGCGCGCGGCGAGCCGCCTCGCCGCCGAGGCCGTCGGCGAGTTCCTCGCCGAGGGCACGCGGCACGAGGTGACGGCATGATCGTGCTCTCGCTGCAGTCGGGCACGTCGGCCGACGGCATCGACGTCGCGGTCGTCGAGGTGGCCGCCCACGATGCGGGTGAACGGCCGTCCGTGGGCATGCGGCTGCTGCACGCCGCGACCGTCGCGTGGTCGGCCGAGGGCCGCGACCGCATCCTCGCGGCCTCGGCGGGCGAGTCGCTCACCGCCGGCGCGTTCTGCGAGCTCGACACCCTCCTGGGCCAGGCCTTCGCGGATGCCGCGGCGACCGGGATGGAGGCGACGGGGGCCGTGCCCAACCTCGTCGTCTCGCACGGCCAGACGATCTTCCACTGGGTCGAGCACGGGCACGCCCGCGGCACCCTGCAGCTCGGGGAGCCCTCGTGGATCGCCGAGCGCGTGGGCGCGCCCGTGCTCTCGCACCTGCGCGCGGCCGACATCGCCGCGGGCGGGGAGGGCGCCCCGCTCATGGCCGTCTTCGACGCGGCCTGGCTCGGCGCCGAAGCCGCCCAGACCGGCCGCGCGATCGCCACGGCGAACCTCGGCGGCATCGCGAACGTGCAGCTGGTGCGACCGCACGGCGACGTGCTCGCCTTCGACAGCGGCCCGGGCAACGGGCTCATCGACGCCGTGGTCGCGCGCGCGACCGAGGGCGCCCTCGGCTACGACGCCGACGGTCGCCTCGCGGCCGCCGGACGGGTCGACCCTGCGCTGCTCGCCGCGCTGCTGCGGCATCCCTACTTCTCGGCGACGACGCCGAAGACCACCGGGCGCGAGACGTTCGACCTCGGCGTCGTCGACCGGGCGGTCGCGGTATCCGGAACCGAGGCGCTCCCGCTCGAGGATCTCGCTGCGACGCTCACCGAGCTGACCGCGCGCACCGTGGTCGACGCCGTCGCACCGGGCGGCGATGCGAGCCTCGACGTGGCCGATGACGGGCCCGCACTGCTCCTCTGCTCGGGCGGAGGCGCGCTGAACCCCGCGCTCATGGCCCGCATCACCGCGCTCGCCGCCGACCGCGGCCTCGCCGTCGAGACGAGCGACCGGCGAGGCATCGACCCGTCGTTCAAGGAATCGCTGATGTTCGCGTTCCTCGGCTTCCTGAGCTGGCACGGGGTGCCCGCGCGCCTCTCGGGCGACGCGCGGGGCGAGCCCAGGATCGCCGGCCGCCTGACGCCCGGCCCCGCCGGTCTGCACCTTCCGCCGCCGCTCACCGGCGTCGCATCCGTCAGCATCAGCAGCACCGAATCCGGGGGAACACCGTCATGAACCACACCGCCCAGCACGATGCCGTGCGGTCGGCGCAGTCCGAGCCCGCGACGCGGCCGGCGGCCGAAGATGCCGAGGCGACGCAGGCCAGGGCGACCGAGCAGCATGCCGCACTGCGCCAGCTGCTCGGCGAGCTCGACACCGAGGGCGTCAACGACGCGCACGGCGAGTTCGACCTGCTCGCGACCGAGGCGCAACTCGCCGCGATGCAGGAGGAGAGCGCCCAGGCGGTCGCCGCGGTGACGGATGCCGCGCCGCAGGTCGCCGCGGCCATCGACGCGATCGTTCCGCGCCTCCGCGCGGGTGGCCGCCTGGTGTACCTCGGCGCCGGCACCGCCGGACGCATGGGCGTGCTCGACGCGAGCGAGATCCCGCCCACCTTCGGCACCGACCCGGCCCTCGTCGTCGGCGTCATCGCGGGTGGCGAGGTGGCCCTGCGGTCCGCCGTCGAGGACGCCGAGGACGACGCCGCGCGCGGAGCGGCCGACCTGGACGCCATCGGACTCACGGCCGCCGACGCCGTCGTCGGCATCTCCGCCTCGGGGCGCACGCCCTACGTCGTCGGGGCCCTCGAACACGCACGACGACTCGGGGCACTCACCGTCGGGCTCTCGTGCAACGCCGGATCGACGATCGGCCACGTCGCCGACCTCGCGATCGAGACCGTCGTCGGCCCCGAGATCGTCGCCGGCTCGACCCGTCTCAAGGGCGGCACCGCCCAGAAGCTCGTGCTCAACGCCATCTCCACCATCGCGATGGTTCGGCTCGGCAAGGTCCACGGCAACCTCATGGTCGACGTGCAGGCCACCAACGCGAAGCTCCGCGCACGTGCGGAACGCATCGTGATGCTGGCGACGGGCACGGATGCCGCTGCGGCATCCGCTGCCCTCGAATCGGTGGGCGGTTCGGTGAAGGCCGCTATCCTCGTGACCATTACTGGGGTGACTCCCGATGACGCGATCGCGCGCCTCTCGTCGCACGATGGGGTGTTGCGAGATGCTCTGAATGAGGTTCGCGCGACATCCATGCCCGCGACCCGAGCAGAGGAGAACGATGGCTCGTGACGTGCTCTCCAACGTGCGCCAGGCGCTGCCGCGCCTGAGCTCGTCCGAGGCGCGCGTCGCGGAGGCGATCATCGCCGATCCCGGGATCGTCGTCGATCTGACCATCACCGACCTCGCGCAGCTCTGCGGCACTTCCCTGTCGACCGTCGCGCGGTTCTGCCAGACCCTCGGCTACAGCGGCTACCGCGAGTTCCGCATGGAGGTCGCGAGCGCGATCAGCCGCGAGGCCGCGGAGCGCGACCGGTTCGGCCTGGCCGATTCCGACATCAGCCCAGACGACGCCGCGGCCGACGTGGTCGCGAAGATCGCGTTCCACGAGGTGCTCGCGATCGAGCAGACCGTGCAGGGCCTCGACGTCGAGGTGCTCGACCGGGTGGTCGACGCGATCGCCGGTGCCAGGCACGTCGACCTCTACGGGTTCGGCGCGAGCGGGCTGACCGCCCAGGACCTGCAGCAGAAGCTCGCCCGCATCGGCATCTCGGCGTCGTGCTCGGTCGACGTGCACCTCGCCCTCGTGACGGCGGCGCTGCGGAAACCCGGTGACGTCGCGATCGGCATCTCCCACTCGGGGCTCACGAGCGAGACCATCCACGCGCTCACCGTCGCGCGGGACGCCGGCGCGATGACCGTCGCCCTCACGAACTCGCCCGACTCACCGATCACCGAGGTGGCCGACGCGGTGCTCACCACGCAGGCACGCGAATCGCCCTACCGCATGGGCGCGATGTCGAGCCGCATCGCACAGCTCGCCGTCGTGGACTTCGTGTTCGTGCGGGTCGCCCAGCGCCGGCACGAGGACGTCGCCGACCCCCTGCGCCGCACTTTCGAGGTGACTGCCAGCCACAAGGTGGCGGCGCGCAAGCGGCGCGACTGATCCGCGCCCTCTCGGAGTGGTTCCGGCTCTATCGGACCGGTGCCGAACGCGCGACAATCAAGTGAACGGCGGGCGGGCGTGCCGTCACCCCCTCGACACCGCGCCCGTAAGCATCGAGGCCATCATGGGCTTCCTCATCTACGACCGAGGCGAGCCGATCGAGCTCGACGATCGTGCGCTGGCGCACCTGCAGGTGGTCATCATCGACAAGCTGCGCCGCGGGGAGCACTTCTCACTGACCCTGCGGGGTGAACGCGGCATGGTGTCGTACTGGGTGAGCCCCCGCACGGCCATCGAGTTCGTCTACCACGGCAACCGGCGGCCGGTGCTGAACCACGCGTGGCTCGAGCAGCTCGCCGGCGAGGTCGGGCTCACCGGCGTGCTGACCCTGGTTCCGGAGCCGCCCTCATCTGCAGAGCTTCAGCACGACTCGACGTAGTCGATCTGCACCGTCGCGAAGTCGGCGAGCTCCTCGGCGCTGAACGGCCTGGCGCTGACCACGCCCACCCGATCGGCCTTCGCGTTGAGCGACTGCGCCGTGTCGGCCTCCAGCAGCTCGTCGCTCGGCTCGACGCGTGAGATCGAGGCGGTCTCGACCTGCCACCCGATCGTGAACTGCGCCCGGCGCACCGACCCGTCGTTCGACACGAACGGGATCTCGATGAGGTCGAGCTCCTGTTTCCGGGCCAGCGCGAGCCCGTAGCGCATGACGGCGTCGGCGATCTCGGTCCCGGTCAGGTACGACCCGACGCGGCTGGTGATGAGCTTCATGGCGGTCCCCCCGTCGGCTCGACGTCTGAGCGGTTGCCGGGGTCCGGGGCACCGATCCAATTCTAAATCCGGATGCCGCGCGGCGCCAGATGTCCCGTCGTGCGTCGTGCGCATGCGCGCGGGCGGACGGTGCGCCTCAGTCGCCGAGCCGGAGCGAGCGGTCCACGATCGCGGCGGCGACCTTGCTGATCCCGAGCTGGTGCGACCTCGCGTACCGTCGGATGAGCTCGAACGCCTGCTCGATGGTCACGCCGTTCGTGTAGGCCACGACGCCCTTGGCCTGCTCGATGACCACCCGGCTGCTCAGCGCACCCTGCAACTGCTCGGCGAGCACAGCCGTCTCGCGCATCGAGCGCTCGTGGAGGATCCCGATCGTCGCGACATCCGCGAACGCCCGGGCTGCGATGCGGTCCTCCTCGTCGAGGGTGCCAGGTCGGTCGCGGAGGAGGTTGAGCGTGCCGATGGTGTTGTCACGGAGCCGCATGGGCAGCGCGTGCACCGACTCGAACCCGAGCTCCAGGGCTCGGTCGCGGAACCGCGACCACTCCACCGGACTGGCCGCGATGTCGGGCACCTCGACGACCTCGCCCGAGCGGTAGCACTCGACGCACGGCCCGGCCTCGGCGCTGAGCTGGATCACCTCGACGAGGTGGCTCGCCTCGCTGGTGGACGCCATCACGTCGAGCTCGCCATGGCCGTCGGCGAGCAGGATGGCCGCCGCAGTGGTGTCGAGGAGTTCGGCGCAGCTGTCGACGAGCAGCTGGAGCAGGTCCACCACGTCGTATCCGTCGACGAGCGTGTCGGCGAGGATCGCGAACGTCTGGAGGAGTTGCGTCTCCTTCGTTCGCTGCTCGGTCATTCGCTCGCCTCGATCGCGTCGTGCTGGTTCGAGAAGCGGAGCCGGCCGTCGATGATGTCCTGTGCGACCTCCATCATCGTGCGCTCGGTGGCGAACGCATGCCCCTGGATGACGAGTCGCGCATCGTCGGGTGAGAGGTCGAGCTGGGCGAGGACCATGCCGGTCGCCTGGTGGACGATGCGGCGGGAGAAGGCATTGCCCTTGTCGTCGAGGTCGCGCCCGACCTCCCCGAGCGCCTGGCGCAGCACATGGCGGCCGACCACCCCCGCCATCGCATCGGCCTGTCGGATCTGGGTGCGGTTCAACTCCACCGGCCGCAGCGAATAGAGGTCGACCGCGCCGATGCGCAGCGGGCCGATCGCGAGCGGGAAGGCGAAGATCGAGCGCAGCCCGTCGTCACGGGTCGCAGCGGTGAAGGCCGGCCAGCGGGAAGGCGCCCTGTGCAGGTCTGGTTCGAGCACGGGCAACCCGGAGCGCACCGCATCCCAGCACGGGCCCTCACCCAGGTCGAACTGCAGTTCGTCGAGGCGGGCAGCGATCTCGTCGCTGGCGGACAGGGTCTCGCTGCCGAGCACGTTGCCCACCGTCGAGACGGCGGCCCCACTCACGGGGAACAGGTCGAGGAACGGGCGGCAGAACCCCGCGGGAGAACCGGAGGACCGGTCCAGTGCCTCCAACGCCGCACCGAACGAGCTTGTCATCACGCCACCGCCTCCTGTCCTCGACGCTACTGGCCCCCGTGAGGATGTGAAAGCCCTTGCTGCCACTCGTCTGCACCGCGCGTGTGCGCCCGGCGATGTCGGCGGCGCGGCGTACCGTGGGCGCCATGAGGAACCAGCTGCAGACCAGCGTCGCGCACGATGTGCTCGACGAGCCGTGCCCGCGCTGCGGGTCGACCACGGTTCGCGTCGTCGTCACCTCGTCCTTCCACGCGGTCGTCGAGATCGAGTCGACGGATGCCGCGGCCGACGCGTTCGCCCACGAAGACCCGCTGTTCGACTGCCGCGAGTGCGGCTTCGAGTGGGGCGAGCTCGTGCGCGATCTCATGAGCTGAGGCGCGCTCGCCCTCGCTCGTCGCGGGTGCACCGTCCCGGGCGCCCGTGCCGCTGTGGATAACGACCCGCCCGCACCGACTGCTCGCTTAGGCTCGACGCCATGCCCGAGTCACCCGCCCCCCTCCGCGTGCGACTTCGCGCGGGCGCGCTGGCCGCGATCGCGGGGGTGACGCTGCTGGCCGTGACCGGATGCACCGGGGCCCCGGTCCCCACCGCCGCTCCCGCCTCGTCTGCCGCCGCGGACCCGATCTTCGCCACCGACGAGGAGGCGCTGGCCGCCGCCGAGGCGGCTTATGAGCGATTCCTCGAGGTCTCCACCGCCGTGACCAGTGATGGGGGAAGTGACCCCGAGCGACTTGAGACGGTGGCTACGGGGGCCGCCCTTGCAGAGGAAATCGATGCAGCCTCGGAGTTTCAAGCTGAAGGACTCCGAACCACGGGATCGATACGATTTCGAGTCAACGACCTCCAGTCCAACGATGTTGCTGAGGGGCTGGCTCAAGTGACCGTGTACGTCTGTGACGACCTTCGAGATCTTGACGTTCTCGACGCGAGCGGAAGCTCGATGGTGGTCGACGGCCGAGTCGTCGATGTCCCATACACAGTCGTTCTCGAAGGCGACGCAACATCGCTTCTGGTGAGTAAGAGGGAATTGTGGGCTCGCGACAATTTCTGCCTTGGTTGATCGCTGTATCAGTCGTCCTCGTCAGTGTGGCGACGCCCGCTGAGGCGGATGAGATGTGTTCCAAGGAACAAGTGCTGACCGGCACCTGTGCCGCGAAGAGCGTCATGAACCCAAACCTCGGCGATGTCGAGTTGTCTGGAGAGAGCACGACATCGACGGGCGGGGCCGGCCCGGGTAATGGCCGTTCTGGCGAAAACTCTGACGCACAGCACGAGGGCGGCGACGCTGCACCCGCGCCCGCAGCTCCGGCCCCGCCCGCGAACTGCAGCCCCTCGAACATCGCGCTGTGCGCCGTCGACCCGACCGTCCCGCAGGAGCCCGCGGCGGCGCCCGTGGTGGTGACCCTGCGCGACATCGCGTCGTTCCGGCCCGCTGCGCCCGGCAACGGCATGGAGCCCGCCGGATGGGCGGTCGAGGGCCTGCCGGCGAACTTCGTGGCCGCGGCATCCGTGCAGGTCGTGTCCGGCACGCTGCTCGGGCAGCCGGCCGACGTACGGTTCACGCCGATCGGGTACCGGTGGAGCCACAGCGACGGGGCCGTCGTCGACAGCGCGACCCCGGGCGCGACCTGGGCGGCGCTCGGTCAGGGCGAGTTCACCGAGACGGCGACGAGCCACGTCTACGCGACGTCCGGCGAGTACACGGTCGACGTCGCAGCGACCCTGCGCGCCGAGTACCGGTTCGCCGGCTCACCGTGGCGCGCCATCGCCGGCACACTCACCGTGGCGGGCGCACCGCAGCGGGTGCTCGTCGGCGAGTTCGACACGGTCCTGACGCAGGGCGACTGCAACGCGAACCCCGACGGGCCCGGTTGCTGACCGGGCCGACTGACCAGCTCGTCCCGGCTACCGGGCCGCGGCCGACGGCTCGCCGTTGCGGTGCCGGTCGGCGACGATCGACGCATCGAGCAGTCGCCGCACCCCCGCCATGCCGTCGGCCTCGAAGGCGGCCCGCTGCCGCATCGCGCCGGTGCCGTCGCGCAGGAGCCGCTCCACCGAGGCGCGCACCACGTCGAGATCGCCGGCCTCGGTCAACTGCGGCTCGAGCAGGCGCACGAACCCGCGCAGCGCGTCCGCCGCGGGTGCGAGGGCGCCCGACAGCGGATCGAAGACCTCGCCCCGCATCCCGTGGTGCGCCGAGTGGAACACGGCCGCGCTGAGCAGCTCGGGCGGCACATCCGCCGAGGCCGTCGCCGCGGCATCCGTCGCACCGGGTGCCTCGAGCGCGTGCGACACGAGGGCGCGCGAGAGCGCCGTGATCAGCAGGGTGCTCTCGGCGTCGAGCTGTGCGTCACCCATGCGGAACTCGATGGTCGGCAGGTGCTCCGAGAGCCGCACGTCCCACGAGATGAGCGCAAGGTCGGCCGTGCCCCCGATGCCGAGCAGCTGGCGGGTGCGGCGGTCGTAGTCCGCGGCGTCGAGGAACGAGGGCGGGCATCCGGCCGTGGTCCACCGGCGCATCAGCACGGTGCGCCAGCTGTCGAAGCCCGTGTCATGGCCGCGCCACAGCGGTGAGTTGGTGCCGATCGCGGTGAGCAGCGGCATCCAGGGCCGCGCCGCGTTGAGCGCGATGACGCCGGCCTCGCGGTCGGGCACGCCCACGTGCACGTGCAGGCCGCTCACCTGATGGTCGGCGATCAGGCCGCCGAGGTCGCGGACGATGCGCGCATAGCGCTCGCTCTCGGTGATGTCGGGGAACGGCGTGGTCTCGGGCGCGGTGCCGAGACTCGCACCCACGACGCCGAAGTCGGCCGCGTGATCGGCGACGCGGTGGCGGAACCCGAGGAGCGCCGCGCGCGCCTCGTCGAGCGTCGTGAACACGGATGACGCGTGCTCGACCTGTGACGCGAGGAACTCCTTGTGGGTCACGCCCGCCCAGTCGGGCTCCTGCGAGAGCCGCTCGAAGACCGCCGCCCCGACGTTCGCCGGACGCAGGGTCTCGGGATCGAGGAACTGGAACTCCTCTTCGACACCGAACGTCCGCATGTGCGCCCTACCCTTCGACGGGAAGCCCCCATCGAACTCTCTCCGCGGCCGGACCGCCTGTCAAGCCCGCGCGAAACCGGGGGACGCCGAGTAGCGGCACCATGTCGAGAAACGGCGCGCAGCCTCGACATACTGGTGGGAGCGCGGTCCGCCTCCCGAACGAACGACGATGACGAACGATCGAAGGAGCGATTTCCGATGAAGTACCTCATCCAGATCTACAGCAACCCCGAGTCGCGCGCGGTGTGGGAGAGCTTCACGCCCGAGCAGCAGGTCGAGGGCTACGCCTCCTACCAGGCGATCAGCGGCGAGCTGGCCTCGCGTGGCGAGCTCGTCGCGAGCGAGGCGCTCGCCGACATCTCGCTCGCCAAGCGCGTCACCAACGACGAGGCCGGCACCGTGGCGAGCGACGGGCCCTTCGCCGAGACGAAGGAGCTCCTCGCGGGCTTCTACCTCGTCGACGTCGACGACGAGTCGCGCGCGGTCGAGATCGCCTCATGCTTCCCCGAGGCCCGGTTCGGGCTCATCGAGGTGCGCCCGGTGCTCGAGATGACGGGTGGCGGCGACCTCTGAGGTCGCCGGCACCTCCGCGATGCCGTGAGCGACGCCGTCCGGGCACTGCGAGACGCCGCACCGTCGGCGCTCGCAGTGCTCGTGCGCCGCTACGGCGACTTCGCGGCGTGCGAGGACGCCATGCAGGAGGCCCTCGTCGCGGCATCCGATGCCTGGCCTCGCGAGGGGGTGCCCGACAGCCCGCGAGCCTGGCTCGTGCGGGTCGCGTCGCGCCGCTACATCGACCAGGTGCGGTCGGATGTCGCTCGCCGGCGCCGTGAGGCCCTCGCCGTCGAGCTCGAGCCGCCGCTCGGCGGAACGCCCGGAGTTCCCGCGGTCGACGACACCCTCACGCTGTTCCTCCTGTGCTGCCACCCCGCGCTCACCCGGCCGGCGCAGGTCGCGCTCACCCTGCGTGCGGTCGGTGGACTCACCACCGCCGAGATCGCCCGCGCCCTGCTCGTGCCCGAGGCCACCGTCGCCCAGCGCATCTCGCGGGCGAAGGCGCGCATCCGCTCGAGCGGCGAGGCGTTCCGGATGCCGCAGCCCGACGAGCTCGAGGACAGGCTGGTCGCCCTCCGCAACGTGCTCTACCTCATCTTCACCGAGGGGCACACCGCCAGCTCGGGCGAGGCGCTCGCTCGCGTGGACCTGTCTGCGGAGGCGATCCGGCTCACCAGGCAACTCCACGCCACCGATCCGGATGCCTCGGGAGAGACCACCGGGCTGCTCGCCCTCATGCTCCTCACCGACGCCCGCAGGGCCGCGCGCACCGACGCGGCGGGTGCGCTCGTGCCGCTCGACGACCAGGAACGGTCGCGTTGGGACCGCGCGACGATCCACGAGGGCGTCGATCTCGTCACGCACGTGCTCGACCGCGCGCCCATCGGCCCCTACCAGTTGCAGGCGGCGATCGCGGCGGTGCACGATGAGGCGCCGTCGACGGAGGCGACCGACTGGGTCGAGATCCTCGGCCTCTACGACCTCCTCGGACGCCTGACGCCCGGACCGATGGTGACCCTCGGACGCATCGTCGCCCTGGCCATGGTCGAAGGTCCCGAATCGGGCCTCGCCGCCCTCGACCGGGCCGAGTCCGGCGGAGACGGCGCCGGGTCGGCGCTCGCCGACCACCACCGCACCTGGGCGGTACGTGCGCACCTCCTCGAGCGTTCGGAACGCACGGATGCCGCGTCGCTGGCGTTCGCCGAGGCCGCGCGCCGCGCGCGCAACGGCCCCGAGCAGCGCTACCTCGCCGCGAAGGCCGAGTCGCTGCGTCAGGTCCGCTGAGGGGCGCGCCGTTCGGCGCAGCCGTTCATGCGTCGACCACCTCGAGCCGCACGTCGACGTCGTCGCCCTCGCCGATGCCCTCGGCGGTGCGCACCGCCTTCTTCAGGGGGAGCACGTAGCTGCCTCGCTTCGAGTCGGGGAAGATCGACGTCGACCAGCTGGTCGAACCCACCGTGACCCGCACCCGCACCGCTCCGAAGCCGCGGGGCACGCGCGGCACCTCGCGGATGTCGGCGGCGAACTCCTCGGGGACGGTCACGAAGAACCAGCCGCCCTGGGCGCCCCACTCCCAGAGTGGCGCGGTGAAGCGGAATCGCATGGTCGGATGCTACCGGCGCCAACCGACGCGCCAGGGCCGTCGCGGCGTTCGGCGCGCGTCGGGTGCGGGCGCAAGGGGCTCGGTGGTCTGCTCCAGCACGCTCGTGTGCTCGAACACGGTGGTGTGCTCGGGCATGTCGGTGTGCTCGAGCACGGTGTGCTTCGGCATCGCCGAGTCCGCGAAGAGGTCGAAGAGGTCGGCTGTGCCACGCGGCTCGTGCGGCTTGGCGGCCGTGTGGGGAGTCCAGCGCCGCCCATCCCAGTAGCGCAGCAGCGCGGCATCCGTCTCGTCGTCGTACCAGCCGGCGACGCCTGCGGGCCCAGCGGTCACGCCGCTGCCCCCTTCCGCTGGAGGCGGATGGCGCGCACCGCGAGCTGCACCGCGGCGACGACCATGAGCGCCGCGAACAGGCGCGCCGACCACTCGGGGGAGAGGAGGAATGCGATCGCGACGCCGCCGAACGAGGCGATCGTCGCCGGGATGCCCACCGCCAGCCCGACCCGCAGGTCGACGATGCCGGCTCGCGCGTTCGACACGGTGCCGCTCACGGCGGTCGGGATCATCACCGCGAGCGACGTGCCCTTGGCCACGAGGTCGCTCATGCCGAAGAACGCCACGAACGCGGGCACCATGATGATGCCCCCGCCGACACCGAAGAGGCCCGACGCGATGCCGACCACGAGGCCGAGCGCGACCATGCCGATGACGGGCAGCACGTCGAGCTCGATGCGGTCGCCGCGCACTGGTGCGACGAGCAGCATGCGCACGGCAACGGCGATGAGCAGGGCCACGAAGAGCCAGCGCAGCCAGCCAAGGGCCAGCCGGCGCAGCATCCACGTGCCGATCCACGACCCGACGATGCCGCCGACGGCGACGATGAGGGCGACCACGAGGTCGATCTCACCGTTCGCGAAGTAGGTGATCGAGCCGGCGATCGCGGCGGGCACGATCGCGGCGAGCGAGGTGGCCGACGCACGACGCTGGTCCATGCCGGCGAAGGTGATGAGGAGCGGGACCATGAGGATGCCGCCGCCGACGCCGAACGCCCCCGAGAGCAGCCCGCCGGCCGCCCCGATCAGTGCGAGACGCACCCACCAGGAGCGCGCGCGAACGGCGGGCGTGTCGGGGGAGGTCACCCGCCTACTGTATCCGCGAGGGAGAGCCGACGAGCTCGCCCGCCGAGGCCGCCGCGTCGAACGAGGCCGGCACCGGGGCATCCGTCGCCGTGGCCGCACCCGACGACGACATCGCGTCGTCCGCCGGCGTGCGGATGGGCACGGCCGCCACGGCGACCGAGCGGCGCACCATGCGGGCCGTGAGCACGAGCAGCACACCGAGCACGGCGCCCCCGGTGTTCATGACGAGGTCTCGCGGATCGGAGATGCGATCGGGCTCGGGCACCTGCACGAGTTCGATGACCGCGGTGAACGCGAACCCGGCGAGCAGTGCCAACGGCCAGCGCCGACGCGGGACGAGCAGCGCGGCGAGCAGCCCGACCGGGACGAACATCGCCACGTTGAACGCCATCTCCGACAGGTAGCCGGTGGTCCACGTGACGGGGGCCGTCCACGCGTCGGGGTTCAGGATGCCGCCCTCGAGCTGGTTGCCGCTCGTGCGCCACGGCGCTGGGCCGACGGTCGCCCACAGCACGACGGCGGCGTAGGCGAGGGCGACGAATCGCAGGGGGCGGCGGTTCACCGCTCCAGTCTGGTGTGCTCGCCTATGAGCGGGCTGGCACCACCCCGCATGTCCGCTGATCGTCGGCGCGTCAACTGGAATTCCGTCATCTCAGGTCACGATCCGGTCGCGGACTGGTGCGCTCGCGCGCGCGGCCTACTAGGGTAGGCTCAACGATTCCTCCATCAAGCGGGCAGACGCCCGCGCCTCCACCTGATTGCCCGGAGGCGGCACGATCCGCGTGGCATGACCCGATACGAGACGGCGGATGCCTGAGCGCACACCCGCCCCTCGCCCCCAGCTTCGGCGGCACCGTGTCGTCGGGGACGCGATCGACCCCGATCGCATCGGGCCCGCACTCAGCGGCCCATAGGACAGAAGGACAGCAGTATGGCAACCGGAACCGTCAAGTGGTTCAACGCCGAAAAGGGCTTCGGCTTCATCGCTCCCGACGACGGCAGCGCCGACGTCTTCGCACACTTCAGCGCCATCTCGGGCAACGGCTACCGTTCGCTCGAAGAGGGCCAGAAGGTCGAGTTCGAGGTCGCACAGGGCCCCAAGGGCCTGCAGGCTGAGAACATCCGCGGCCTCTAGGTCTCGGCTCTCAGGACGCCCCCGTCAGCTCCGGCTGGCGGGGGCGTTCGTCTTCCTCGGGTCGACCCGGGCTCCGCGTCAGCGCGGCGGTTCGCGCTGCCTGTCAGCTGGGACGAACGGATGCCGCGGCATCCCCCACCTCATCGCGCCATGAGTGGCGCGGCTCGTAGCCGAGCACCCGCCGGGCCTTGTCGATCGAGAGCAGGGTGTCGTGCACGCCGAGATCACCGTGCAACGGGACATCCGGGAAGACCTCGGCGACGAGCTCTGCGTTCGGGCGCGACATGACCGTGTCGGCCGCGGCGATGATGAACCGGTCGAAGCCGGGCCACGCCTTGGCCAGCGCCAGGCTGACCGCCTGTGCTCCGTCGCGCCCGTCGACGTAGCCCCAGAGATTCCACTTGCGCAGCCTCGGGTCGGCGTCGAACGAGGGGAAGTCCACGTAGTCGGCAGGATCCATGACGTTCGAGAAGCGGAGCGCCGTGATCGACAGCTCGGGGTTCCAGCGCACGAACTCGATGGCCATCTGCTCCTCGAGGTGCTTCACGAGCGAGTATGTGCTCTCGGGTAGCGCCGGGTACTCCTCGTCGACCGGAATGTATGGCGGTGGCACGTCGAACGGCAGGCCGAGCACGGTCTCGCTCGAGGCGTACACGACCCGGGTGATGCCGAGGCGCCGGGCCGCCTGGAACACGTTGAACGTCGACAGCATGTTGTTGTGGAAGGTCGCCACGTCGCTGAGGATGCCGGGCGCCGGGATCGCGCCGAGGTGCACGATCGCCTCGACGCCGTCGTGACGGTCGTCCACGCCGGCGATGGCGTCGATCACCTGGCCGTAGTCGGTGAGGTCGACGCGCGTGACGTGCGCGCGGTCCCCCTGCTGGTCGAGGTTCACGACCTCGTGGCCCTCGTCGCGAAGCGTGCGGACGACGGTGCGGCCGAGCTTGCCCGACCCTCCGGTGACGGCGATGCGCATGCCTCCAGTCTCGCACCGCGTGCAACCCCCTGCCGCCGAGGCCAGTCGACTCGTACGCTCGCCTGCATGGCCGACGTGGAGCGTCCAGGAGCCGACGCATGGGTGCCCGAGGGCGCTCCCGTCGACGAGCTCCGCCGCGCCGCCCCCGACTGCCGCGGTTGCGAGCTCTGGCGCGACGCCACGCAGGTCGTCTTCTCGCGCGGCCGTGAGGGCGCTCCCCTCATGCTCGTCGGCGAGCAGCCCGGCGATCGCGAGGACCTCGAGGGCGAGCCGTTCGTCGGTCCGGCGGGGCGCCTGCTCGCTGACGCGGTCGACGCCGCGGGCATCCCCCGCGACCGCGTCTACGTCACCAACGCGGTGAAGCACTTCCGGTTCCGGCTGCGCGGCAAGCGGCGCATCCACGAGAAGCCGTCGGTGGCGCACATCGTCGCGTGCCGGCCCTGGCTCGAGGCGGAGTTCGAAGCGGTGCAGCCGTCGGTCGTCGTCGCCCTCGGCGCGACCGCCGCAAGGTCGGTGCTCGGACGCACCGTGCGCATCGGCGAGGTGCGCGGCCGGGTGCTGCCGCCCGATGCCGCGGGCGGAGCATCCGCGCTGCCGGCGCCGGTGCTCGTGACGACGCATCCGTCGGCGCTGCTGCGCATCGAGGACGCCGCCGATCGCACGGCGGCGTTCGAGGCGCTCGTCGAGGACCTGCGCACCGCGGCCGACACGGCCGGTGACGTCCTCTGACGCGAGCTCATACCGATTGCGGCATATGATGGAGAATTCACAGCGCCTTCCCATCCGCTGCCCTTAGAGTGGGGACATCTACAGCGGGTGGTCTACCCGCGAACCCCGGCTGGGAAGTCGACGACCAGCTGGGACGTACTCACATCTCTCACACCGAAACCCTCGGTGCGGTACGGGCGACGAAGCCCCGCACCGGTTCCGCTGACATCACGCGGAGCTTCACGGCACTCTCCCGGGTCGTTCGCGAGTCCGGCCTCCTGAATCGCACTCGCTGGTTCTACCTCATGCTCATCGGCATCCTGCTCGTCGCCCTCGGCGGCGCGATCGCCGGGTTCATCCTGCTCGGCGATTCGTGGTTCCAGTTGCTCATCGCGGGCGCGCTCGGCCTGATTTTCACGCAGTTCGCGTTCCTCGCCCATGAGGCCTCCCACCGGCAGGTGCTGGAGTCCGGCCCGGCGAACGACCGGCTCGGCCGCGGCATCGCCGCCGGCGTCGTCGGCATCAGCTACGCCTGGTGGATGACGAAGCACACGCGGCACCACGCCAATCCGAACAAGATCGGCAAGGACCCCGACATCGAGTTCGACACGATCTCGTTCGTCGAGGCCGACGCCGCCAAGCAGCGCGGGCTCATGGCGCTCATCACGCGCAAGCAGGGATACCTGTTCTTCCCCCTGCTCACCCTCGAGGGCGTCAACCTGCACTTCACCTCCATCCGCACCCTGTTCGACCGCGGTCCCGTGAAGGGCCGCGGCGTCGAACTCAGCCTCATCGCGGTGCGGTTCGCGATCTACTTCGGCGCGATCTTCTGGATGCTGCCGCTCGGCATGGCCTTCGCCTTCATCGGCGTGCAGCTGGCCGTCTTCGGCATCTACATGGGCGCGTCGTTCGCCCCGAACCACAAGGGCATGCCGATCATCCCGGCCGACGCGAAGCTCGACTTCTTCTCGAAGCAGGTGCTCACCTCGCGCAACGTCTCGGGCGGCTTCTGGGCGAGCGTGCTCTTCGGCGGCCTCAACTACCAGGTGGAGCACCACCTGTTCCCGAACATGCCGCGACCGCACCTGGCCAAGGCCCGCGAGATCGTGCGCGAGCACGCCCGCACGCTCGACGTGCCGTACACCGAGACGACGATCCTGAAGTCGTACGGCATCGTCATCGAGTACCTCAATCGCGTCGGCCTCGCCGCACGCGACCCGTTCGACTGCCCGATGGTGAATCAGTTCCGTCGGGTCTGAGACTTCCGTCGGTGGATTTCGCCGGCGGAACCCCGCACGACCTGAGGTCGTGCACGTCGCAGCCGCTCCGGCGGCTCGGCTTTACAGAAGGAAAAGAATATGGCTACCGGAACCGTCAAGTGGTTCAACGCCGACAAGGGCTTCGGCTTCATCGCCCCGGATGACGGCTCGGCCGACGTCTTCGCGCACTTCAGCGCGATCGCGTCCGGCGGATACCGCTCGCTCGAGGAGAACCAGAAGGTCGAATTCGAGACCGCCCGCGGCCCCAAGGGCCTGCAGGCCGAGAACATCACCGTCATCGGTTAAGTTCTCGCACCCCTGATCCGCGGCCTTCGCGCCGCGTGATCGACGAGCGGATGCCGCACGCCGGCGCCTCCCCGTGAGGCGCATGGCGCGGCATCCGCTCGCTTTCGTTCCAGGCGAGGAGAGCCGGCTCTTCGAGCTCGTCGACTGAGCCGCGTGGGAGGCGGCCGTCTAGCCGGAACGCATCGACGAACCGCCGACGCCCGACGACGAAGGCGACCCGTCCGGCATGGTCACCGCTGCGGCCCGCGCGGCCCCGGTTCGCTCGCTCGGCCGGCGCTGGCGGACGAGCTCCTCGAACAGCTCGATGTAGTCACCCGCCATGCGGTGCGAACTGAACCGGGTCTCGACGGCCTCGCGGCACGACGCACGGTCGAGTGTCGGCACTTCCGCCAGGGCGAGCGCCAGCTGCGCGGGATCGGAGCGGATGAAGCCGGTGCGCCCCTCCTCCACGATCTCGCCGACCGAACCACGAGGCGTGGCGACGACCGGCGTGCCCGTTGCCATCGCCTCGATCATCACGAGTCCGAACGGCTCGTCCCACTGGATCGGGTTCAGCAGCACGCACGAGTTGCCCATCAGCTCGTACTTCTCCTCGGCGGACAGCTCGCCCAGGTACTCCGCGCGCGACCCGAGCATGGGCTTGACCACCTCCTGGAAGTACTCCTCCTCGGCTTGCTCCTGCATCTTGGCGGCGATCCGCAGGGGGATCCCGGCGATGGCCGCGGCCTCGATGGCCTCGGGGATGCCCTTGGACGGATGCATCCTGCCAACGAAGCATGCGCTGTCGCCGCCAGGGCCGACCGGCACGTCCTCGACCTGGATGCCGTGGTGGATCACGCGGCGGATCGGAACGGGTCCGGCGAGCGAGGCCTGGTTGTGGGAGATCGCCACGAACACCACGTCGGGCGAGGCCGCGCAGTAGAGCTCCTGCTCGATGGGGATGAGCGGGCCGTGGGCGACGGTGACCACGGGGAGCGTCGTCGCGAACCGCGCCAGGATCGGTCCCGCGAGCGTGTTGTCGAGGATCACGTCGACCTCCGCGAGCCCCGCGAACGCCCGGAGGAGGTGTTGCAGCTCGTGGGAGGTCACGCCCATCTTCGCGGGGTCGGATGCCTCGAAGCCCGGAAGCCGGGGCACCGGACTCGTGCTGTCGCTCGACGCTGCGAGCAGCACGTCCTGTCCGGCATCGACGAGCGCCCTTGCGAGCACGTCGATGAACGACTCGATGCCGCCGTAGGCGTCGGGTGGGATGGGAATCCACGGCGGAGCGATGATGCCGATTCTCATGTCGGGTTCCTTCGAACGGGCACCGGGACCACGGCGGGACGCGGCTCGGGGTGCAGGGTGAGGCCGGCCGGGAGACCGACCACGGAGGCGCCGCGACGCGACGCATCGATCGAGATGCGCGTTCCGGCGAACGGCACGTTGCGCAGGTGGATGTCGCCGAATCCGGCCGACGTGGTGGGCGAGAGCCAGACGTCGCCCGTGGGCACCGAGGGGTCGAAGCGCAGCGTCGTCCGGAGCAGCGAGAAGGGCGTCGCCGCGGCCCAGGCCTGAGGTGAGCAGGAGGCGGGGTACGAGACCGGTTCGGGGTAGTGCGTTCGCGGGAAGCCGCAGAACAACTCGGGCAGGCGCCCGCCGAACCGGCTCGCGGCCTCGAACATCCCCTGCACGATCCGATTGGCCTCGTCGACGAATCCGTACCGCATGAGTCCGGCGGCCACGATGGCGTTGTCGTGCGGCCAGACCGAGCCGTTGTGGTAGCTGGCGGGGTTGTAGGCGCCCATGTCCGAGGCGAGGGTGCGCACGCCCCACCCGGTGAACAGCTCGTCGGAGAGCAGGCGCGCGGCCACCGCAGCCGCCTTGTCGTCGTCGACGATGCCGCTCCACAGGCAGTGGCCCATGTTCGAGGCGCACGCGTCGACCGGTCGCTTGTCGGCGTCGAGGGCGAGCGCGAAGTAGCCGAGCTCGGGCAGCCAGAAGGCCTCGTTGAACTCCCGTTTCAAGACGGACGCTCGCTCGTACCAGCGGGCGGCCGTGTCCTCGTCGCCGCGGGCAGCCGCGAGCTCCGCCCGGGCCACGTACGCCGCGTACACGTAGCCCTGCACCTCGCACAACGCGATGGGCGCGCGCGCGAGGGAGCCGTCGGCGAAGGTGATGCCGTCCCAGGAGTCCTTCCAGCCCTGGTTCACGAGGCCGTGCTCGTTGAGCCGGGCGTACTCGACGAAGCCGTCACCGTCGCGGTCGCCGTCGCGCAGGATCCACTCGAGCGCACGGTCGGCCGCGTCGATGAGGTTGTCCGCGTCGTCGGGCAGGCCGCCCCACCGCGCCAGTTCGCCGAGCACGACGACGAAGAGCGGGGTGGCGTCGACCGTGCCGTAGTACACCGAGCCGCCCCCGAGGGCGAGGTTCGTGGTGGCGCCGAGCCGCACCTCGTGCAGGATGCGACCGGGCTGCTCCTCGGACGCCGCGTCGAACTCGGTGCCCTGCAGCTCGGCGAGGGTCTGCAGTGTCCCGAGGGCGACCTCCGGGTCGACGTGCAGGGACATCATCGCCGTGAGCAGCGAGTCGCGGCCGAACAACGCCATGAACCACGGCGCGCCCGCCGCGACGACCGGACGGTCGGGATGCGCGGGGTCGAAGATCCGCAGCGATCCGAGATCCTCCTGGCTCTGGAGGATCACGCGCTCGATCGCGTCGTCCTCGACGTCGGGAACCGGCACGTGCGACTGCCAGGCGAGGAAGCGACGGGCGGGACCGACGGGGACGGCGGACTCGCCGTCGCCGCCGTCGCCCCCGATCGTGAATTCGTCCTGCAGCGTCGTGGGTGCGAGCCGGATGACGCGCGACCATGATCCCCGGGCCTCGAGCACCACGTCGAAGGCGAGCCGGTCGCCGTCGAACGTGGCGCCCGGCGCGGTGACGACGAGTCCGAGCCGTTCGTCGCGGGGCGAGTCGACGCGGACCACGCCCGGCGCCTCGAGCCTGGCCCGGCGGGGACGTCGGGCGGCACGGCCCTCCTTCACCTCGAAGATGTCGGCGAAGTCGGATTCGAGGACGAGCTCGACCCGCAGGGCCATCGGTTCGCGCGAATAGCTGCGGAGGGTGATCTCCTCCCGCAGCCCGCCGTCGACCTTGCGGTCGCGCTCCACGATCAGGGGGGTGTCGGCGCGGCCGGGGATGTGCCCGGAGCGTCCGATGGTGACCGAGCGATAGGGGCGCGGGGTCGACGACGAGAGCGGCTCGACGGGATCGCCGTCGATGAGCAGCGACCACCTCGAGACGAGGCGCGTGTCATGGAAGAAGACGCCGTGCGGCAGCTCGGGGACGATGTCGCCGTTGGCGGCCGAGACGCAGAACGCCGAGCCCTCCACGATCGTGACCGCCCCGGCTCCCGCCGGGCTCGCAAGGGTGTCCGTGTTCCAGCCGGGCATCGTCTTCGCGACCTCCGTCCGGAGCGGGCGCACGATACCCAGGAGGGCGCGTCCGCTCCGGGCCCCACGCTACGTCGCGGTGCGGCGGATGCCAGGGGATTGACAGTCGTGGCGTTCTCTGCCTGTGCCGATCAGGCGGCGAGCCCCTCGACGACCCGACGCGCGACCGACGCGCTCGACTGCGGGTTCTGCCCCGAGATGAGGTTGCCGTCGACGACGACGTGGTCGCTCCATGGGGCCGCCGAGTCGATGGTCGCGCCGGCCTCGCGGAGCGTCGACTCCACCCACCACGGCGTGTTCTCGCCCGTTCCGCCGGTGCGCTCCTCCTCGTCGGTGAAGACGGTGAGGCGTCGGCCGGCGAACGCGTTCGAGCCGTCGGGAAGCTTCGCGGACAGCAGTGCGGCCGGGCCGTGGCAGAACGGCGCGATGATGGTGCCCGCCGCGTCCGCGGCGATCAGGACCCGTCCCGTCGCGGCGTCGAACGCGAGGTCGGCCATCGGGCCGTGGCCGCCGGGGAGCACGATGGCGGCGTAGGCCGACGCGTCGACGTCGGCGATCGGCACGGCGGCGGCGAGCTCGTCGGCGATCGACGCGAGGTACCCGCGAAGCTGCTCGACCGTGTCGGCGCTGCCGACGACGGCGGGATCGAGGCTCACGGCGTCGACCGTCGGCGTGACGCCGCCCGGCGTCGCGATGGTGACCGCATGTCCGGCCTCCGTGAGATCACGGTGGGCGGTCACGAGCTCCTCGGCCCAGAAGCCGGTGGGGTGCTCGGAACCGTCCTTCATGGTGAGGCTGGTGGCGGCGGTGACGATCATGAGGATGTCGCTCATGGGTGGTGCTTCCGTTCTGTCGTTGCGGTGGTGGATGGGGGGCCCGCGTCAGGCGCGGTGGAACTCGGCCGGGTGCGGGCCGGTGCGTCCGTCGCGCTCGAGGCCGTCGATCGCCGCGAGCTCGGATGCCGCGAGCTCGAAGCCGAACACGTCGAAGTTCTCGGCGATGCGGGCCGGGGTGACCGATTTGGGGATCACGATGCGGCCCTGCTGCAGGTGCCACCGCAGCACGACCTGGGCGGGCGTACGACCGTGTGCGGCGGCGATCGCGGTGATCGCGGGGTCGTCGAGCACGGCGCCCTGCGCCAGCGGGCTCCATGCCTCGGTCGCGATGCCGAGGCGGTCGTTCGCAGCGACGACCCTCCGATTCTGCAGGGCCGGGTGGAGCTCCACCTGGTTCACCGCGGGCACGACCGAGCCCTCGGCGACGAGGCGGTCGAGGTGCTCGGGCTCGAAGTTCGAGACGCCGATCGCACGGACCCGGCCGTCGGCGGCCAGGCGCTCGAGGGCCCGCCACGTGTCGACGTAGCGGTCGCGGTCGGGCGTCGGCCAGTGGATCAGGTACAGGTCGAGCTGCTCGAGTCCGAGCTTCGCGAGGCTCGCGTCGAAGGCGCGCAGCGTGTCGTCGTGGCCCTGGTCGGAGTTCCACACCTTCGAGGTGACGAACAGCTCGTCCCGGGTGAGGCCCGACGCGGCGATGGCACGCCCGACGCCCTCCTCGTTGCCGTAGACAGCGGCGGTGTCGATGCTCCGGTAGCCGACCTCGAGGGCGGCGGCGACCGCGGCCTGCGTCTCGTCGTTCGGCACCTGGAAGACGCCGAAGCCGAGCTGCGGCATCCGGACGCCGTTGTTCAGGGTGAGGGTGGGGACGGTCGCGGTGGTCATGCGTTCCTTTCGGTGGTCGGACTGGCGTGGGAGCAGGGCTGGAGTGGGAGCAGGGCGGGGAGGGTGGAGCGGGCGTCAGGCGACGGATGCCACGGGGCGCGTGTCGGCCGAGGCGTCGCGCTCGCCGGGGCCGGCGACGCGCTCGGAGCGGGTCGACCGCGCGGCCCGCGCCGACGTCGCGGCGACGACCATCACGATGAGCGCGCCCAGGGTGATGGCGGCGCCGACCCAGATCGGCGACGTGTAGCCGAGCCCGGCCGCGATCGCGGTGCCGCCGGCCCAGGCGCCGAGCGCGTTGCCGAGGTTGAACGCGCCGATGTTGGCGCCCGAGGCGAGCGTGGGTGCGTCGGCGGCGGAGCGCATGACGCGGCTCTGCAGGGCGGGCACGGTGCCGAAGCCGAGCGCGCCCATGGCGACGAGGAGGACGATCGTGGCGACGGGGCTCCACGCCAGCCAGGCGAAGAGCGCCAGCACGACGACGAGTGCGGCGATGAAGCCGAGCAGGGTGCCGTCGATGGAGCGGTCGGCGAGCCGCCCGCCGACCCAGTTGCCGACGACCAGGCCGGCGCCGAAGAGCACGAGCAGCCAGGGCACCGCGCCCGAGTCGAAGCCGCTCACCTCGGTGAGCGTGTAGGCGATGTACGTGAACGCACCGAACATGCCGCCGAAGCCGAGCACGGTGACGGTGAGCGAGAGCCAGACCTGGCCCGACCGGAATGCGCCCAGTTCGCGACGCAGGCTGGGAATCGGCGTGCCGGCGGCGGGCTTCGGCACGAGCGTCGCGATGCCCACGAGCGCGACGACGCCGATGGCCGAGATGACCCAGAACGTCGACCGCCAGCCGTACTGCTGGCCGAGGAAGGTGCCGAGCGGCACGCCGAGCACGTTCGCGGCCGTGAGTCCGGTGAACATGATGGCGATGGCTCCGGCCGCGCGGTCGGGAGCCACGAGGCTCGCGGCCACGACGGAACCGATGCCGAAGAAGGCGCCGTGGCAGAGGGCGGCGACGATACGCCCGGTCATCATGAGCTCGTACGTGGGGGCCATGGCCGAGATCGCGTTGCCGGCGATGAAGAGCACGAGCAGGCCCATGAGCACGGGCTTGCGGGGGAGCCTGATCGTGGCGGCGGTGAGGCCGAGCGCGCCGACGACGACGGCGAGGGCGTAGCCCGAGATGAACCAGCCCGCCTGCGCCTCGGTCACGCCGAAGTCGGCGGCCACCTCGGGCAGCAGGCCCATGATGACGAACTCGGTGAGGCCGATGCCGAATCCGCCGATGGCGAGGGCGAGAAGGCCGAGTGGCATGCGCAGAACTCCGATACACTCGTCGTAGTAGTTGCAAACGCGCGCTATTGCGAACGCGGGCTCAATGGTTGCACACGCAAATAGAAAGCGCAAGCAACTATCTCACGGACCAGGAGGATCGCATGGGCATCGCCGACGACGCCGTCGAGGTCCGCGCGCACGGCTGGCGCACGCTCGCCGCGCTGCACGGCATGATCGAGTCCGAGCTCGAACGCGCGCTCGCGGCATCCGTCGACCTCTCGGTCGTGGAGTACACGGTGCTCGACGCGCTCAGCAGGCAGCACGGCTGGCACATGCGCATGCAGCAGCTCGCCCGCGCGGCCGCGTTGAGCCCGAGCGCCACCACGCGGCTCGTCAATCGCCTCGAGGATCGGATGCTGCTCACGCGCGTGCTCTGCGCCGACGACCGCCGTGGCATCTACACGGAGCTCACGGCGGCCGGGCGGGCGCTCGTCGAGCGGGCACGGCCCATCCACGACGAGGCGCTCGAGCGTGTGCTCGCCGACGCGGCGGAGCAGCCCGAGCTGGCCCCCGTGGTCGAGGCGCTGACGCCCGTCTAGGCGGGCGCGTCGGCTCCGGTCGTACCACCGGTGCCCGAGATGTTCAGCAGCCAGGTGACGCCGAACCGGTCGGTCACCATGCCGAAAGCGTCGCCCCACGGCGCGACCTCGAGCGGCTGCAGCACGGTGCCGCCGTCGGCGAGCTTGTCCCAGTAGGCGCGCAGGGTGGCGTCGTCGTCGCCCGAGAGCGACACGGAGAACCCGGCCGGCTCGCGGTACTCCATGTGCTTGGGCGTGTCGGCGGCCATCAGGGTGAGGCCCGGGCCGTCGAGCTGGCCGTGCATGACGAGGTCGCTGTCGGCCGGATCCTCCGCCGACTGGAAGTCGGCGAAGGTGCTCACGTTGAGCTCGCCGCCGAAGACGGAGTGGTAGAACTCGAGCGCCTCGCGGGCGTTGTCCTTGAAGTTCAGGTACGGGTTGAGCGTGACGGGCATGGTGGCCTCCAGATCGTCGTCGTTCCTCCGCCCGATTCTGCTCCGATCCGCGCAGCGACGCGAGGGTCGTTCGTGAACGGATCAGATCGGGCGGGTGAACGCGACGCGGTGCTCGCCGGGGCCGTCGTAGTCGCGCCAGGCCAGGACGCCGTCGACCTCGGTGTCTCCCGTGGCCGTGAAGCCCATCGCCCGGTGGAACTCCTGCGACCGGTGATTGCCGGGTCCCGTGATCGCGTCGACGCGGCGGCATCCGCTCGCCCGCATCTCGTCGAAGAAGCGCTCGTAGAGGATGCGTGCCAGCCCGTGCCCGCGGAGGTCGGGCCGCACGCCGACGAAGTGGATGTACGCGGCATCCGGTGACGACTGCGAGCGGAAGCCGATGAGGAAGGCCGCGAGGCCGCCGTCGGCATGGGGATCGTCGACGATCGTGGAGGTGTCGGCGAAGTGCTGGAAGAACAGCCGGGGGAGCAGGCGCCAGAGCGACTCGGTGCCGGGGAGGCCCCACCAGTCGGGGATCGCGGCGACCACCCGCGCGTGGTCGTCGACCGTGGCGCGGCGGAAGGCGAGGGCGGAGAGCGGCGCGGTCAGCGGCGTGGGCGTGTCGGCATCCATGGAGTCGATTCTGCGTGTTGACACGTCCTTGTGGCAGGCGTACGTTGTAATCAATCAACCCGTTGATCAAGTAAATAGTTGATCACGAGAATGGCGAGGAGGCGCACGATGATCGTCGATCCGAGCAGTGACGACCGCCTCGACCGGGCCTTCATGGCCTTGGCCGACCCGGTCCGCCGCCGCATCGTCGCCCGCCTCAGCCGCGGACCGGCCACGGTCAACGAACTGGCCGAGCCGTTCCAGATCACCAAGCAGGCCGTCTCGAAGCACATCCAGGTGCTCGAGCACGCCGGGCTCGTCTCGCGAACCCGCGACGCGCAGCGTCGGCCCGTGCACCTCGAGTCGGCCCAGCTCGAAGCCCTCACCGCGTGGATCGACCGCTACCGGCTGATCCACGAGCAGCAGTTCCGATCGCTCGACGCGCTGCTCGCCGGCACCACCACCAGCGGCACGGATGCCGCATCGCCAGAGCCCGGCCACAGCGCCGGCACCGCACAGGAAGAACCGGAATCATGACCAACGCAGTCACCATCACCGCACCCGAAGGACTCCCCTTCATCGAGATCGTCCGCGACTTCGACGCCCCTGTCGAGGCCGTGTTCAACGCCCACCGCGAGCCTGAGCTCGTCCGGCAGTGGCTCGGCCCGCAGGGCTACGAGATGGACATCGAGCGCTGGGACTTCACGACCCAGGGCGGCTACCGCTACGTGCACCGCACGCCCGACGGCGACGCGTGGGCGTTCAACGGCACGTTCCACTCGGTGCGTGAGAACGAGTTCGCCGTGCAGACCTTCGAGTTCGAGGGCATGCCCGACGTCGTGGCCATCGAGACCATCGCGTTCGAGGACCTCGGCGACGGCCGCACGCGCCTGCGCATCCACTCTACCTACCCCGCGGTCGAGGCCCGCGACGGCATGGTCGCCAGCGGTATGGAGACCGGCCTCCGCGAGGGCTACGAGCGGCTCGACGCCCTCGTCGCCGGCTGAACGCACGCGAACCGCACGACCACCAGGAACGGAGCACACCATGGACTGGACGCTCGAGGTCGTCCTCATCCCGTCGAGCGACATCGACCGGGCCGTCGCGTTCTACCGCGACCAGGTCGGGTTCGCGCTCGACCACGACACCCGCAACGAGCACATGCACGTCGTGCAGCTCACTCCGAGAGGGTCGGGCTGCTCGATCGTGATCGGCGACCTGCCCGCGCAGACCGAGATGGCGCCCGGCTCCATGCGGGGCCTCCAGCTCGTCGTCGCCGACGCGGCCGCCGCCCGCGACGAGCTCGTCTCCCGCGGTGTCGAGTGCAGTGAGATCACCGTCTTCGACGAGCGCGACGGCGGCACCTTCTTCGGCTTCGCCGACCCCGACGGCAACACGTGGGCCGTGCAGCAGATCAAGGCCCGCGCCGCGCATCCCCTCATCCCCGTCGAGGCCAGGCAGCGGTTCGGCGCCGAGCAGGACGGCTGACGCCGGCAGCGATCGGCGAGCGGATGCCGCGGCCGGTCCCTTCACGCGAGGGGGTCGGCCGCGGCATCCGTGTCTCGTGCACGCTCGGGGCATTGCGCGCGACCGGCCCGGCGTGGATCATGAACCGGGGGGTTCATGCATGGGGAGGCAGGCGAAGGCGACCTGGATCGGCGAGCACGGTCGTGCGGCGGCGGTCACGCTCCATCTGGAGGCCGCCGGATTGCAGATCTCGGGCGAGCGCCGGGCGCAGGTGCCGAGGTCGGCGTGGTCGGAGGTCGAGGCCGCCGACGGCGTGGTGTCGTTCGTGGCAGATGGTGAGACCTACCGGTTCCGCCTCGGCAGCACCGCCGCGGCGTGGGTCCGCGCGCTGACGACGCCGCCGCCCACGCTCGCCGAGAAGCTCGGTGTGGCGAAGGGGGAGACCGTCGCGGTGCGGGGCGACCTGCCGTTGCCCGAGCTCGACGACGCGCTCGCCGGGGCGGCGCGGGTGCCGCCGTGGGAGTCCGACGTGGTCGTGGTCGTGGTGCGCAGCGACGACGAGCTCGACGCGCTGCCGGTGTGGTTCCGCGAGTGCGGCATCGGCACGCATGTGTGGGTCGTGCACGGCAAGGGCCGCGAGAGCACTGCCCCGGGCGACAACGCGGTGCGCGCGGTGATGCGCTCGGCGGGATGGCGCGACACGAAGGTCAGCGCGGTCGGCGGCCCCTGGTCGGCGACGAGGTACTCGCCGGTGCGGGCGTCGTGAGCGGGTGGTGGAGATGAGCGGGGTGCAGCGATGAGCGGGCGGTCGTCGTGAGCGGGGTCGAGGTGCTGCGGTACGCGGCGTTCACCGACGACCCCGACGGGGGCAACCCGGCGGGCATCGTGCTCGACGCCTCCGCACTCGACGATGCCGAGATGCAGCGGATCGCCGCAGAGGTCGACTTCGCCGAGACGGCGTTCGTCACCGGGCGCCACGGCGACGCCCGGGTGCTCCGGTTCTTCTCGCCGATCGCCGAGGTGCCGTTCTGCGGGCACACCACCATCGCGACCGCCGTGGTCATCGCCGAGCACGAGGGCTCCGGCCGGGTGACGTTCGACACGCCCGTCGGCGAGATCGTCATCGACACGAGCGACGACGGGTCGGGTCCGCGGGCGGCGTTCACGAGCGTCGACACCGACCTCGCGCACTTCCCCGAGTTCGTGCTCGACGCGCTGCTCGAGCTCATCGCCGTCGACCGCACCCAGCTCGACGAGCGCTACCCGCCGCGGCTCGCGTTCGCCGGCAACTGGCACCCGGTCATCGTCATCACGGAGCCGGCGGCGTTCGACGGATTCCGCTTCGATCCGGGCGCCGTGCGGGCCTTCATGGACGCGCAGGGCTGGCCTGCGACCATCACCGTGCTGCATCGCACGATGGACGCCCCCGACGGCGTCATGCGGTTCGAGGCGCGCAACCTCTTCCCGGTGGGGCGCATCACCGAGGACCCCGCCACGGGGTCTGCCGCCGCCGCCGTCGGCGGGTACCTTCGCGGCCTCGGCGCGGTGCGCCCGCCGCAGCGCGTGCGCATCGAGCAGGGGCGGCACGTCGGGCGTCCCGGCGAGCTCGTGGTCGACATCCCCGAGCACGGCGGCGTCGTCGTCAGCGGTCGCGCCGTGCCGATGCGCTGAGGGCGGGTCTAGGCTCGAACGCGGCGCCACGCGGCATCCGTCGCCCGTGCTCGACCCGCCACGCGAACTCGGAGGTTTCCCATGCAGACCCGCACCCTCGGACGCACCGGCCGCACCGTCTCGGTCATCGGCCTCGGCACCTGGCAGCTCGGCGCCGACTGGGGCGACGTCGACGAGGCCGACGCGCTCGCCGTGCTCGACGCCGCCCACGAGGCCGGCGTCACCTTCTTCGACACGGCCGACGTCTACGGCGACGGCCGCAGCGAGACGCTCATCGGCCGGTGGCTGCGCGAGCACCCCGACTCGGGCGTCACCGTCGCCACGAAGATGGGCCGACGGATGCCGCAGGAGCACGAGAACTACTCCCTCGAGCACTTCCGCGCCTGGACCGATCGCTCACGCGCCAACCTCGGCGTCGACACCCTCGACCTCGTGCAGCTGCACTGCCCGCCCACCTCCGTCTACGGCGACGACCGCGTGTTCGACGCGCTCGACACCCTCGTGGAGGAAGGCGCCATCGCGAACTACGGCGTCAGCGTCGAGAAGGTCGAGGAGGCACTCACCGCGATCGCGCGTCCCCACGTGGCATCCGTGCAGATCATCCTCAACGCGTTCCGGCTGAAGCCCCTCGACGACGTGCTGCCCGCCGCCCGGGAGGCCGGCGTCGGCATCATCGCCCGCGTGCCGCTCGCGAGCGGGCTGCTCTCGGGCCGCTACACGCTCGACACGGAGTTCGCCGCGAACGACCACCGCAGCTTCAACCGCCACGGCGAGTCCTTCGACGTCGGCGAGACCTTCTCGGGCGTCGACTACGCCACCGGCGTGCGCGCTGCCGGCGAGTTCACCGAGCTGGCGAGGGCGGCCGCACCGGATGCCTCGGCCGCGCAGGTCGCCCTCGCGTGGATCGCCGCGCAGGACGGCGTGAGCTCGGTCATCCCCGGGGCGCGCAACCCCGAGCAGGCGCGCGCGAACGCCGCGGCCGGATCGCTCGAGCTGCCCGCCGGGTTCGACGAGTCGGTGCGCGGGCTGTACGACCGCGAGATCCGCGCCCAGGTGCACTCCCGCTGGTAACCGGCGCCGCGCCGGGGATCAGGAAACGATTTCCCACAGCGGCCCCCGGAGTCGATACGCTGCACACGTGGGGTGTCGGCGGGGGGCTGACGGAAACTCGAGTCGGGCGCGAAGCAGCGGCCGACGGAACTTCGTGCTGCGGCGCGCGGTCCAGAACCCATTCCCTCGGCGTGCGATGTGGCGCGCGATGGATCGGCACCCCGATCCCATCGATGGAAGGAATGCCGGGTGAACACACTGGGGGACATCACTTCGGAGCAGTCAGGAGCGGGAGCGGGAGCGGCGCGGGTGCGGCTGCGCTCGCTGGGCGTTCGAACGCCGGCCGCACGCACGGCCGCGCTCGCCGCCGCCGGTCTCATGGTCGTCGCATTGGGCGTCGTGCATCAGGCGCAGGCCGCCCACGCCGCCGAACTCGTACGGGCCAGGTCGGCCGCCGTGGCCGCCGTCGGCGACCGGGTCGGCATCGGCGCGAGCGGCCTCGACGTCGCGGCGGCGCAGCTGCGGTCGGCCACCTCGCTGGCCACCGACGCCACGGTGGAGGTGCAGGCGACGCTCGATGCCGCCAGTGCCGAGCTCGGCGCCGACCGGGTCGCCGGGCTCTCGTCGCTGCGCGACGGCCTGCTGGCCGCTGCGCGCCTCGGCGGTTCCGCGCCGTCGCTCGCCGAGCGCGCAGCCGCGCTCAGGGCCGAAGCGGCCGTCGTCGCGACCGCGCTCGCCGAGCATCGCGCCGCCGAGGCCGCCCGGATCGCTGCGGAGGCCGCCGCGGCGGCCGAGGCCGCGAGGGTTGCCGCGAGCGCCGCAGCTGCAGCGGCAGCGGAGGCCGAGTCCGCGTTCGAGTCCGAAGGCATCGGAGGTACGGGAGGCACCGGCGGGGGGAGCTCGGCCGCCGCGCCGGCCGCCGCCGAGTCGTCCGGCTTCGACGCCAGTCTCTACCCGGGCCTTCCGCCGGCACCGCGCGACGAGGACTGCGGCCCGTGCACCGGCAAGGAGATGGTGCCCATCCTCGTCGGCGACACCTATCGGTGGGGCTGCCACGCCTAGCCGAAGCGACGGCGAGCACCGCGAGCGCGTCGGGCGTTCCTGATTCGGGGCGCCCGACGCGGTCGGTGGTGAAGCGGCGCCGGTTCCGGCGCCACCCGCCGCTCGCCGCTCAGTACGGCCGCCTCCCGATGGCGAGCAACGACCACCCGTAGAGGATCGCGATCACGCCGGTACCGGCGGCCAGGAGCGCGACGCCGAAGGCGACGATCGAGGTGAACAGGGAGGTGCGCAGGTAGGAGGCGGTGGCGGCGGTCTCGCGCAGCGGGTCGTCCTGGTCGAGCTCGGCGTACGTCTTGCCGCCCGTCAACTCGAGGGTGTGCTTCTGGATGACCTCGGCCTGCGCCCAGGCGGTCAGCGGGTCGGTGACCGGAGCACCCTGCATGAACGCCGCGTCCTCGGCGACGGTGATGTTCTCCTCGGAGAGCTGGACCGTCACGCCGATCCACGCCGCGATGCCGCCGACGACCATCAAGGCACCCACGATGATGCCGACGATGCCCGCGAAGCGGGAAGGTCCGCCGGCTCGACCCGGCTGTTCGGTGCTCGCGGCGGTCGCGCTGTCGATCTGATCCCCCATGGCCTGATTCCCCCTCGCAGTGCGGCCCCTCCGCCCACGCGTGCAGCGTACCGGCGGGGGTCGGAGGGATGGAAGGGCCTCGTCGGACCTGCGGGCCGAGGGTCCGGCGCGACGGATAGGCTCGTGCGATGAGCCGCTCACCCGCCGTACTGCATCCGGCACGGCGCGCGTGATCGACATCCTCACCGGGTTCGCGGTGATCGCGCTCGCCGTCTTCGTGGGCTGGCTCGCGGCCCGAGTCGGCGTGCTCGGGCCGGGCGCCCGGCCGGTGCTGGCGAAGCTCAACTTCAACGTGCTCGCGCCGTTCCTGCTGTTCTCGGTGCTCGCGACCGCCGACGTTCGGTCGCTGTTCTCGGCGCTCCTGCCGGTGTCGGCGCTCGCCGCCATCGCGATGATGCTCGTCTTCGCGCTCGTGTCGCTCATCCTCTGGCGCCGCGGGCTGCCGCGCACCGTGATCGGCTCGCTCGCGTCGGGCTACGTGAACGGCAACAACTTCGGCATCCCGATCGCCGTGTACATGCTCGGGGACGCCGCCTACTCGGCGCCGGTCGTGCTGCTGCAGCTGCTGCTGTTCGCGCCGCTCGCGCTGGCGGTGCTCGGCGCGACGGTCGAGGGGCGCACGTCGGCGTGGGTGATCGTGCGATCCACCCTGACGAATCCGATCATCGTCGGATCCCTCCTCGGGGTGCTCGTCGCGGTCACGGGAATCGAGCTGCCGCCGATCGTGCTCGAGCCGATCGAGCTCATCGGCCATGCGGCCGTGCCGCTCATGCTCATCGCCTACGGCCTGTCGCTGCACGGCCAGCGCCTGCTCGAACCGGGCACCGGCCGCCGCGACGTGCTCGTCGCCAGCGTGTTGAAGCTCGTCGCCATGCCGGTCGCCGCCTGGGCGTTCGGTCGGTTCGTGTTCGGCCTCGACGGCCTCGACCTCTACGCGGTCACCGTGCTCGCGGCGCTGCCGACCGCGCAGAACGTCTTCGTGTTCGCGCAGCGCTACGAGACGGCCGAGGTCGTCGCGCGCGACACCGTGTTCCTCACCACCATCGGGTCGGTCCCCGTGCTCCTCGCGGTGGCGTTGCTGCTGGGCTGACCCGACGCGGCAGGATGGTCGCGAACGAAGGAGATCGCATGCCGTTCCTCACCGACGACGGACGCCCGCTCGACGAGCTCGTGCTCGCGCAGCGGCCCGCCGACGGCTACCGCTTCCACGTACGCGCCCCGTTCGTGTACGAGGACCCCGTGTCGGGGCGGAGCTACCGCGTGCCGGCCCGTCCGCCGGGTGCACCCGACCCGCGACCCGACGAGCGCGAGCCGCGCGTGCACGGCATCACCGACCTCGCCTCGGTGCCGATGTGGCTCTGGAGCTTCATCGCGAGCTACGGCCGGCAGTCGGCGCCGGCGATCTTGCACGACGAGCGCTCGGTGGACGCCGCGGAACTCGGCGATCGGCGGGCGGCGCTCGCCCAGCGCCGGGAGGACGACCGGGTGTTCCGCACGGGGCTCCGCGAGCAGCGCGTGCCGCTGCTCCGGTCGTGGCTGATGTGGGCATGGGTGGCCGCCGACCGTGAGCGCGAGTTCGGCGGGGTGGCCGGCGTGCTGCTGCTCGTGCAGGTGATCGTGGGCACGATCGTGGGGCTCGGGGCGTCCGTCGCCGCGTTCTGGCAGCCGTGGTGGCTGGTCGCACTGCCCATCGTGGTACTGGCCGCCCTGCCGTGGCGGTCGCTGGCGCCGCTCGTGCTCGTGCTCACCGGCTCGCTCGTGGTGCTCGGCCCGCTGCTGGCGGTGCACCTCGTCGCGCTCGCCCTGTTCCGGCTGGTGGAGGCCATCGTCGAGGTGCTCGGCGGAGGCGACCCGCGCGAAGTCGTGCGCCCCACGGTGCTGCCGGCGTCGCCGAGCGACGCCGACTGACCGGCCCGGTCAGGCCCCGGGCGGCTGCTGACCGGGGGTCCACCCGTGGAAGTGCTTCGCCCACCACGTCGCCCAGGGCCCGTCGGGCTGGAGGCGGGCCCGGCGAGCGGCGAGCTCCGCCTGGTACTCCTGGCTCGCGATCGCGACGCCGAGCCGCATCCGCTCCGTCGGGGGCAGCACGGTCGCACGGTCGTCGAGCGTCCGCTGCTCGGGAACGACCCGCGGCGCGGGCGAGAACCGCGGCTCGACGATGACGAACGCTGCGACGATCGCGAGGAGCGCCGCGTCGATCGCGAGCGACGCGGCATCGGGCTGCGGTTCCCACCAGTCGAGGATGGCGAACCACACCACCACGGCCGCACCGATCACGTACAGCGCGCGTGGGACCGCGGTGAGCACGAGCCACGTCCGAACGTCGAGCGGGCAACGGTCCCAGACGATCGACCGCTCGGTCTGCTTCTGCATCAGCTGGTTCAGCCAGATGAGCAGCGCTGCGAGCAGCGCGGAGGCGATCACCCAGCCGATCACCGTGAGGCGGGGCGGGTCGGCATCGTCGTCGATGAGGAACGCGACCGAGGCGGAAGCGGCGGAGCCGTCGAGCCCCGGGACGAGTGCGATGGCCGATCCGATCGCGCCGGCGATGGTCGTGATGAGCCAGGCGAAGACCGCGGACATGCCGGACAGCCCGGGCAGCATCGCGGCGATGAACAGGGCGGCGATGGTGCTCAGCCCGAGGGACTTCTTGTCGATCACGACGAGGCGGTTGCGGATGTAGTCGACGGGGGCCGCGACGGTCGGGAAGTCGGGACCGAGCAGGTGTCGGACGGTGGGCTCGACCACCTGCACGGTGTTCGCGTAGTAGACGCCGTGGTCGAGCCAGGGCTGGCTCGTGTTGTGCACGGCATGCTCCTCGGGTCCGAGGGCGAGCGTCTCATCCGAGGGGAAGTACGCGGCCTGCCAGCGCTTGCGAGCGTCAGCCGGGGTGTCGGCGATGGGGCCCGCGGAGAACGGGTCCCAGATCGCCCAATGGTTCGCCCAGGCGACCCGGTCCTCGGGCGCGGCGTCGCGGTTCCGCTCGATCCAGGTCTTGACGGGCGTGTACTCGTCCTTGCGGCCCTGCCACTTCTCCCGTCCGAGCAGCACGACCGCGGCTCCGACCGTCGTGAGTCGCCGCACGTTGAACGACTTCGGCTCGAGCTCCTCGAACAGGGCGAACGTCGCGACGGCGGCGCCCTGAGAATGAGCGAACAGGTGCACCTCGCCGTCGTCGCCGACGAGCTGCTTCGCGTGGGCGAGAGCGTCGCGCACGACGAGCCGCATCGCGGAGGCGCGCACGGGCCGCTCCTTCCAGGAGGCGACGTCGCCGATCGACTCGACGAGGCCGTCGAGCACGCCCTGGGCGATGTTCTTGAACCACGGGATGAGCAGCAATGGGCTCAACAACGGGAGGATCGGCGTGAGCACGACGCCGAGGAGCACGAGGAACAGCCAGACCACGGCGAACGCGATCGTGTTGACGAGCAGGCGGATGCCGTCGACGAGGAAGTTCATCGTGCGGGGGAGCAGCAGCGCCTGGCGGGGTGCACGGAGGTGGTGCCCCAGCGTGAGCGCCGAGAGCACCACCATGGTGTTCCAGAAGAGGTCGAGCGTGCGCGTGATCACCCGCCACATGAACGGCACCGCCCAGCGGAACACCTGTGCGCGGGTCATCGGCACGAATGATTCCGACCAGCGGGCCTCGAGGATCGCGATCCTGCGCTCGACGGTCTCGGGTGGGGCATCCGGGGCAGCGGGATCACGGCGCTTCGGGAACCGGACGGTGGCGGTGACCACGGGCGTGTCGCCCGAGAGGTCCGAGTCGTGGATCGTCACCCCATGACTCTCGTCGGCGCCGATGATCCGGTCCCGTGCGACCCAGTCCATACGCTCCAGGAGCGGCTCCGCCCACTCGAGCAGGATCTGGCTCTTGAACGCATTGCCCATGCCGTGGACCACGACCAGGGCGACGTCGAACGCGCCATCGTCGGGCGCCTTGGCCGATTCCGAGCCCGCTGCGGGGGCGATGAGCATGAGGTCCTCCTGCGTCGACGGCGCGCCGATGCGTTGACGGCTTGAGCGAACGCTAGTGCGCCGCGATCGGCTGGATCAAGCGTTCCCCCGCGAACGGGTGCTGCGCCGGCGGAGGGCGCCGTACCCGCGGAGGAGCTGCGGCACCACCAGGTAGACCGCGAGCGGCACCACGACGACCGTGAGCGCGAAGGCACGCAGCACGGGCGGCCACCCGTCGGAGATCGGGCCGATGACCGTCATGCCGAGGGCGACGAGGGGGAAGATCGCGAGCCACGTGATGACCGCTCGGACGTGCACCGAGGGTGGACCGGCGGGGGCCGATGCGGCCGGGGCTGCGGCCGTGGTCGAGGGCGTCGCGGGAATGGCGGCGACGGTTCCTGTGCTGGTCTCCATGGGAGCTCCTCTGGTCAATTCCAACTGAACAGTTGTAATTGAAGCACATCGGAAGGCTATCCACAACTACCCGGTTGGAAATTGCTAGACTGTCGCCATGGCCTGGGACACGGAACGCACGAAGCGACTGCTCCTCGACGCCGCGACCGCCGAGTTCAGTGCCTACGGCCTCGCCGGCGCCCGCATCGATCGCATCGCCGCGACCGCCGGGGTCAACAAGGAGCGCATCTACCAGTACTTCGGCAAGAAGGACGAGCTGTTCGCCCGAGTGCTCGCCGGCCGCCTCCGGGCCTCCATGGACGAGGTGCAGATGACGGGAACCGGCCCCGAGGCCGTCGGCGAGTATGCGGGCCGACTCTTCGATCACCACCTCGCCGACGGCGTCATCCCGCGCCTCGTGTTCTGGGAGGGACTCGAACGGGGTGCTGCCACCGCCGCCGACCTCGACCGCGCGGCCTATCACGCCGAGAAGGTCGAGCTGTTCCGGCGGCTCCTCCCGGGCGTCGGCGCCGAGGCCGCGGGCCAGCTCCTCCTGACGATCGTCTCCCTCGTGAACGCGTGGCCCGTGCTCGGCCACCTCGACACCTTCCTCGTGGGCGACGGGCCCGACGCCGCCGACCGGCGCCGCGCCGTCGTCGTCGCGACCGCCACGGTGCTCGCTCGCGACGCGCTCGCACGTGCCGGAGCGACCGGGGACACGACGGTCGACGCGGCATCCGACCGGGCGCTCGACGCGGCATCCGACACCGCCCGCTCCTGACCCGGGCAGAACATCAGGGATACCCCTGATCCTCTGCGCGTTCGCCGCTCGTAACGTGGAACCCGATCGCCGGGCCGCGAACCGCAGGGGGAACTGTCAATCGCGGCCGGTCGATCGGACAGCCGGCCTGCACCTCGTCGCGTACGGGTGCCGGCCGGCTTCCCCTGTCTCCCGGTTCGGCCGGGACGAAGCCCGGCACGGTCCGGCGACGACGAGCGGAGCACCCATGCACGAGCCCAATGACCGGATGACACCGCACCGGGACATCGGGCAGGCGCGCCAGGCGCAGGCCGGCCTCCTGCCGAAGCGGCTCGATCGCGCGGTGAGCTGGTCGGACTTCCGCACCGCCGTGCGCTACGACCCGGCGAATCGGATGCTGCTCGCCGTTCCCGCGATCAGTGCCAAGCGCGCCGAGCACCCCTGGCTGGGTGAGGCGGTGACGGTGCACACGCGCATGGGCGACGCCGAGGTGTATCGCCGGGAGTACGAGCACGGTGCCGTCTACTGGTCGGAGCGCACGGGAGCGCACGAGGTGCACGGCGAGATCGCGGCGCGCTGGCGCGCGGTGGGTGCCGAGCGGTCCTTCCTCGGACTGCCCACGACCGACGTGCAGCGGCTGCTGATCGACACGGATGCCGCAGCCGACGACGCACCCCACGCCGGCGGATCGGGCGGGTTCGCGCACTTCCGGGGCGGTTCGGTGTACTGGACCCCCCGCCACGGCGCGGCCATCGTGCACGGCATGGTCCGCGACATCTGGGCGCTGCTCGGCTGGGAGCGTTCGCCGCTCGGCGTGCCGGTGGCCGACGTCGTCGACGACCGGGCCACGGGTGCGATGAGCGGATGCTTCGAGCACGGCTCGATCACCTGGTCGGCGGCGCGCGGGCCCGAGGTCGCGCTCGATGCCGGCTGCGCGACCGGCGAGCCCGGCGTCGACCACGAGTCGCTCGACCGGCTGCATTCGGGCTTCGCCCCTCGAGCCTGATCGCGCCCGAGCCGCGGCGATCGCCGGCTCAGCCCTCCGTCTCGCGCCAGGCCGGCGAACTCGTGAGCCGCACGCCGTCGAGGGCGAGGAGCGGGCCGTCGACGGAACGGCGGCGGACCTCGGCATCGGCGGGGAGGCGCACGGCCGCCTCGGGATGCAGCGGCAGGATGCGCAGCGTGATGCGCGAGCCGCCGGCGGCCTTCGGGCCGAGGGCGTCGAGGCCGATGAGCCAGGGCGTGCCGTCCCAGAACCGGTCGAGCGCCACGCGCCCGTCCACCTCGAGCACCGCCACGTCGCCGGCCCAGTCCACCACGAGCACGCGCCGGCCGGGTGCGCCCTCGGGGAGGGTGATCGTCCAGGTCGACGCGTGGCGCGCGATGGCCGCGGCATCTGGTGCGGCGGCGCGGTGCTCGCGCTTCCCGTAGCTCGCCGGCGGTGTCGTTCCCGTGGCCAGGGGCTCCGTCGAGAGGGCGACGTCGACGCCAGGCGCCGCCCCCGCCTCGTCGGCGTCGAAGTCGACCGGCACGAACCCGGCCGTCTCCGCGTCGAACTCGAGCACGGTCGGCCGCTCGGGCGAGCGCGCGACCAGCCTGCCGGCGGCGTCGACGTGCACGGGTGCGGCCGACCGCAGCAGGCGACGACCCCGTGTGGTGTCGAGCACCCAGAGCTCCGACGCGGATGCCGCGGGCAGCACGAGCACGCGGAGCCGCGCTTCGCCCCGCGAGACCGTGACGATCCGCGGCTCGGCGGCGTCGACCACGAAGACCCCGGCCGCCGCCTCCCTTGTCGCGCCCGCGGCATCCGTCACCGTCGTGGTCGCCTCGTCGACCGCGAGCTCCACGGGGATGCCGGCCTCGGCCACCGCGACGAGCATTGCACCATGGTCGCCGTCGCCGTCGGCCTCGAGCACCGTGAGTGGCGACGCCGTGAGCCAGCGCAGCCGCACGCCGCCCACTTCGAGGTTCACGGGCCAGTGCGCGATCGTGCCCGGCGGCACGTCGACCGGCAGGTGGGGGAATTCGACGCGCTCGTGGTCGAGGCCGACCGAGAACCGCGCCCCGCGGTAGGGCTCGAGCGGCACGTGCGGCTGCTGCCAGGTGAGGAACACCCAGGCGCTCGTGCCGTCGGACCGGATCGCCCAGCGCAGGGTCTCGCCGTCGTCGACGCCGGTCGGCAGCATGTCGGGCAGGGTGGACGGCAGGTCTGCCAGCCGCTCGCCGAAGGCGGCGAGGAACGCGTGCTGGCGCCGCAGCTCCGCATGGCTCGGCGCCAGCACGCCCGCGGCGCCGATCGGCGCGTGGAAGTCGTAGTCGAACTCGGGCAGGTCGTTGGGGTAGCCGGTGGCCTGCGACTCCTGCAGCGCGGGGCGCGGGTTCACGCCCCCGCCGTACATGTAATAGCCCTGCCAGCCCGAGCCGTTGCCGATCTTGTCGTGCGCGACCGCGGCGATATCGAGCGCGCCGAGCAGCGGGCGGCGGTGGTAGGCGGTCGCCATGCCCCCGCCGAGCTCGCACGTCGCGGCGGGGAAGTCGGGGGAGGGCAGGCGTGTCGTCGGCCCGTCGCCGCGGCCGCCGATGCCGGGGTGCTCACGCAGGTCGGCGCCGATCCCCGGGTCGTCCCAGGTGTGCGAGAAGAAGAAGTGCTCGCGGAAGGTCGTGTCCCACGGCTGGTCGGCATCGACCCAGAAGCCGTCGCCGTAGCCGCCGTAGAGCGGGAGCACCTCGCCGGCGGGGAGCTCTGCGCCGCCCCAGGCGGTGGCCGTCCAGATCGGCGCCACGAGACCGTGGCGACGCGCGATCGCCTTGAGGGTCACGAGGTGGCCGGGCTGGTCGTAGAGCTCGTTCTCGAGCTGGATGCCCACGACGTTGCCGTCCGGTCCGCAGCGCGATGCGAGCTCGGCGCCGAGCGCGGAGAACCACTCGTCGACAAGGGCGAGGTAGGCGGGGTCGTCGGTGCGGTGGCGCACCGGCGCGCCCTGCACCCAATCGGGGAAGCCGCCGTTGCGCGCCTCGCCGTGCGCCCACGGGCCGAGCCTCAGCACCACGTCGAGCCCGACGTGAGCGCAGGCGTCGACGAAGGCGCCCACGTCGAGCGCGCCCGAGAAGTCACGCAGCCCGCGCTCGGGTTCGTGGTGGTTCCAGAACACGTAGGTGGCGACGACCGTGATGCCCCCCGAGCGCATGAGCCGCAGCCGTTCCTCCCACTCGTCGCGGGGCACGCGGCTGTAGTGCAGTTCGCCCGACACGGGGATCGCCGGACGGCCGCCGATCTCGACGTACCGGTTCGTGAGGGCGATGCGGTCGTGGTGGTCGACGGTGTTGCTCATCGCCGGCCGCCGGAGCGGGCGGTCGTGGGGCCGGTGGGTCACCGTGAGCGGCGTCGTCGTCGCGGCGGCGGGCGGCGGGGCGGTGGTCACGACGGGCTGCTCCTTCGACTGTGTGCGCTCCCAGTTGTATCACGGCCCGGTCGTGACGCCGCGCGTGACAGACTCGGACGGGTGACCCAGCCCCTGCTCGACCGCGTTCCGCGCCCCTACGACGCCGACGCCATGTACGACGCCTTCGTCGAGTGGGCCGACGACCGGGGCTTCGCGCTCTACCCCGCGCAGGACGAGGCGATCATCGAGATCGTCTCGGGCGCGAACGTCGTGCTCTCCACCCCGACGGGCACCGGCAAGTCGCTCGTCGCCGTGGCCGCGCACGCGGCATCCGTCGCCCGTGGCGGTCGCAGCTACTACACGGCGCCGATCAAGGCGCTCGTGAGCGAGAAGTTCTTCCAGCTCGCCGAGATCTTCGGGGCCGCGAACGTCGGCATGGTCACCGGCGACAGCTCGGTGAACCCCGACGCGCCCATCATCTGCTGCACGGCCGAGATCCTCGCCAACCTCGCCCTCAGGCATGGGGCGGATGCCGCGGTCGACCAGGTCGTGATGGACGAGTTCCACTACTACGGCGATCCCGACCGCGGCTGGGCGTGGCAGGTGCCGCTCATCACGCTCGCCCGCGCGCAGTTCATCCTCATGTCGGCGACGCTCGGCGACGTGACGGCGATCGCCGACGACCTCACCCGCCGCACCGGGCGCGAGACCGCGCGGGTCACCGGCGTCGACCGGCCCGTGCCGTTGCACTTCTCCTACGCGAAGACGCCGGTGCAGGAGACCGTGGAGGAGCTGCTCGAGACCCGACAGGCGCCCGTCTACATCGTGCACTTCTCCCAGGCCGCCGCGATGGAGCGGGCGCAGGCGCTCTCGTCGATCAGGGTGGTGTCGCGCGAGCAGCGCGACGAGATCGCCGACGCGATCGGCGGGTTCCGGTTCAACACCGGATTCGGCAAGATCCTGTCCCGGCTCGTGCGGGCGGGCATCGGCGTGCACCACGCCGGCATGCTGCCGCGCTACCGGCGGCTCGTCGAGACGCTCGCACAGCGCGGGCTGCTCCGCGTCATCTGCGGCACCGACACACTCGGTGTCGGCATCAACGTGCCCATCCGCACGGTGCTCATCACCGCGCTGTCGAAGTTCGACGGCCAGAAGATGCGACAGCTCTCGGCCCGCGAGTTCCACCAGATCGCCGGCCGCGCCGGCCGCGCGGGCTACGACACGGCGGGCACCGTCGTGGTGCTCGCTCCCGAGCACGAGATCGAGAACGAGGCCGCCGTGCGCAAGGCCGGCGACGACCCGAAGAAGATCAAGAAGATCGTGCGCAAGAAGGCCCCGGCCGGGCAGATCACGTGGGGTGAGGGGTCGTTCGAGCGCCTCGTCGCGGCGGAGCCGGAGCCGCTCACGCCGCAGCTGAAGCTCACGGCGGCGATGCTGATCAACGTGATCGGCCGCGGCGGCGACGTGGCTCGCGGCATCCGCTCGCTCTGCTTCGACAACCACGAGCCGCGGGCGCGGCGATTCGAGCTCGCCCGCCGCGCTCTCGACATCCTCCGCACGCTGCGCGATGCGGGCGTGGTCGACCTCCTCCGGGCGTCGGCGCCGGGGCGGCTCGCCGACCTGCGCCTCACCGTCGACCTGCAGCCGAACTTCGCGCTCAACCAGCCGCTCTCGCCGTTCGCACTCGCCGCCATCGAGCTGCTCGATCCCGACGGCGCGCCGGGCACGGGCGTCGGCACCGGTCACTACGCGCTCGACGTCGTGAGCGTCATCGAGTCGACGCTCGACGACCCGCGACCGATCCTCGCCCAGCAGCAGTACAAGGCCCGCGGCGAAGCGGTCGGCGCGATGAAGCAGGAGGGCATCGAGTACGAGCAGCGCATGGAGCTGCTCGAGGAGGTCACCTGGCCGAAACCGCTCGACGAGCTGCTCGCCCAGGCGTTCGAGACGTTCGCATCGAGCCAGCCCTGGGTGCGCGACTTCGAGCTCAGCCCGAAGGCGGTCGTGCGCGACATGTTCGAACGCAGCATGTCGTTCGGCGAGTACGTGTCGTTCTACCAGCTCGCGCGCAGCGAGGGGCTCGTGCTGCGCTACCTCTCCGACGCGTTCCGGGCGATCCGCCAGACGGTGCCCACCGAGGCGAAGGACGAGGAGCTCCTCGACATCATCGAGTGGCTGGGCGAGCTCGTGCGCCAGGTCGATTCGAGCCTCGTCGACGAGTGGAACGAGCTCGTCGATCCCACCTCGCACCTGCCCGAGGACGACGTGCCGGTCGTGCCGCCCGCACCGCCCTCGGTGGTGACGAACCGCCGCGCGTTCACGGTGCTCGTGCGCAACGAGCTGTTCCGCCGTGTGCAGCTCGCGGCGCTCGACCACGACGACGAGCTGCAGCTGCTCGACCCCGGTGAGCTCTGGCCCGACGCGCTGAACCGCTACTACGCCGAGCACGACGAGATCCTGACGGGCGCGCCGGCCCGGTCGCCCCGACTGGTCGCCATCGACGAGACGGATGCCGCGAGCGGCATCTGGCGGGTCGAGCAGACGATCGACGACCCGGCCGGCGACCACGACTGGCGCATCCGCGGCGAGGTCGACCTCGAGGCGTCGGCCGAGGCGGGAGCCGCGGTGGTGCACGTCACCGAGGTCGTGCGGCTCTAGCCCGCTCGCTGCGAGCCTGCGCGCGCCCGGCGTGGGCGCGCCGGCATGCCCCGCCCCGGACGCCCCGGTATCACGCCAGCGCGAGCATCCCGGCGGCCACGAGCGCGAGCACCAGCCCGATCCACTGCACCGGGGCGATGCGCTCCTTCAACACGATCGCGGCCAGCAGGATGGTGCCCGCCGGATACATGGCGCCGAGCACGGCCGCGACCGAGAGGTCTCCGGCACGGATGCCGATGAGCAGCAGGCCGTTCGCCGTCACGTCGACGGCGCCGCAGAGGACCGCGAGGCGCACGCCCGCCGCGGTGGCGGAACGGGTCGGGGCGACGACCGTGCCCACGGCGGCGGGCCGCGGCATCCGCTGGTCCACCACATCGTCGGGGGATGCCGCCGGCCCTGCGGTCCCGCCCCGTCGGCGGCGCGCGGTCACGACGGCCAGCACGCCGAACGCGGCGAACATGATGGTCGCCGTCACGGCACGGTTGAGGAGCAGCGGCACGACGCCGCTCTGCTCGGAGGTCTGGTCGATCGTCACGAAGAATGCGCCGATCGCGATGCCCGAGCCGATCGCCATGAGGATGCCGCGGAGGCTCGGACGCACGGCGCCGCGTTCGGGAACGAATCCCACGAGCACGACCGCGACGAGGGCCAGCCCGAGCGCCCAATAGCCGAGCGCCGCGAACCGCTCCCCACCGATGACGAGGCCCCACACCATCGGGACTACGGCGGACACCACGGCGGTGAGCGGGGACAGGATGCTCATCGGCCCGATCGCGAGGCTGGCGTACAGCAGCGAGATGGCCACCGCGCCGGTGACGCCGGACACCACGCCCCAGAACACGTCGTGGCCGGTCCAGTCGCCGCCGAGGAACGGCGCGGCGGCGGCGAGGAGCACGAACCCGGTGAGCGCGGCGACCGCCGTGGCGAGCACGGAACTCACGCGCTTGGCGGCCAGCCCACCCAGGAAGTCGGCCGCGCCGAAGACGAAGGCCCCGAGGAGCGAGAAGACGGCGGTGACCATGGTCGTCCCAGCGTATCCGCGCCGCCCGGTGGTGGTGCCGGCCCCACTCGCGTTCGGGGGCCAGCCCCCAGGGCGGGCTGCCGCGCGACGTTTAGGCTGGACGGGTGATGTCCCGGGGTGCGCGCGCGATCCGCGGAACGGCGGTCGCCGTGTTCGCGACCTTCGTGGCGTCCCTCGCGCACACGCTCGGCGGCGGCACCCCGCCCGGGCCGGTGGCGCTCCTGATCGCGCTCGCCTTCTCGGTGCCGCTCGCGATGCTCGTCACGGGGGCGCGGGCGCGCCTCGCCCGCACGATCGTGGCTGCGCTCGTCGCGCAGGCGTCGCTGCACCTCTGCTACGCGCTGGGCTCGGCCGGGCCCATCGCCCCGTCAGGCGGGCACGCGGGCGGCGTGGGCTCGGCCGGGCATGCCGGCCACGCCGGGCGTGCCACCGTGACCCACACCCTCACCATGCCGCCGGGAGTCGCACTCGACCACGGCCACGCCTGGATGCCGCTGGCCCACCTCGTCGCAGCGGCGATCACGGTGCTCGCACTGGTGAGCGCGAACCGCGCCGTCGCGGCCGTCGTGAGCGCCGTGCTCGCGCTGGTGCGCCGCCTCACGAGCGTGCCCGTGCCCGTCGACGCGCGGCCGCGCCGGCAACCCGCCGATGCCGCCGTGCGCCGCCTGCTCAGCCTGCCCCTCCTCGCCTCGATCGGGTCCCGTGGTCCCCCGGTCGCCGCGCTGGCGGCCTGAACCGCCGACGACTCCGAATCACTTCCCGGATGCCGCAACCGCGCCCGGACACGACCACGAAAGACTTCGACATGCGTATCGCACGCCTCTCCGCCGTCGGCCTCACCGCCGGCGTCGCCATCACCCTCGCCGCCGCGCCCCTCGCCGCGAGCGCCCACGTCAGCGTCACGCCGAGCAGCACCGCCGCCGGCAGCTACTCGGTGCTCACGTTCTCGCTCAGCCACGGCTGCGAGGAATCCCCGACCACCAGCCTCACCTTCGACCTCCCCGACGGCATCGACAGCGTCGCGCCGACGGTCAACCCGAACTGGACCATCGAGAAGGTGGCCGACGGCGACCGCACCGCGCAGGTCGTCTACACGGCGATCACGCCGCTCGAGAGCGGCTACCGCGACACGGTCGAGCTGTCGGTGAAGCTGCCCGAGGACGCCGCGGGCGAGACGCTCTCCTTCCCGGTGCTGCAGTCGTGCGAGGTCGGCGAGACGAACTGGAACCAGGTCGCCGAAGAGGGCGAGGCGGAGCCCGAGAGCCCCGCTCCCTCGATCGTCGTGACAGAGGCCACGGGCGACGAGCACAGCCACGGCGCGGCCGTCGCCGGTGATGCCGGAACCGAGGGCGACGAGCACACCGGTCACGACGACTCGGCGACCGCCGAGACGACGGCCGCCGGCACGGGTGCCTCCGACGGCGTGGCACGGGTGCTCGGCATCGGCGGGCTCATCGTCGGCGTGGTCGGCATCGTGCTGGCCGTCACCGCACGCCGCCGTCCCCGGTCGGACGCGTGATGCGCGTGCAGCGGGACGCCGGGCGCCGGCACGTGGGCCGGGCCGCGGCAGCGGGTGCGGCGCTCGTCGCGGCATCCGCAGTGCTCGTCGTGCTGCCGGCGCTGCCCGCGTCGGCGCACAACTACGTGGTCGCCACGACGCCTGCCGAGGGCGCGACGGTGACCGAGCAGCCGGGCGCGATCTCGCTCGAGACGAACGACGAGCTGCTCGAGCTCGACGGCGGCTCCGTCATCGAGGTGCAGGGGCCCGACGGGCGCTATTACGGCGACGGCTGCACGATCGTCGACGGAGCCACCGCGGCGATGGAGGCCGAGCTCGGCGCTCCGGGCGACTACACCGTCACCTGGCGGGTCGTCTCGACCGACGGCCACCCGATCTCGGGCACGTGGGCGTTCACCTGGCAGCCCGCCGATGGGGTGGCGCTCGCCGAGGGATCCGACGCGCCCGGCGACTGCGGGGGCACGGCCGTCGTCAGCACGCCCGGAGCCGATCAGACCGGCGACACCGGCGACGCGACCGACTCGACGCGATCCCGAGACGACGCGCCGGCCGGCTTCCCGACGGACGCGCTCTGGATCGTCGGCGGCGTCCTCGCCGCGGCGGTCGCCGCCCTCGTCACCTGGTTCGCGGTGCGCCGCCGAACCTGAGGAGAACCGGCTCACCCGTCGGGGGCCGTCGTTACACTCGACGGGTGAGCTGGAACCCGGAACCCCACGGCGCCGAGGAGGTCCCCTGGGATCCCGATGAGCTGCCGCCGCCCGACGACGAGTGGGCCCCGCCGCCGCCCGATGACGCGTGGATGCCGCAGCCGGCTCGATCCGGCCCCGTCGCCGCATCTCCGACCTCCGTGGCCGTCCCGCCACGAGGCATCCGCGCCGCCCCCGCCAGGTTCGCGTCGGCCGCCGAGGCGCTGCACACGGTGTTCGGCTACGAGTCGTTCCGCGGCGAGCAGGCCGAGATCATCGCGCAGGTCGCGGGTGGCGGCGACGCCGTCGTGCTCATGCCCACCGGCGGCGGCAAGAGCCTCTGCTACCAGATCCCCGCGCTCCTCCGCGAGGGCACCGGCGTCGTCGTGTCGCCCCTGATCGCCCTCATGCATGACCAGGTCGACGCGCTCGTGCGCAACGGCGTGCGCGCCGCCTACCTCAACTCGAGCCAGCAGCCGGCCGAACGTGCGGCGGTCGAGCGCGCCTACCTCGCGGGCGAGCTCGACCTGCTCTACATCGCGCCCGAGCGGCTGAACTCCGAGGCGTCCAAGCGGTTCCTCGAGGGGGGTCGGGTCGCCCTCTTCGCCATCGACGAGGCGCACTGCGTCGCCCAGTGGGGTCACGACTTCCGGCCCGACTACCTCGCTCTCTCCGACCTCGCCGAGCGCTGGCCCGCGGTGCCGCGCGTCGCGCTCACGGCCACGGCCACCGAGGCGACGCACCGAGAGATCACCACGCGCCTCTCGCTCGAGGGCGCCCGGCATTTCGTGTCGAGCTTCGACCGGCCCAACATCCAGTACCGCATCGCGCCCAAGATCGAGGTCCGCAAGCAGCTCCTCGACTTCGTCCGCACCGAGGGCCGGGACGCCTCGGGCGCGCCCGTCTCGGGCATCGTCTACGCCCTCTCCCGGGCGAGCACCGAGAAGCTCGCGGCGTTCCTCGCCGCCAACGGCGTCAACGCGCTGCCCTACCACGCCGGCCTCGACGCGGGGCTGCGCCGGAGCACGCAGGAGCGATTCCTGCGCGAAGACGGCGTGGTCATCGTCGCCACCATCGCGTTCGGCATGGGCATCGACAAGCCCGACGTGCGATTCGTCGCCCACGTCGACCTGCCGAAGTCCGTCGAGGGCTACTACCAGGAGACGGGGCGTGCGGGCCGCGACGGCATGCCCGCGACCGCGTGGCTGGCCTACGGCCTGCAGGACGTCGTGCAGCAGCGCCGCATGATCGACGAAAGCCCCGGCGACCTCGCGCATCGCCGCCGCCTGTCCGAGCACCTCGACGCGATGCTCGCCCTCTGCGAGACGGTGCAGTGCCGAAGGCAGAACCTGCTCGGCTACTTCGGCGAGCCGAGCCGGCCGTGCGGCAACTGCGACACCTGCCTCGAGCCGCCCGAGGCGTGGGACGGCACGGTGCCCGCGCAGAAGCTGATGTCGACCATCGTGCGCCTCCAGCGCGAGCGCCGCCAGAAGTTCGGCGCGGGCCACCTCATCGACATCCTCCGCGGAAAGGAGACGCCGCGCGTGCGCCAGTACGGCCATGACGCCCTCGCGACGTGGTCGATCGGCGCCGACCTCTCCGAGCAGCAGTGGCGCGGCGTCGTCCGTCAGCTCCTCGCCCAGGGTCTCCTGGCGACGCACGGCGAGTACGGCACCCTGACGATCACGGATGCCGCGGCCGAGGTGCTGTCGGGCGCCCGCAGCGTGATGCTCCGCACCGAGGCCGACCGGCCGTCGTCGCGGTCGCGCGGTCCCAAGGCCGTGGCCGCGGCGGCCGACCTCGAACCGGCCCAGGCCGAGCTGTTCGAGGCGCTGCGCACGTGGCGGGCGGGCGAGGCGCGCGAGCAGGGCGTGCCCGCCTACATCGTCTTCGGCGATGCCACCCTCCGAGCGGTCGCGGTGGCCAGGCCTGCGCGGCTCGGCGACCTCGACGGCATCACCGGCATCGGCGCGAAGAAGCTCGAGGCCTATGGCGAGGCGCTGCTCGCGGTGGTCGCGGCCGCGTAACCAGCGGATGCCGCGTGGGGCCCTCCCGGGCGCTCGCCCCGAGGCTAGGATCGCGGCAAGCGGGCCGTGGCCGCGGCATCCGTGCCTTCGACCAAGGAGTGCGCCATGTCCGACCAGCTCGGCCCCAAGCGTCCGCTCGGAGTCACCATCGTCGCCGCCCTGGCGGTCGTCTCGGGGGTCTTCGACCTCATCGGCGGCATCGTGCTGCTCTCCATGCAGTCCGACCCGACGACGGCCGACGCGTTCGGCGGCGCGAGCGTCGCCACGTCGCTCGCCGTCATGGAGATCGCGTTCGGCATCGTGATGATCCTCATCGCGGTGGGGCTCCTCCGCGGCAACACGGTCTCGCGCATCGCGGCGACGATCGTGCAGGCGTTCTCGCTCGCCGGCTCGATCTGGATCGGGATCGCGCAGCCCGCCACACTGTCGACCGAGATCGTGAGCGCGTTGGTCGCCCTCGCCATCCTGATGCTGCTCTGGTCGGCCGACGCCACGCGCTACTTCAAGGGACTCTCGCCCGATCAGCCCACCAGCTGATCGCGCACGAACGTCAGACCAAAACCTAGCGACATTCGGTTTATGATGGACCGGATGCCGGACGCTCGCTGCCGGCCCGAGCATGAAGGAGTGCTGCGGATGACCGACACCACGACCACGACCGGAACGTCCGCGGCCCGCGAACTGGACGCCCGCTATCGCGACGCGAGCCTGCCGACCGCCGAGCGCGTCGAGATCCTGCTCGCGCAGATGACGCTCGAGGAGAAGGCCGGGCTCTTCTTCCAGACCATGATCGCCGCGGGCGACGACGGCTCCCTCTCCCAGGGCGGCGACGCCTTCGGCCTCCCGTCCACCGACGAGGTCGTCTCGGGCAGGCTCATGAACCACTTCAACGTGCTCGCCCTCCCTCCGACGCCCGAGCTGATCGCCGAGTGGCACAACCGCCTGCAGGAGGCCGCGGCCGCGACCCGCCTCGGCATCCCCGTGACCGTGTCGACCGACCCGCGCCACTCCTACACCGACAATCCGCTCGCGGGCATGCTCGCCGGGTCGTTCTCGGTCTGGCCCGAGACGCTGGGGCTCGCCGCCACCCGCGACGAGGAGCTCGTCGAGCGGTTCGGCGACATCGCCCGGCGCGAGTACACCGCCGTCGGCATCCGCGTCGCCCTGCATCCCCAGATCGACCTCGCCACCGAGCCACGCTGGTCGCGCGCCCTGCAGACGTTCGGTGAGGACCCCGACCTGGCCGGCCGGCTCGGGGCCGCCTACATCCGCGGCTTCCAGGGTGCCGAGCTCGGCCCCGAGTCGGTCGCCACCATGACGAAGCACTTCCCGGGCGGCGGCCCCCAGAAGGACGGCGAGGACCCGCACTTCGCGCACGGCCGAGAGCAGGTCTATCCCGGCGACGAGTTCGAGACCCACCTGAAGCCGTTCGAGGCGGCGTTCGAGGCCGGCACGAGCCAGATCATGCCGTACTACGGCATGCCGGTGGGCACCGAGTACGAGGAGGTCGGCTTCGGCTTCAACAGGTCGGTCATCACGGGGTTGCTCCGCGAGCGGTACGGCTTCGACGGCATCGTCTGCACCGACTGGGGCCTCATCAACGACTCGGAGATCATGGGCGAGCCCTTCCCGGCGCGCGCGTGGGGCGTCGAGCACCTCACTCCGCGCGAGCGCATGAGGAAGGTCATCGACGCGGGCGTCGACCAGTTCGGCGGTGAGGCCGACCCCGCCATGCTCGTCGACCTGGTGCGTTCGGGCGAGATCACCGAGGAGCGGCTGGACGTCTCGGCCCGTCGCCTGCTGCGTGAGAAGTTCGTGCTCGGCCTGTTCGACCAGCCCTTCGTCGACGTCGAGCGTGCGAAGCGCGTCGTCGGCTCGCCCGAGTTCCTCGCGGCGGGGGAGGCCGCACAGCGTGCGGCGATCACCCTGCTCGTCAATCGCGAGCGGCCGGATGCCTCGGGCGCGCCGCGTCCCGTGCTCCCGCTCGCTCGCGGGCTGCGCCTCTACGTCGAGGGCGTCCCGGCCGAGGTCGCCGCCGAGTACGGCGAGGTCGTCGCCTCGCCGGCCGACGCGGACGTCGCGATCCTTCGCCTGCAGGCGCCGTTCGAGCAGCGTCCGACGTTCTTCGAGAACTTCTTCCACTCGGGCTCGCTCGACTTCCCGGCCGAGCAGGTCGCGCACGTGCGCGAGGTCGCCGCGGCGGTGCCGACCGTCGTCGACGTGTTCCTCGACCGCCCGGCGATCCTCTCGCCGTTCGTCGACGACCTCGCCGCCCTCACCGCGAACTGGGGTGCGAACCCGCGGGCCCTGTTCGATGTGCTCGTCGGCGACGCCGCCCCCCAGGGCGCATTGCCGTTCGACCTGCCGTCGAGCATGGCCGCCGTCGAGGCGAGCCGGCCCGACGTGCCCTTCGACACGGCGGAGCCCCTGTTCCGGTTCGGGCACGGCCTGCGCTACGCCGGCTGACCCGAACCGCACCGCACCGCCACCAGGCCCCCGACGACCCGGGCGCGCCACGCGTCGACGGATGCCCCGGCCTCTCGCCGCGGCATCCGTCGCCGCGCTAGCATCGGGCCAGGGTCGTCGCCTGGGACGACGCGCACGAGTGGGGAGCGCATCATGTCGGAAGCAGCAGCACCAGCAGTCCACCGGCCGATCGGCGTCGCGATCGTGGCCGTGCTGGCAGGCCTCTCGGGCATCGTCGATGTGATCACCGGCATCCTGCTGATGTTCCAGGGCGGCAATCCCGAGATCGCCGACGCGTTCGGCGGACCGAACGGCGTACTGGCCGCGTCGATCGGCTCGATCCTGCTCGGCGTCATCGTGTTGTCCCTGTCGTTCGGCATCTGGCTCGGCCGCTGGGTGGCGCGCATGATCGTCACGGTCCTCGAGGCGCTGTCGCTCATCCAGTCCTTGTTCCTCGCCGTGGCCAACCTCGGCAACCCGGTCGGCGAGTGGGCGAGCGTCTTCTTCTCGGCGCTGGTCATGATCCTGCTCTGGACGCGCCCGTCGAGCGCGTACTTCCGCGGCAGCGAGGTCGCCGCGCGCTAGCATCGCCCCAAGTGCGCCGCGTCCTGGCGGCGCCGACGTGAGGAGTGGTCATGTCGGATTCGATGCGCCGGCCCGGCGGCGTCACCCTGGTCGCGGTGATCGCGTGGATCTCGGGCCTGCTCGACGTCATCGGGGGCACGCTGCTGCTGTTCCAGACGAGCGTGACCGCGACGGTGGAGCAGTTCGGCGGGGCCAGCCAGCTCATCGCCTCGGCGCTGCTCGAGATCCTGATCGGCGTGGTCGTGATCGTGGTCGCGATCGGACTGCTGCGCGGCAACAACGCGTCGCGCATCGTGATCACCATCTTCGAGATCCTCTCGATCGTCGGCTCCGTGTTCCTGGCCATCGCGTACCCGGCCGGCGCCATCGGCGAGTACTTCAGCATCGCGGTCGCGGCGATCGTGCTGCTCCTGCTGTGGACGCGCAGCGCGACCGCGTTCTTCCGCGACTGACCCGCCGGTCGGCGAGCGGATGCCGCGTCCGACGCTTGTGGACACGGACACCCGCTTCGTGCGCCCGTTTGTAGGGAGCCGACAGGCCTTGGCGAACCGTCCAGCGCGCCCTTTGTAGGCGCCGGACGCCTCGTTTCCGGTCCCGACGGCGCCGTCCTAGCGTGGAACGACACGTGACCGCGCAGACGAAGGACGATCCGACGATGGTTGACACGGCATCCCGTACCAGTTCGAAGCAGTCGCCCGAGCGCGCCGCGACCGTGCCGCCCAAGCCGGCCCGGGACGCGGTGTCCGCGCCGATCCCGGCGCCCCGGGCCGACGCGCAGCCCGCGTCGCCGCGTGTCGACACGGAGCTCCTCGGCCGCCAGCTGCTCGGCACCTGGGCCGACCTGCGCGTGATCGCCCGCGAGCGGGCCGCGCATCCCGACCTGCAGCGCATCGAGGGCCAGACGATGGCCGAGCACCGCGAGCGCGTACTCCAGCAGCTGAAGATCCTGGTCGAGCAGGGTGCCGTGCACCGCGCCTTCCCGACCGAGCTCGGCGGTCACGATGACCACGGCGGCAACATCGCCGGCTTCGAGGAGCTCGTCCTCGCCGACCCGAGCCTGCAGATCAAGTCGGGCGTGCAGTGGGGCCTCTTCGGCGCCGCCGTGCTGCACCTCGGCACCGAGTACCACCACCGCACCTTCCTGCCCGACATCATGTCGCTCAAGGTGCCCGGCGCATTCGCCATGACCGAGACGGGCCACGGGTCGGATGTCGCGGCGATCGGCACCACCGCCACCTACGACGAGGCGAAGCAGCAGTTCGTCATCAACACGCCGTTCCGCGGCGCGTGGAAGGACTACCTCGGCAACGCGGCCGTGCACGGCACCGCCGCGGTCGTCTTCGCCCAGCTCATCACCAAGGGCGTGAACCACGGCGTGCACGCGTTCTACGTGCCGATCCGCACCGCCAGGGGCGGATTCCTCAAGGGCATCGGCGGCGAGGACGACGGCCTCAAGGGCGGCCTCAACGGCATCGACAACGGACGCCTGCACTTCACGAACGTGCGGGTTCCCCGCGCCAACCTGCTGAACCGCTACGGCTCGGTCGCCGAAGACGGCACGTACTCCAGCCCGATCTCGAGCCCCGGCCGCCGGTTCTTCACCATGCTCGGGACCCTCGTACAGGGCCGGGTCTCCCTCGATGGCGCCGCCACGTCGGCCGCCGCGATGGCCCTCACCATCGCGATCACGTACGGCAACCAGCGCCGCCAGTTCAACGCCGCGAGCGAGACCGACGAGGAGGTGCTGCTCGACTACCAGCGCCACCAGCGCCGCCTGCTGCCGAAGCTGGCCACCACGTACGCGCAGATCTTCGCCCACGACGAGTTCCTCGTGAAGTTCGACGCGGTGTTCTCGGGCAAGGCCGACACCGACGACGACCGCCAGGACCTCGAGACGATCGCCGCCGCGTTGAAGCCGCTCTCCACCTGGCACGCGCTCGAGACCCTCCAGGAGGCGCGTGAGGCGTGCGGGGGATCGGGCTTCCTCGCCGAGAACCGCCTCGTCGGCCTCCGCCAGGACCTCGACGTCTACGTCACCTTCGAGGGCGACAACAACGTGCTGCTGCAGCTCGTCGCCAAGCGCCTGCTCACCGACTTCTCGAAGCAGTTCGCGAAGGCCGATGCCGGCGTGATGGCGCGGTACGTCGTGTCGCAGACGGCCGAGCGCGCCTACCACGGCACCGGCCTCCGCCGCCTGGCGCAGACCATCGCCGACTTCGGGTCGACCCGCCGGTCGGTCTCCGAGCTGCGTGACGAGGAGACGCAGCGCGAGCTGCTCACCGACCGCGTCGAGACGATGATCGCCGAGATCGCCGGGCGCCTCCGTGACGCGCGCAAGCTGCCGAAGGTCGACGCCGCCGCGGCGTTCAACCGCAACCAGAACGAGCTCATCGAGGCGGCTCGCGCGCACGCGGAGCTGCTCCAGTGGGAGGCGTTCTCGCGCGGCCTCGCGCAGACCACCGACCCGGGCACGAAGCAGGTGCTCACGTGGGTGCGCGACCTCTTCGGCCTGGGCCTCCTCGAGAAGCACCTCTCGTGGTACCTCATCCACGGGCGCCTGTCACCGCAGCGTGCGCAGGCCGTCACCGCCTACATCGACCGCCTCATCGAGCGGCTCCGGCCGCACGCGCAGGACCTCGTCGACGCGTTCGGGTACAAGCCCGAGCACCTGCGCGCGAAGATCGCGTCGGGCGCCGAGCAGGAGCGCCAGGACGAGGCCCGCGCGTACTACGCCGCGCAGCGGGCGGCGGGCACCCTGCCCGTGCCCGAGAAGTCGAAGAGGTAGCCTCCGCGAATCGCCGTGGGCCGTACGGGGTTGATGCCCCCTGCGGCCCACGGCGGCGGTAGGCTGACCGCCGTGTCGACCGAACCCCTCGCCTCAGGCGAGCCCGACCGCGCGCTGCGCCTGCTCTGGCGCGACCGCCTGGGCCAGCCCGTCGGCTCGAGGGGCCCGAAGCAGCGCACGAGCGTGGACGCCGTCGTCGATGCCGCGATCACCATCGCCGACGACGAGGGCATCGAGGCACTGTCGATGCGCCGGGTCGCCGAGCGCCTCGGCCTCAGGCCCATGTCCGTCTATACCTACGTGCCCGGCAAGGCGGAGCTCATCGACCTCATGGTCGACCGGGTGGCCGGCGAGCAGCCGCTGCCGGAGCCGGGCGGCTCCCTGCGAACGCGACTCGAGCAGGTGGCGCGCCTGACGTGGAACGAGTTCCTGCGACATCCGTGGCTGCTCTCGATCGACACGAGCCGTCCGCCGCTCGGTCCCAACGTGTCGGACCGGTGGGAGTGGAGCCTCCGCGCGATCGACGGACTGGGCCTCTCCGATGTCGAGCTCGACCGGGTCATCACGCTCGTGACCGCGTTCGTGGTCGGCCCCGCCCGGGCGTACGTCGATGCCGAACGGCTGCACCGCGCCTCCACCGAGAGCGACGAGGAGTGGTGGGAGCGCAACGCGCCCGTGCTGGACCGGGTCGCCGAGCCGGGCCGCTACCCCATCGCGGCACGGGTCGGACGGGCCGTGAAGGCGCACGACGCGTCGGGCGATCCCGAGCGCGCGTTCGCCTTCGGGCTGGCACGCGTGATCGACGGGATCGAGTCCTACGTGGCCGCGCGCGCGAAGCCGGGCCTCAGCGGGCCGGCGGCTTCATGATGGCGCCCGCCGCGAGGCCCAGCACGATGCCGGCGGCGAGCCACAGCCAGAACCCCGTCCAGAGGCTGATCCCCACGCCCACGATCGCGCCCACCACGAGCCCGACGATGATCTGGGTGCGGCGGGCGGAGCTGCTCGATTCGGAGGCCATGGTCCAAGCCTAGGCGGCGGCTCAGGCGGCTCAGGCGGCTCGCGGGCGGTATTCGCGCACGTACTCCACCTCGAAGACGAACGGATGAGCCGACGTGTCGCGCGGGGCATCCGTCGGCAGCTCGTACACGTCGAGCATGAGCTGCGCCGGGTAGTCGATCGACTGCTCGACGGTCTTCACGAGCCGACCGTCGACGAAGAAGCGGAGCCGGCCCGGCAGCCACTCGACCGCGTAGTCGTGGAACTGCGTGAGGTCGCCGTCGACGCGCATCTTCTCGAAGTCGAGCACCAGCCGGGGGTCGCGCTGCGGCTTCACGCCCACGCCGACGAGGCCGTGGTGCTCGCCGATCTCGCTGCCGAAGATCTCGAAGATGCAGATCTCGCCGCAGTTCGCCCCCTGGTCCTCGAAGCCGACGGGCCAGAGCGCGACCATCGCCGACGGGTGCCGGATGCCGCGGGCGCGCGCCTCGATGACGCCGAAGTGCGGCAGCCACAGCCGCTCCTCGTCCTGCGCCTCGCGCACGACCAGGCCGGCGCGGAACCGGTGCTGGCCCACCGGGCTGCCGACGGGGCCGGAGAACTGACCAGTCTGCAGGTGCGACACGCGCACCTCGCCGTCGTACTCGGGCGACCACGGCGCCGTGTCGGCGTCGATGCGGAGCTTCAACGTGCCACCGGAGACCTCGTACCGGGCGCGGGTCGCCTCGCGGGAGCTCCAGTGCGGCGTGTAGTGCGGCAACCAGCGGGTCTCGTCGAGGGCCTCACCCTCGAACTGCTCGTCGACGACGAGCTCGTAGCCCGAGAGGTCGAGCGCGGCATCCGTCATCGTGATCGTCAGATGAGGCCGAGGGAGCGCACGGCGTCGCGCTCCTCCTGGAGCTCGGCGACGGATGCCGCGATGCGGTGCCGCGCGAACGCGTCGAGTTCGAGGCCCGGTACGATGCGCCAGGCGCCGTCGACCGACTCGACCGGGAACGAGGAGACGAGTCCCTCGGGAACGTCGTACGAGCCGTCGGAGACGACGGCCGCGCTCGTCCACCCGCCGGAGGTGCCGTGCACCCAGTCGCGCATGTGGTCGATCGTGGCGCTCGCCGCCGAGGCCACCGACGACGAGCCGCGCACCTCGATGATCTCGGCGCCGCGCTTGGCCACGCGCGGGATGAAGTCGTCGACGAGCCACTCGCGGAGGCCCTCGGGGCCGCCCAGCCGGGCCTGGAGGAGCGCAGGCACCGATTGCCCGCCCGCCGTGGCATGGGAGATGTCGGGGAACTGGGTGGCCGAGTGGTTGCCCCAGATCGTGACGTCGCGGATCTCGCCGACCGGGGTGCCGACCGTGGGGGCGAGCTGCGCGAGCGCGCGGTTGTGGTCGAGCCGCGTGAGCGCCGTGAAGCGGTCGGCCGGTACGTCGGGGGCGTGCGCCGCCGCGATGAGCGCGTTCGTGTTGGCCGGGTTGCCCACCACGACGACGCGCACGTCGTCGGCGGCACCGGCGTTGATCGCCTCGCCCTGGGGTCCGAAGATGCCGCCGTTCGCGGCGAGCAGGTCGCCGCGCTCCATGCCAGGGCCGCGCGGCCGAGCGCCGACGAGCAGCGCCACGCTCGTGCCCCGGAACGCCGCCGCCGCGTCGTCGAACACGTCGACGTGGCTGAGCAGCGGGAACGCGGAGTCGTGCAGCTCGAGCGCGGCACCCTCGGCCGCGCGTAGGCCCTGGGGGATCTCGAGCAGGTGCAGCCGCACGGGGGTGTCGGGGCCGAGCATGGCGCCCGATGCGATGCGGAAGAGCAGCGCGTAGCCGATCTGCCCTCCGGCGCCCGTGATGGTGATGGTGACCGGCTTGACGCTCATGGTGCGAGCCTACGCCGGGGCACCGACGCGATCACCAGCCGAGCGATCCGGCGGCGCCCTTGAACGGGCCGGCGATGGCCGACGTGATCCAGCCGCCGTAGAAGTGCCCAGGCTGCGGGGTCACGCGTTCGCCGCCCACGGTGCACTCGTCGACCAGGCCCGCGTAGACGGCGACGCGCTCGGCGAGGACCTCGTAGCCCGCCTCGGGCGACGGGTAGTTCCACGCCGCGCGCTCGGCGACCCTGGCGCCGCCCCGCACGTCGAGGTAGCGGGCGGCGCCCTTGAACTCGCAGAACGAGGAGCCGTGCGCGGGCGTGAGCGAGAACGGGACGAAGGCGCCGATCGGCAGGTAGTAGACCGGCGGATGACTCGTCTCGAGCACCCGCACGACGTCGCGCGTGTCGACCACGCGTTCGCCGCCCAGGTCGATCGTGACCCGCACGTCGACCCCCTCGACGCGCGGCGGCCGAGGATAATCCCAGACGGACTCCTGGCCCGGACGGATCGGCTCCGGTACTGGCTGCATTGCCGGAGGCTAGGCCTTCATCCTGTGAGCGGGCATCGGATCGACGCTGGAAGGGTGTCTGCCGAACCGGACAACGGCGCGGCGCGGCATCCGACCGCGGCATCGGCTCGTCGCGTACCGTGAGGTCATGAGAGACCTGTATCCGGAGATCGAGCCGCTCGAGACGGGCATGCTCGACGTGGGGGACGGCCAGCACATCTACTGGGAGGTGTCGGGCAACCGCGAGGGCAAGCCGGTGGTCTTCCTGCACGGCGGACCGGGCGCGGGCACCAGCTCGGTGCACCGCCGGCTGTTCGATCCGGAGCGGTACCGGATCGTGCTCTTCGACCAGCGCGGATGCGGACTGTCGATCCCGCACGCCTCCGAACCCGCCGCCGACCTCTCGGCGAACACCTCGTGGCACCTCGTCGCCGACATGGAACGGCTGCGCCACCACCTCGGCATCGACCGGTGGCAGGTCTTCGGGGGATCGTGGGGCAGCGCCCTCGCGCTCGCCTACGCGCAGACGCACCCCGAGCGCGTGACCGAGATCGTGCTGCGCGGGATCTTCACCCTGCGACGACAGGAGCTGGACTGGTTCTACGAGGGCGGCGCCTCCGCGGTGTTCCCCGACCTGTGGGAGGACTTCATCGCGCCGGTGCCCGTGCTCGAGCGCACCCACCTCATCGACGCCTATGCGCGCCTGCTGGCCGATCCTGATCCCGAGGTGCACGAGCCCGCCGCGATCGCCTGGGCGAAGTGGGAGGGGTCGACGATCACGCTGCTGCCGCAGGCCGACACCATCGCGCGATTCACGGACCCCGAGTACGCCGTCGCGTTCTCGCGCATCGAGAACCACTACTTCCGCCACGGCGGCTGGTGGGACGAGGGGCAGCTCATCCGCGATGCCCCGCGGCTCGCCGGGATCCCCGCGGTGATCGTGCAGGGCAGGTACGACATGTGCACGCCGCCAATGACCGCGTGGGACCTGCACCGGGCCTGGCCGGAGGCGGAGTTCCACATGATCGGCGACGCCGGGCACGCGTTCGACGAGCCCGGGATCCTCGACGCGCTGATCCGGGCGACCGACCGGTTCGGGCGGAGCCCCGAGGACGTGGCGCGCGACGGCGACCCGGGCGACGACGACCGCGGCACCGACGATGACGCCGATGACGATCACGCCGACGACGATCACGACGACGACGACGACGACGACGATGATGACGACGAAGCGCGCGACGACGATCGCGATGACCACGACGATGACGACGATGAGGATGACGACGCGGCATCCGAGCCCGATGTCAACCCGTCGGGCGAGGAACGCCGCGAATGGGGGCCCGGACACCCAGCGGGGTAGTTTCTGAGCATGACGTTCAACCCGAACTCCGACATCGGCGGCGGCCGGGTCTCCCGGCGCGGCCGCAACACGGGCATCGCGGTCGGCGGCGGCCTCGGCGTGATCGCCCTCTTCGTGCTCTCGCAGTTCCTCGGCGTGGACCTCACGGGACTGGTGGGCGGCGGTGGCGGCGACCCGGCCGCCAGCGATTCGGCGCTCACCGAATGCCAGACCGGACAGGACGCGAACGAGCGCATCGACTGCCGCATGAAGGGCGCCGCGGCATCGCTCGACGCCTACTGGCAGGAGGAGGCGCCGAACGTGGGCCTCGACTACGTCAGCCCGCAGCCCATCGTGCTCTTCACCGAGGCGACGGGAACGGGCTGCGGCAACGCGTCGTCGGCGACCGGGCCGTTCTACTGCCCGCCCGACCAGACCATCTACATCGACACGAGCTTCTACGACCAGCTCGAGAGCCAGTTCGGCGCCGAGGGCGGCCCCCTCGCCGAGATGTACGTGGTGGCGCACGAGTGGGGGCACCACATCCAGAACCTCGCGGGCATCCTCGAGCGCGCACAGGACGGAGACACCGGACCCACCTCGAACTCGGTGCGCACGGAGCTGCAGGCCGACTGCTTCGCGGGATCCTGGGCGGCTGCCGCCTCGCAGACCGTCGACGAGAACGGAGTGCCGTTCCTCCAGCCGATCACGCGCGACCAGTACGCACAGGCGATCGACGCGGCCGCGGCGGTCGGCGACGACCGCATCCAGGAGGCCACCCAGGGCCAGGTGAACCCGCACTCGTTCACGCACGGCACGAGCGAGCAGCGCGTGAACTGGTTCGAGACGGGCTACGAGCAGGGCGCGGGCGCCTGCGACACGTTCTCCATCGACGGCTCCCAACTGTGAGGGCGCGGCCGTGATAGCCCGCCGCATCGGGCGCATCGCGCTCTGGGTGGCGGCGGTGCTCGCGCTCGCCGTGGTGGTGTTCCTCGTCTGGGCGCACACGGTGTTCGCGGGGGAGCGCCCCGAGTCGCTGAAGGCGTGGACCGATTCCGAGGTCACGATCCGGCACACCGACTCGTCGTTCGTGATCGAGCCGGCCGACGGCGGCAGCGACGTCGGCCTCGTGTTCATCCCCGGTGCCCGCGTCGACCCGTCGGCCTACCTCTGGAAGCTCAGCGGGATCGTCGCCGAGACCGGCGTCACCGTGGTGATCACCGAGCCCACGCTGAACCTCGCGTTCTTCGACCAGCGGCCGCTCTCGACGTTCACGTCCGAGGCGCCCGGCGTGTCGCAGTGGTACGTGGGCGGGCACTCGCTCGGCGGCGTGCGCGCCTGCCAGCTCGCCGAGGCGGGCACGGATGCCGCGGCCGACCCCGAGGTGGTCGGGCTCGTGCTGTTCGGCAGCTACTGCGCGAACGACCTCTCGGACACCGACCTGCGCGTGCTCTCGCTCGTCGGCGAGAACGACGGGCTGTCGACGCCGGCCAAGGTCGAGGCGTCGGCGGGCCTGCTGCCGCCCGACACCGTGTCGGTGCTGCTCGAGGGCGCGAACCACGCCGCGTTCGGCGACTACGGGCCGCAGCCCGGTGACGGCGCGGCGACGGCGTCCGACGAGGAGACCCGCGACGGGATCACCGCCGCGGTCGCGGAATTCCTCGGGCAGCCGTCGTCGTGAGGCGCGACCCGTGATCCGGATCGCGAGTCGGTAGGCTGGCGCCACGAAACGTCGACGAGGGCGGAGTTCGATGGTGTGGCGCATCCGTTCCCGTGACATCGTGCTCGGCCTGCAGGGCGGCATCGGCAACCAGCTCTTCCAGTGGGCCTACGCCACGGATCTCGCGGCGCGTGGTCGACGGGTGGTCTTCGACCTCACGCGCCTCGGAGGCGATCGACCGTTCGAACTCGGGCCGATCGTGCCGAGCGCCGCGCGCCTCGCCCGCCCCGTGGGCCTCGCACTCGCGGTCGCCGCGAAGGCAGGGCTCCTGTCGGACCGGTCGAGCCTGCGCCTCGTGCGACAACGGCGCTCGGGATTCGACCCGTCGGTCGACGAGCGGCTCGATCGCACGAGCTACCTGCTCGGCTACTTCCAGTCCCGGCACTACTTCGAGGCGTCAGCCGACCAGGTGCGGGCAGAGGTCCGACGGCTGCTCGAGGGCATGCTGACCGACCGTGGAAGGGCGCTCGCCACGACGCTCCGCGACGACCCCCACAGCGTCGCGGTGCACGTGCGCCGGGGCGACTACCTCCAGGCGGCCAACGCGCGGCACGGCGTGCTGGGCGCGGCGTACTACGGCGCGGCACTCGCGCACGCCGAAGCGCTCGGGCACGTCAACCGCGTCTGGTTCAGCGACGACCTCGACTGGGTGCGCGACCACCTCGCACGCGACGGCGACCGCCTCTGCCCCGCCGACGCGATCGTGCGCGACGGCGGCGAGATCGCACTCATGGCCGCGTGCTCGACGCGCATCATCGCCAACAGCAGCTTCAGTTGGTGGGGCGGATGGCTCGGCGCGGCGAGCACCCCGCAGCATCCGGTGATCGCGCCCGTCGCCTGGTTCGCCGACGGGCACAGCGATGCGAGCGAGCTCGTGCCCGAGAGCTGGGTGCGGCTGTGATCCGTGCCGGTTACGGCGCGTTGGACGTGAGGTCGCTCGTGACGAGCCTGGCCTTGCCGCCGAGGTGCTCGATCCGGTCCACCGGCTCGAGGCGCACCACGACGTCGCCACGGAGCATCCGGCGCACCCGCTCGGCGACCTCCTCGGCCGCCGCGGCCGCGACCTCGCCGGAGTCCCCGGGCACGTAGCGGAGGGTCACCGCGTAGTCGGCGTGCTGGTGCAACTGGAACTGGGTGACCGCCGTCGGACGATCGTTGAAGAGGGTGCTCAGCCCGCCGGTCACCATGGTGCCGTCGGGCGTCCGCAGCACGTCGACGATCCGCCCCTGGATGGGATCGATGCGGGGGAGGGTCATGCCGCATGCGCACTGCCCCGAGCGCATCGCCGATCGATCGCCGATCCGGTAGCGGATGATCGGGAAGGCCGAATTGAGCAGGTCGGTGACGAGGACGTCGCCCTCGACTCCCTCGGGGGCGGCTTCACCCGACTGATCCACCACCTCCGCGATCCGGACGTCGCCGAACACGTGCAGCCCGTCGCGCTTCGCGCACTGCGCGGCGATCCAGGGAACCTCGGCGCTGCGGTAGCAGTCGAAGACCGGAGCGGCCAGGCAGGACTCGATGAACGCGCGCTTCGACGGCGTCAGCACCGACGCCGTGGAGGCGATGGCCCGCGGCGGGGCCAGGTCGAGGCCCGCCCTCGTGATGAACTGCGCGAATTCGTGGAGGCCGTCGACGTAGCCCGTGAAGAGTGCGGGCCGGACCCGCTGCCACAGCCTCGTGAAGGAGCGCATCGACGCGTCGTCCATGGCTCGCGCGTCGAGGAGGATCTGCCGCGTGGGCCACCATTCCAGCCGGTGCACCACCTCCTGACCAGGGGTCCGTGAACGGCGGTAGACGGAGGCGGAATCGTCGGCGGGATGTATCCCCCACCAGCGGTTCGCGCGCCACCAGAGCGACGCCGCAGGCGTGCGGGGATCCTGCCAGACGACCAGGGGCCGGCCGGTGCTGCCCCCGGTCGTCGATTGCAGCAGCTTCGGCGGGGCGGTCGAGGAGCGAAGCGCATCGCCCGCATCGCGAAGCCCGTCCTTCTCCAGCACGGGCAGGTGCGCGAAGTTCGAGGCATCCTCGAAATCGCGCTCGGTGAAACCGGCATCACCGTAGAGTTCGCGGTAGAAGGCCGTCGTGCAGAAGGCGTGCCCCGCCAGCGCGATCGCACGCTCGGAAGCCCGAGCGGCGAGGACCTCGCCCGGGAGTCGCTCCGCCTGCCGCATCACGCGGGCGTGGGCGCGGTCGGGCCGCTGCGCGATCTTCGTCTTGAACTCGAACACGCCTCGTGCGAATGCGCCCGACATGCGGTTTCCCTCCGTCGCGCTGGGATGCCTGATCCTAGCAATCGGCCGGTGAGCACACAGGGGTGCTCACCGGCCGATCGGTCATTCAGGGGCTCGGATCAGCCCTGGTACTTCCAGATCCGGACGTAGTCCACCTGGTAGTCCAGCGGCTGCGTCCACGACTTGTTGTTCGGGTCGGGCAGGCCCCAGTACGTCGCCGACGGGCCGACGTGCAGGTTCAGTCGCACGTGCAGGGGCGAACCGAAGAACGACGGGTTCCACAGGTTCGGGTGCGTGGCCGGCGTCACTCGGGTGAGCTGCTTGCCGTCGACGATGATCGCCGCGTAGGTGGGCGTGAACTCGAATGCGTACGTGTGGAAGTCATCCCACACGGGAGTGGCCGCGCCGAAGTCGGCGTGGGTCCAGTAGTACTTCTGGTTGCCCGAGCCCGACGTCTGCGTGTGCACCGTGGTCGTCGCGGTGTCGATGCGCTGACCGCCGGGGGCCGCCGTCTCGTTGTAGCCCCACGCCTCCATGATGTCGATCTCGCCGCTCTGGCTGTTGCGGAGCCAGAACGCGGCCAGCGACCCGAAGGTCTTGGGCCCGGTCGGCGTCTTGGCGCGGATCTCCCAGCGGCCGTACTGCTGCGAGTACGACATGTCGTCGGACTGCAGCTTGCGCTGGTCCATGTAACCGGTCTTGTGGGTGATGGTCGGCACGCCGGCCTGGCCGGCCGGTCGGCTGAACGGCTGGTCGAGCCAGTCGGCCTTGAGGTGTGCGATGCCGGCGGCGTCGACGCTCACCTGGCTGGACTCGGGCTCAGCCGCGTCCTGCAGGAGCCCGAGGTCCGAGCGGTCACGGACGTTCCACTTCGTCGGGTCGATGGCCGGCTGGCCGCTGGAGTTCTTGAACGTGAACTCGTCGCGCCAGGTGGGGGCGCCCCATCCGGCGATCTCGCCGCTGTCCGAGCCCGTGCCTGGAGCCGGCGGAGTCGGCGCGTCCGCTTCGGACGGCACGGTGTAGGTGAGCGCCGCGTCGAAGCTCGTGTTGTACGTCTTGCGCCAGTTCGAGTGCACCTCGGCGGCGATCACGTTCGCACCGGCGCGAAGCGACGATGCGGGCACCTGCACGGTGATCAGGTCGGCTCGCGCCGCCGTGCTCTGCGGAGCCGACGTCGCGTACGTGCCCGGGCCGATCGCCCCGGCGGGCATGTTGCGGCGAACCGCCTCGACGCCGTTGACGTAGACGACGACGCCGTCGTCGGCCCACGTCTGCAGGGTCAGGCCCGACGCGGGCACTGCCGCGAGCGAGAAGCCACGCGCGAAGTAGCTCGCGAGCGGTGCAGGGCTGCCCTGCTCCAGCTGCGTGCCGAGCTGGCCGGGGTTCAGGCCGAACCCGAGCGGCGCCGTGCCGGTCGACCACGACGTGGAGCCGCTGGTCCAGGACGAGGCGGGGGCGGTGGAGCCCCGGTAGTACGACCACCCGGAGCTTGCGAAGGGGAGGACGGTGGCCTGGGAATCGGCGGCCGACGCCGTGGCGTCCGTCGCGATGGCCGCGGCGCCCATCGTGCTGATGGCGAGCGCGGCTGCGATGGCGCCGCCGATGGCGACGCGGGTGAGGGATCTGCGGTTGGGGGTTTTGTTCGGTGGGGTCAGCGGGGGCTTGGCCTTGAGCAAAATTGGGGAACCTAACATCTCGACTTGGTCACGAATCAGACGCCCACTGTAAGGGCACGGTTCTCGATCGCCAAACTAAACTGAGAATCCGTCGGGAAGATGGTGGGAGCGGTTGCGGCCCCGCCTCCACCGGTTCCGCGTCGGGGCCACGTTACGATGACTCATCCGGATGGCGAGGGGGCCGCATGCTCGACGACGTCTTTCACAGCATCGCGCGACGCTGGCGATGGCTTGTCGGCGTGACGATACTGATGACGCTCCTCGGGCTCGCGCTCGGCCTCCTCTGGCCCGACCGGTACACCGCCACCGCATCGGTCACGGTCGAGTCGATCACCATCGGCGAGCAGACCCAGGACGTCAACATGGAGACCCAGCGGCTCGTCGCCCGGTCGACCGAGGTGCTCTCCATCGCCGCGGAGAACGTCGACGACGTGTCGGTCGCCCAGCTGCGGGGCGCCCTGCAGGTGAATGTGCCACGTGGCTCGCAGGTGCTCGAGTTCATCGTCACCGCGCCGTCGGCCGAGGCCGCGGCCGAGCAGGCGAACGCCATCGCGGAGGCCTACCTGGAACAGCGCACGGCGGCCGTCGAGGAGCGCATCACCGAGGCGTCCGCGACCTTGACCTCGACCGCCGACGAACTCGCCGCGCAGGCCGCCGGCCTCGCCCCCGACGACCCCAGGCGCATCTCGCTCGAGAGCCAGGTGCAGGCGCTGCAGGACCAGCGCGCGGTGCTGATCGCCACCTCCTTCGACGCGGGCGCACTCATCGACCCGGCCGTCGCGCCGACCGACACGGATAAGCCGAAGCTCTATGTCTTCGTGGCGGCCGGATTCTTCCTCGGCCTGTTTCTCGGCGCCTTCGTGGCGCTGATCAGGGACCGGCTCGCCCGCCGTGGCGAGCGAGCGGCGGAGGACGTCGGGTTGGAGCGGGCCGAGCCCCGGACGGCCGACGATGCAGCGGCGGTCGACCTCGGAAGCCCGGCGAGCGCCGGCGTGCGCGACGTGGCACCGGCGGGCCCGGGTTCCTCCTCCTGACGACGGCGCTCAGCGCGCGACCGTCTCGCCCCACAGCTCCTCGACGATGTCGACAGTCGCCTCGATGTGCTGGCGCGACGACGCCCCGAACACGATCGACTCGATCTGGGGCCGGGCATGCACCCACTCGAGCGCCTCTCGCGCCGGGATCGCGCCCGACGCGAAGACCGACATCGCGATCGGCCGGAATCGACGCGTCGCCAGCACCTCGTCGTAGGCGGCTGTGCCGCCCGACACCCGGAACGACAGCTTGTTCATGTTCGAGCACACGATGGGGTTCTCGATCCCGGCGCGCTCGAGGGTCTCGAGCGCGAGCGGCAGGTTCATCGTGATGAACCCCGGCTCCGCACCGTATCGGGAACGCACGTGGTCGGCGAAGATGGAGAACGCCGCGTCGAAGCGCAGCCCCAGCAGGAGGTCGACGACGACATTCTGCAGGAACACGACCGGCGTCGAGAGCCCCCGGAACATCTTCATCTCGGAATCCACGAGGAGCGTCACGAGGCCCTCGACGTCCTTGCCGGCGAACGCCCGCCCGCCGCGCATCGCCGCGTTGAGGTAGCCCTCGTCGGGAAGGAAGTGACGGAGGGCGCCCAGCATGCCGTGCTCGGTGACGGCGTTGGCGTACTTGTGCGCATACGGCATGCACGGCAGGAACGTGAAGCCGTCATACCGGTCGGGATGCGCGCGCACGTGCTCCGCGACCTCGGCGATGCGCTCGTGCGTCGTGCACATGAACGAACGTACGCCGGCCGCGTAGGCACTGTCGATCACCTCGATGATCGCGCCCGTGTCCTGGAACCGCATGGCGCTCTGGCGGGCCCGCTCCTCGGACATGTGGTTCACGCCGAAGAACTGGTTGTCGCCGAAGAGGAGCCGATCGAGCTTCATGCGTGCCGCTCCGACCTGCGAGCCGCCCGTGCCGCTCGCCATCCGTGCGCCTGCGGCTCGACGACCTTCGCGCTGGCGTCGTCGGGGTGCAGGAAGCGCTCGATCACCACGTCGGTCACGGCCGCGCTGGTGAAGTCGTTGACCGGGTCCCACGTCTCGCCGCGCTTCGCTCGTTCGACCGAGCGCACGAAGTGGTCGAGCTCGGCGCTGTACTCCTCGCCCCGCAGGTAGAAGCCCACCGGCGGCGTCAGGGCCGTCGTGTTCGCCACGGTCCAGCCTCGCCGGTACCCGTCGGGCACCGACGCGGTGTCGCGAAGGAACACCTGGATCTCCTGGCGATCGGCGAGGATCTTGCCGTGGTCGCCCCACAGGGTGACTCGCGTGGTCATCTTGCGGTACGACTCATCCGACCAGTTCACCGACAACTGCGCGCTCGCACCGCTCGCGTATCCGAGGGTGCCGTAGATCTCGTCGTCGGTCTCGGCCGAGAACACCCGGCCGAGCACCGCACCGGTCACGGAGTCGGGCTCGCCGAGGTACCAGCCCAGCAGGTCGAGCGGATGCGCCGCATAGTCGTAGAGCGCTCCGCCACCGGCCGAACGCCGGCTGCGCCAGGTCTCGCCCTTGGGGCGGAGGACCACCGGCCCGTAGGCCTCGGCCAGCGCATGACTGACCTGGCCGATGGCGCCGGCGTCGAGCAGCCGCTTCACCTCGCCGAAGGTGCCGACGAACCGGTTGTGGTAGCCGACCTGGCTGACGAGGCCGAGTTCGGCGGCTCGCTCCGCGAGGCGCATGGAGTCGGCCGCGCTCAGCGAGAGCGGCTTCTCGCAGAACACGTGGATCCCGCGGTCGAGCGCCGCACCCACGAGGTCGACATGCGAGGCCGACGGCGTCGCGATGAGCACTCCGTCGAGGTCTGCGGTGTCGAGCATGCGCTGCGCGTCGGTGTACTTCGCCACGCCGGTGTACTTCTCGAGCACGTCGAGCAGGTAGCCCATCGAGTCGCACACGCCGGCGACCTCGACCGACGGGTGCGCCCCCAAGATCGACAGGTGCGAGAGGCCCATCTTCCCTGCGCCGACGACCCCGATCCTGACCATCGGACCTCCCGGATGCCGCGCACGGATGTCTCTGGCCTCATCCTATCTGCGCCGGGCATCCCGCCGATAGGATGCAGGCACCCCTTCAACGAGTGGCAGGGAGGTGGCATGAGCTCGCCCCCGATCACTGCTGTCGTCCCCACTCACAATCGTCCCGACATGATGCGGCGGGCGGTCGAAAGTATTCTGGCGCAGGAATATGACGGACCGATCGAGGTCATCGTCGTGTTCGATGCGTGCGACCCGGTGCTGCCCGACGTGGACATCCCGGAGGGGCGCACCCTCCACGGCGTGGTCAACGAGCGCGTCCGCGGCCTCGCCGGTGCGCGGAACACCGGCATCACGGGGGCATCGCATGAGCTCGTCGCGTTCCTCGACGACGACGACGCCTGGATGCCCGGCAAGCTCACCGTGCAGGCCGAGGCGTTCGCGCGTCACCCCGCGGCCGTGCTCGTCGGTACCGCGATGATCGTCGACGACGGTGAGCGGACGCACGAACGCCTGGTCGGCTCCACCCTCGTCGACCACACGATGCTGTTGCATGACCGGCTCCCCGGCCTGCACTCCAGCAGCTTCGTCGTGCGCCGTTCCGCGCTCATGGGCGACCTGGGGCTCATCGACGAGGCGCTGCCCCGCAGCTATGGCGAGGACTACGACCTCCTCCTGCGCGCGACCGCGCTGGGCGAGGTCGTCGTCGTCGACGAGCCGTTCGTCACCGTGACCTGGCAGGGACAGTCGTACTTCTTCGGGCGGTGGAAGGACTACGCGGACGCCCTGGAGTACCTCCTCGCGAAGCATCCCGACTTCGCGGAGCACCGGAGGGCCGTCGGGCGGATCGAATCGCAGATCGCATTCGCGCGCGTCTCGGCGGGGCAGCGAGAGGACGGGCTCCGATGGGCGAGGCGTTCGCTCGCCCACTCCCCGACGCAGGTCAAGGCCGCACTCGCCATGCTCATCGCCGCGCGGGTGCTCACCACCGAGCAGGTGACCCGGATCGTCCAGCGGTTCGGGAAGGGCATCTGAGATGCGGGTGCTCATCGTCTGCTCGTCGGGAGGTCACCTGACCCAGGCGCTCGCGCTCAGGGACTGGTGGGCTCAGCACGAGCGATCGTGGGTCACCCTGCCCACCGAGGACGCCCGATCCCGCCTCGTCGGCGAGCACGTCGTGGAGGCGCATTACCCGACCGTGCGGAACCTCCCCAACCTCCTTCGGAACTTCCGCCTGGCGCGCCGCGTGCTCCGCGAGGTGCGACCGGACCTCGTCTTCAGCACCGGGGCGGCGATCGCCCTTCCGTTCTTCACGCAGGCGCACCACTACGGCGCTCGCACCGCGTTCCTCGAGCCCGTCGACCGCATCACCACGCCATCGCTGAGCGGCCGACTCGTCTACCCGTTCTCCGACGCCTTCCTCGTGCAGTGGGCGTCGCTGCAGTCGGTCTATCCCGAGGCCCGCGACATCGGAGTCGTGCTGTGAGTGCCAGGACCGTGGTCGTGAGCGCGGGGAGCTACCACCTGCCGTTCCAGCGGCTTGTCGACTGGATGACGCCGTGGGTCGCCGAGCACCCCGAGGTGCACGTGATCATGCAGCACGGTCCCAGCCATCCGCTCCCGGGTGCCGAGAACCACGACGTGCTCCCGTACGGCGAGCTGCTCGATCGGTGCCGGACCGCCGACGCCATCGTGCTGCAGGGCGGCGCCGGGGGCGTCATGGACATGCGGGCCATCGGCCGCGTCCCTATCGTGGTTCCACGGGTCCCCGTCGACGCCGAGGTCGTGGACGAGCACCAACTGATCTTCACCGAACGGGCCGAGCGGCTCGGCACGGTGCATCGGGCGATCACGCGTGAGCAGCTCTGGTCCTGCCTCGACGGGATGCTGGACGGCAGCATCGCCACGTCGGCGCCACGGTCCGAGCCGACGCCAGGGGTGGTGGCCGCGGCATCCGTGCTCGGAACGCTGCCCGAGCGACTGCCCGTGCCGGCGAGGGTCGCACGGCTCGGCCGCTCGGTCCGCGGCATCCTCTTCGGTCGCTGAGTGCGCCGACCGCGCCAAGCGCTGACCTGCCGAGCCGGGCCGATCAGGCGAAGCGACCGAGCAGCGGGAATTCCCTCCAGAGGGCGACGATGCCCAGCCGGCGGCGGAGCATCCAGAGGGCGCCGGCGTACGCCAGGCCGACGACCGCGAGCCCGACGACCAGCGCGCCGAGCGACGTGCCGAGCGTCAGGCGGACGATGCCCATGCCGACTCCGAAGACCCCGCTCGCGATGAGCATCGCCGGGAGCAACGGACGCGGTCGCAACCACACGCCCATCCTGCGGTGCACCTGCCACGCGGCGATGCCGGTATCGGTGAGGCCGACGACGGCCCAGGTGATCGCGGCGCCGATGATGCCCACGATCGGCACGAGGGCCAGGTTGAGCGCGACGCTGGTGGTCAGGACGATCGACTTGTTGAGCACCTGCCATGAGCTCCTGCCGCCCTGCAGGATGATGCTCTGCAACATGCCCGCGCTGGACGTGACGAGCATGGTGAGACTCAGGATGAGCAGTGGCACGGCGCCGCCCTCGAACTCCGCGCCGAACACCAGGAGCACCGACGGCCCCATGATGGCGAGCGTCAGGTAGTAGGGCCAGCTGACGAGGATCATCGCCCGGGTCACGGTCGTGTGCAGCTCCCGGGTCTCCGCGAGCTCCCCCTTCGCCAGGTGTCGCGAGATGCGAGGGCTCACCGCGAGGCGCATCGCCCGGTCGACGACCTGGCCCGCCCGTACCGTGCGGGTGACCACCGCGTAGATGCCCGCCTCGCCTGGCGAGGCGATGGCCGCGACGATGAGCACGTCCGTCCATTCGAGGAGGATCTCGAGCGAACCGCCGACCGCCCTCGTCGCGCTGAAGCGCCAGAACCTGCCACTCGCTTCGCCGAGCGGCTCCACCGCCTGGGCGCGCTGTCGCCAGTCCTGGCGCAGGGGCGACACGAGCAGTCCGACGCTCACGAGCACCCAGAGCGGGATGACCGCGAGCCAGGCGCCGAACGCGGTGAACGCGGTGCCCGCGGCGTACACGACCACGCCCACGGCGATGAGTCGCACGGCGGGGTAGATGATCGTATGGACGAGCGTGTACGCCGAGATGCCGTTGACCATGCGGGAGGCGATCTGGAGCACGGCGAGCAGCGCGCCCACGCTGATGAACGGCGCCATCAACTCCAGGAACGGCCGCAGCTGGGCGCTCTCGCCCGGCGAGGCGAGCCAGTTCGCGAGTGGCTCCGAACACACCCACACGAGCGCACCGGCGATGATCCCCAGAACGGCGACGGGGATGACGGCGATGACGACGACGCGCCAGGTCTCGCCGCGACGCTCGAACGCCTGGTGTTCGGAGATCGTCCGTACCAGGCTGCTGTTGGTCCCGAGCCGGAGCACCTGGCTCGCGATGGTGAAGAAGCCGACCGCCTGGAAGAAGAGGCCGGTGCCATAGGCGCCGAGCGCGTTGCCGATGATGACCGCGATGACGAGCGCCGAGAGCGCGGATGCCACCGATCCGATCAGGCTGAGCAGACCGCTGCGCGCAAGGCGTTCAACGCGCATGCGGTGGCCGATGGTCGAGCTTGGGGACCCAGAGCTTCGAACCTGGCGTGTACCGCTCCCGGAGCAGCAGGCCCAGGATGAGGCAGAGGCTGAGCATGTGCCGGTCGAGTCCGTAGAAGGCGCTGACCACGGTGCCGCTGATCACGGCGGCGTGCAGCCAGAGGGTCGCCGTGTTGGGCGCCGACCACGTGCGGGCGATGCCGCCGAGGAGGAACCAGGCGAAGAGGAGGAGTCCCACGAAGCCGAAGCAGAACATGGTGTTCCACAGGGCGCCCTGGGTGCCGATGGTGATCTCGCTCGTCAGTGAGGGGCGGGGTGCGCCGAACCCGAGGATCGGCGACTCCAGCGTGCGGGCGAAGGTCTCCTCGTAGAGCAGGCTCCGCCCCTGCGTCGTGTCGACGACCTCCTGCCGCTCGACGATCGCCTCGAGTGCGCCGGAGATCGACAACAGGAACATCACGCCCGAGCTCAGGACGCACACCCAGAGGAACGCCAGCCACTTGCCCCGTAGGAGCAACCGGATGACGACGTATGCGAGGCCCACCGCGACGCCGATGAACAGGCCACGATTGCTCGAGGCCACGGCCGGCGGTACCGCCAGCGCCGCGCCGAAGAGCACGAGGAGCAGGGCGCGCGCCGTGCCGCGCTCGAGCGCCCAGGCCACCGCCACGGGCGTGAGGATCACGAGCGCGGCGCCCCAGCCGTTCGTGTATGCGAAGGGTGCCGATGGGCGCACGAACGGTTCCTCGGCGCCCCATGGGTCCTGGACCTCGGAGAACTTGGGGAACACCAGGTCGTTGACGTACTCGTTGTCGAGGATCCCACCGGGAAGGAGACGCCCGACCGTGAACGTCAGGATCCCGTCGGGCCAGAGGATGCCGAGGTATCCGGCCAGGATGATGAAGAACCACGTGAAGGTGAGGCCCGCGAGCACGCGCCGCGGCGTCAGGGTCGAGCGGGCGTTGATGAGGTAGACGAGCGCGATCGCCACACCCGCGAACTGGGCGAAGCGCATGCCGAAGCCCAGCACTCGGCCCAGCGAGTCGAGCATGAGCGCGCACGGCAGCATCCAGACGACGAAGGCCAGCCAGGGGATGGTGCCCGGGACGAGTTCGACGCGCCCGCGATGGACGAGGTAGGCGAGCATCGGCACGGAGACGATCAGCAGGTAGAAGGGCAGCAGGCCGAACGCCCACCACGCAGGCAGCCCCCACAGCAGGATGAGGATGGGCCAGGCAGGCAGTTCGCGCCGGGTCGCCGGTCGCATTGTCGCGGCCACGTGCGCGCCCGAGCCGGCGCGCGCGCCCACGGCAGCGCCGACGCCGGCGCCGGCCGTGGCCGCTCGTCCGGACCTGCCGACGGTGACGGTCACGCGACCGGAGTCCGGACTCCGGCGCGGAGCGCTCGGTACTTGCGGACCAGCGAGAGCGCGGCGACCCCCGCGGTGAACAGGAACAGGGCCACGTACGCGGTGAGGAACACCGGCATCCAGGCGGACGTCGCGACGATGAGGTAGGTCACTCCCACGTCGTACGGCAGTTTCGCGAAGGACAGCCAGACCGGGGCATCCGGTCGGGGCGCCTCGCCGCCCGGTGCCAGCTTCTCCGCCAGGGTCTGCGCGAAGAACCACACCGACGACAGCAGGGCGAACGCGGCGGCCGTCGACACGAACACCGGTGGCTGACCGGCTTGCACGAGGAAGACCAGGACGGCGATGTGGAACAGCGGCAATCGCGCGGCATCGACGACGTGGTCGAGCCATTCACCCGCCACGGAGCCGGAGCCCGTGAGCCGCGCGAGCTGGCCGTCGGCGGAGTCGAGCGCATACCCGCCGAGGAGCAGCGCCGAGGCGCCGATCGCCGCCGCCGGCGAGGGCGGCGCGAGCACCAGCACGAGCATGCCGGCAAGCGACAGGATGCCGCTGAGGAGCGTCACCTGGTTCGGGGACAGCCGCAGGACATAGGCAGCCGCAGCGGCACGGCGTCCGAGGCCCCGATTGACCCAGCGGAGGTAGGCGGGAACTCCGGCGCCCGGCTTCTGCGCCGCCGCGAGCCGGCTCACCGCCTCACGGTAGTTCCGTCGTTCGCCTGCAGGGGTCAATCGGGGTCCCGGTGCCATGTCACCGTGTCGCCGACAGGACGAGCTGGAAGCTCAGGTCGGGCGATGTGCGGTAGTTGAGGTGGGTGGACGCCGTCAGGACGTTCGTCCCGGCGACCAGGAGGCCCGCAGGAACAGCGACTTCGACCTGGTTGGCCACCGCCGTGCTCGTGCGAGGTGCAGCCGTCGCGAACGTCGACTGGCTGATCGTGCCGGCCGGGAGGTTCGCGCGACCGATCTCGGTGCCGTTGAGGTAGACGATCGCGCCGTCGTTCGCCACGAACCGCAGCGTGACCGTCTGGAGCGCGCTCGGGTCGCTCACGGTGAACGCGTGCCGGAACCGGGCACTCAAGGGCCGCGGAGACGGCGCCCCCACCGAGATGTCGGTGCCGAGACCGGTCGAGTTGAACCCCAGCGGGGCCGGGCCGACCGCCCACGAGGAGTCGTCGAAGCCCGATTGCTGCCAGTCCGCCTCCCACGTGCTGCCGTCGTAATCCCAGCGCCAGTTCGCCGTCTGCGGCACGAGGGTCACGTTCGGGTCGACCGGTTCGGCAGGCGTCGTGACCTGTGCGGTCCCGGCAGGTGACGTCGAGGCGCCGGCGATGGCGACCACGCTGTACTGGTAGGTCGTCGATGCCGTCAAGCCGCTGTCGGCGAAGCTCATCGTCGACCCCGGCACGCGCGCCACCTCGACGCCGTCCCGCCGCACGGCGTACTCGGTGACGCTCCCGGGCGAGGGGTGCGTCCACGAGACGTCGACCGTCGAGAAGCTCGTCGCACTCGCCGTCACGGTCGGTGCCGCGAGCGGCGCCGGCGTGCCCCGCTTCGCCGTGAACCTCAGGTCGAAGCTGAGGTCGGGCGACGTGCGGTAGTTGAGATGCGTCGAGGCGGCGATCACGTTCGTCCCGCTGACGAGCAGCCCGCTGGGCACCGTGAACTGGACGCGGCTGGATGCCGCGGCCGTCGTTCGCGGAGCCGCGCTGGCGAACGTGTTCTGGCCGATCGTGCCGGACGGCATATTGGCCCGCCCGATCTCGACGCCGTTCACGGACACCACCACGCCATCGTCGGCGACGACGGACACGACGCCGTTGATCACGGTCGCTGGGTCACTCACCGTGAACGACTTGCGGAACTGCGCGCTCAGCGGGCGCGGGCTCGGCGCTCCGACCGAGATGTCGGTCGCGATGGTCGAGGACCCGAATCCGAGGAACGACGCACCGGTCGCCCAGGCTCCGTCGTTGTAGCCGATGTCGCGCCAGTTCGTCGCCCAAGCCGTGGAGTCGTAGCGCCAGCGCCACGAATCGCCGGTGGACGCGAAGGTGAGATCACTCGCGCTCGGCGGGTTCACCAGAGCGACCGAGGACGTCGCCGAGCGGTTGCCGGCCGCGTCGACGGCACGCACGAAGTACTTCACCGGCGCGCTCTCGACGGGAACCGAGAGCTCCTGCGCGGTCGTGGACTCGACGACCTTGTTCCCCCGGATCACCTCGTACTTCGCGACGCCGCGATTGTCGGTCGAGGCGGTCCAGGACAGCAGGGCGTGGGTGGCATCCGTCGGGGTGACCGACGCGGTCGGCGCCGACGGTGCGGCCGCGTCACGCGGGGCGAACCTCGAGAAGCCGGCCGCCCACTGGTTCACCTGTCCGGCCCGGGTGGAGTACAGGAGGTCTCCGCCCGCCCACAGCGTGCCGGTCGAGTCCTGGAAGATCGCCCACACGCCGAACCCGCGACGGGCCTGGGTGATCGGGTTGAAGTCCTGGAGGTACTTGCCGGTCGCCGCATCCCACCCGCCGAACAGGTTGATGCTGTCGCCCTGCGTCCAGTTCGTGCCGACGTCCGACCACGCGAAGGCGTTCTCGTACGAGAAGTCACCGCAGTGGCATCCGCCGAAGACGGTGTCGGCATTCGCCTCGACCACCTGGAAGTCGCCGCCGGCCTTCGTGATGCTCCCGCTCGTTCGGGTGAACGTGTTGCGGTCGTAGCCGAACAGGCTGTGCTCGGATCCGCCCGAGTACACCTTGCCGGCCGCCTCCGCGACGCCGAGCTGCCAGATGTTGCCCGTGAAGTTCGTGCCGGGCTTGCTGAACTGCGGGGCCCACAGGGGCTGCACCAGCGGCGCGCCGCTGGCGGTCTGGAAGGCCGCGTCGCTCAGCGTCTGGGTGGCCCCGCTCTGGCGGAAGTAGCCCGAGTAGTACGCCCGCGTGCCGTCGCCGGCGGCCTCCACCCCGACGCTGGTGCCGTTCAGGTTGGGGTTCCACTGGTTGTCGGGGCCGCCGGCGGCGAGGTTGATCCGTCCGCCGTTCCACGAGCTCGAGGTCACGCCATTGGATCCGACGAGGTGCGTGAACGAGCCCGACAGGTAGAGGAATCCGCCCTGGAGCGAGAAGCCCCGGACCTGGACGGTTCCGCCCGCCGTGCGGTTCTCCACGTCGACCTGCCAGCCGGGCGCGGTCTGGCCCGTGGCCGGGTCGAGCACCACGAAGCCGGAATGCGGTTGACCGTTCACCGTGGTGAACTGGCCGCCGACCGCCAGGCGTCCGTCGGGCAGTCCGATGATGGACTTCACCTGGTTGTCCAACTGCGGCACGAAGGTCGGCTTGAACTCCCCGGTGTTCACGTCGAACGCCGCGAGGTAGGGTCGCTCGATCTTGCTGGTGCCCGTCGACGTCGCCGACTTCTGCACGTAGCGGAAGTTGCCGCCCACGTACACGGTGCTTCCCACCTGGCCGAACGCGGCCACCTCGGTGTTGAGCTCGCCGTCCACGCCGTTCGCCTGGCCGGTCACGCCCCACACCGTGCGAAGCGCATCGCTGTCGGGCTGTGGCCGGAGGGTCTGCGCCGGTGCCCCGCCGTCGGGGATGGTGCCGAAGTCCATCTGGGAGATCCGCAGCTGGGGTCGGAGGTACACCTGCGTGAACGGACGAGCGCCCCCGAGCCCGTTCGTCGCGGAGTAGAGGTAGGAGGTGGCAGCGGTCTGGCCGAGCACCTGGGAGCCGAAGGAGAATCCACCGACCCAGCCCTGCGCCGCGCTGATGCTCTGGTCGACGCGCCGGAACTGCGAGTTGCTGCCGAAGTTGGCGGTCGTGCCGCCGGAGCCGGCGACCCCGTCGAACTGGTAGGTGCCGACCGGATGCTCACCCCGGAACGTCCACACCCAGCGGTCCCGCTTGGGCATCGTGAACCGCGCCTCCTGCCAGGTCGTGCCGGTCGTGTTGGTCGCACGACGGAGCCGGATTCCATCGGGGACGGCGCTCACCTTGCCGTTGTTCAGCAGGCCGTCGATCATCTGGGACGGAAGCTGCGCCACGGTGAATGCGTCGGGCCCGGTCACGGTGTTGCGGAGCACGTCGGGGGTGCGCAGGCCGTGGTAGTAGTTCTTCCAGCCCTCGCGGCCGCGGCCGACGAGGACCCATCCGCCACCGCTGGTGGTCATGTCGCAGTAGAACTGCTCGGGCGCCTTCAGTGCGGGCGTGAGCAGCCAGTACACGCCGTCGGGAGACGCGGGAACGTTCTGCTTCACCTCCCAGCACGAGCCGGCCGCGGTGCGCTGACTCAGCCCGTCGGGCGTCGGCTCGGCCGCCGCCGCGGGTGACGGGGGCGAGCCGGTGAACATCAGCAGGGATGCCGCCATCGCGGCGGTGGCCATGAGAGCGATCGTCGTTCGTGCTCCGAGTCGGCTTCGGGGCGAGGTGTGGGTGTTCATCATGGTTTCCTTGCTCATTCGGGACATGAGGCGCCATCGGGGATCTCGTGGGTCGAGATTCTCCAGACGTCGTCCGTGAAGACGGCGCCATAGAGGTGCAGCACCGGGTGTCCGGGCTGGTAGAGCTGATCGCCGACGGACTTGCCGGCGCTGTCGAGGACGTCGAGTCCGCTCGTGTCGACGCAGACTTCGAGGAGGGCGGTCGGAGGGTCGGAGGTGAGGTCCATGGAACGGACGGCGACGCTGGTGACCTCGGCGGCGCCGACCTGGGTGTAGCCGAGCTGCTTCCGCTCGACGGCGAGCGCCTCGAGTTCACCGCGGACGAAGCCCGTCGCGATCGCGTCGATCCCCTCGGTGCCGCCGTCGGCGCGCTGCAGGATCTCGTTGCCCGCGGCCACGAGGTCCTCGACCGCCACCGTGGCGGCGACCGTCGCGGTCTCCTCATCGCCGAGAGGGGCCGGCTCGGGAGTCGCGACGGAGAGCGGCGGCGGCGGCGGTTCCTCCGTGGGCTCGACGGTCGATTGCGCCGAGGTGTCGACCGGTGGTTGAGTCAGGTTCGCGGAGAGGGCGATCACCCCGGCGATCACCGCGCCGCCCGCGACGAGGGCCGCGCCGATGATCCAGCGCGTACGACGCGAACGCGGGTTCTCGGGCCGAAGCTCGTCTTCGGGACCGAGCTCGTCTTCGGGACCGAGGTCGTCTTCGAGGCGTCGTGGGGTCATGGCGTGCTCCCAAGGGGGTCGACGGCCCCGGAGCGGGCCGCGTACTGGAGCATGAAGTCGTCGACGGTCGAGCGGAGGCCGTCGCGCAGGGTGATCTCCGCGTTCCAGCCGAGGGCCGTCACGCGGGAGACGTCGAGCAGCTTGCGGGGCGTGCCGTCGGGCATCGTCGGGTCGAATTCGAGTCGGCCCTCGAAGCCGACCGCACCTGCGACGAGGCCGGCGAGCTCACGGATGGTGAGGTCGACGCCCGTGCCCACGTTGAGATGCGCGAGCGTTCCGCCGAGCACCTCGTCGAACTCGGACCGAGGTCGTTCCATGACGTGCACGCTCGCTCGGGCGAGGTCGTCGACGTGCAGGAACTCCCGCCGCGGCTCGCCCGTGCCCCAGATGACGACTTCGGGGGCGCCGGTCTCGCGCGCCTCGTGGAAGCGGCGGATGAGTCCCGGGATGACATGGCTCCGCGTGGGGTGGTAGTTGTCGCCCGGGCCGTAGAGGTTGGTCGGCATGATGGCCCGGTAGTCGCGGCCGAACTGCGTGCGGAGGCTCGCGCAGAGCGTGATCCCGGCGATCTTCGCGACCGCGTAGGGCTCGTTCGTCGGCTCGAGAGGACCCGTGAGCAGCGCCTCCTCGACCATCGGCTGGGTGGCGAACTTGGGGTAGATGCACGATGAACCGAGGAAGAGGAGTCGATCGACGTCGCGGGCGTGAGCCGCCCAGATCACATTGGCCTCGATCATCAGGTTCTCGTAGACGAAGTCCGCGGGCAGCATGCTGTTCGCGTAGATGCCGCCCACCTTCGCCGCGGCCAGGACGACCTGGTCGATGTGCTCGCTCGCGAAGAATCGCCGGACCTGGGCCTGGTCGGTGAGGTCGAGTTCGGCGCGGGTGCGCGTGACGATCTCGGCGTAGCCCAGCGAACGGAGGCGCCGCTCGATCGCCGAGCCCACCATTCCACGGTGCCCGGCGACGAAGATTCGGAGGTCGGTGGGGTGCATGCTCATCCCTCCGCCGTGACCAGCGTGGGGTAGCCGAGCGACTTCAGCAGCGCGGTCTGCTTGGCGACGTCGAGATCGGCGGCGACCATCTCGGCGCAGAGCTCACGGACACCGATCTCGGGCATCCAGCCCAGCTCGAGCTTCGCCTTCGTCGCATCGCCGAGCAGGGTCTCCACCTCGGCGGGCCGGAAGTACCGGGGGTCCACCCGCACGATGACGTCGCCGGGCGCCACACCCGGTGCGTCGTCGCCGATGACCTCGTCGACCACGCCGACCTCGCCGAGTCCCGAGCCCTCGAACCGCAGGGTGACCCCCACCTCCTCGGCGGCCCACCGCACGAACTGGCGGACCGAGTGCTGGATGCCCGTCGCGATGACGAAGTCCTTGGGCTCCTCGCGCTGCAGCATCATCCACTGCAGGCGCACGTAGTCCCGCGCGTGCCCCCAATCGCGTCGCGAGTCCAGGTTGCCGAGGTACAGGCAGCGCTCGAGGCCCTGGGCGATGTTCGCGACGCCGCGGGTCACCTTGCGGGTCACGAAGGTCTCTCCGCGCCGGGGCGACTCGTGGTTGAAGAGCACGCCGTTGCAGGCGTACATGCCGTAGGACTCCCGGTAGTTGACCGTGATCCAGTAGGCGAAGAGCTTCGACGCGGCATACGGCGACCGAGGGTAGAACGGGGTCGACTCCCGCTGCGGAACCTCCTGCACCTTCCCGAACAGCTCGGAAGTCGAGGCCTGGTAGAACCGCACCTGGTCCAGACGCAGGAGCCGGACCGCCTCCAGCAGCCGCAGCGTCCCCAGGGCGTTGACGTCGGCCGTGTACTCGGGTTCCTCGAAGCTGACGGCGACGTGCGATTGCGCGCCCAGGTTGTAGATCTCGTCGGGCTCGACGTCGCGCACGATCCTCGTGATGTTCGACGCGTCGGTGAGATCGCCGTAGTGCAGGAAGAGCTGCGCGTCCTCGGCGTGCGGGTCCTGGTAGATGTGGTCGATCCGCTGCGTGTTGAATTGCGAGGAACGGCGCTTGATGCCGTGCACCTCGTAGCCTCGCTCCAGGAGGAACTCGGCGAGGTACGAGCCGTCCTGGCCCGTGATTCCCGTGATGAGTGCGCGCTTGGCCATGGCGTCAGCCCTCGCCCTCGCTGCGCTCCGGAGCGTCGGGCTCCTGGAGTGCGGCCAGTGCTCGCCGGAGGATGGTGCTCGAGGTCGTCACCGTGTAGGGGAAGTACACGACCTCGACGCCGACCTTCGCGAACGCCCGCTCCAGGTCGCGACCACGACGCGTGCCCTTCCAGTCGTCGCCCTTGAAGTAGATGTCGAACCGGACTTCGTTCCACGTCTCGAGCTTGTCGACGGCGGTTTCGGGGTACGCCTCGTCGACGAAGGAGATGTGCCGGACGATCTCGAGCCGCTCGCTGAGCGGGACGATCGGACCGTGGCCGCGAGTGGCGACGAGGGCCTCGTCGGCGACGACGCCCGCCACGAGATAGTCGCACGCGCTGCGTGCGTGCTTGAGGATGTTGAGGTGGCCGATGTGGAAGAGGTCGAAGGCGCCCCCGGCGTAGCCGATGCGCGCTCCCTCGGGGCGCGCGACGGTCTGCTCGATGTCGGCCATCAGTACGCCCCCTTGGGACGAAGCACCGTCTTCACCGTGCGCCATACGATCATGAGGTCGCCGAGGAGCGACCAGTTCTCGACGTAGTAGAGGTCGAGCCGGACGCTCTCCTCCCAACTCAGGTCGGAGCGTCCGCTGATCTGCCAGAGGCCCGTGAGGCCGGGCTTGATCATCAGCCGACGCTTCACCTTCTTCTCGTAGCACTCCGCCTCGGCGACGAGTGGCGGCCGCGGTCCGACGACGCTCATGTCGCCGACGAGGATGTTCCAGAACTGGGGCAGCTCGTCGAGCGAGTGCGAGCGCAGCTTCCGGCCGATGCGCGTGACGCGCGGATCGTTGCGAAGCTTGAAGAGCACGCCCGAGCCCTCGTTCTGGTCGAGCAGTCCCTCGAGGTCCCGTTCGGCGGTCTGCACCATGGAGCGGAACTTCAGCATCTCGAACGTCTGGCCGTCGCGCCCGCACCGGGTCTGCCGGAACAGGATCGGGCCCGGGCTGTCGAGCCGCACCAGCAGCGCGATGACGAGCATGAGCGGGGAGAGCAGCAGGAGCGCCGTGCCCGAGAACGCGATGTCGAACGTGCGCTTGACCGCATGGCGCCACCCGGCGAAGGTCGGAATCTCGACGTGGAGGAGCGGCAGGCCCTCGACGGGGCGGAAGTGGACCCGTGGCCCGGCGACGTCGGTGAGCCGCGACGACAGCACCAGCTCGGTCGCCGTGCCCTCGAGATCCCAGCTCAGCTGCCGGATCGCGTCGCCGCCGTCGCCGTACTGCCCGGTCACGATCACGGCGTCGGCGTGGTGGGCCGACGCGGCGGTGGCGGCGCCGGCGGTGCCTGAGACGACGGGGATGCTGCTCCCCGCCACCGTCAGTTCCGTCCGGTCGTCGTCGACCGCCGCGCCGACCACGACGAACCCGGCTCCGGCGTCGCGTGCGATCTGCCGGGCGACGTATTCGACGTCGTGGCGCGCGCCGACCACGATCGCTCGGGAGAGGTAGTTGCCTCGTCGGCGCTGGAGGAAGAGCCACCGTCGCCACTTCCAGCGACCGACCAGCAGGGCGATCGCGCCGGTCGGGGCGGCGACGAGGAGGTACCACCGCGCGCCTGGGGTCTCGGGGAGGACGAGGAGCAGGATGGCGCCGAGCCCGAAGGCGGTCGCAGTCGCGTTGAGCACGCGCTTGTACTCGGCTGCACCCACGCCGATCACGTGCGGATCCCGCGAGCGGAAAGCGCTGAGCGCCATGAGCCAGATCGCCGCGGTGATGACCGGGATACCCGCCGGCTGAAGCCACCCATCGGCCGCGACCGGCGGCCCGAGCACCATGATCCGCACCGTGACGGCGGCGAGCGTCGCGGCCACCACGACGGAGACGTCGGTGAACCGCAGCCGATCGCGATAGCGGCGCGCCCACCGCAGGCCGGAGGCTGACCAGACGCGGTCGGATGCCGCGGCCACGCGTCGGTCTGCGACGTCGGGAGGCGCCGTCGACGGTGCGGCGGGCGTGATCCTCGACGGCAGGCCGCTCATGTGTGCGACCGGATGCGAATGGAGGATGGGCGGGTGTTCAAGGGTCGGCGAGGTCGCCGACAATATGCAGGCTTCATCGTGCTTCTTCGATTGGGGACTCGGGTTTCGAAGAATGACCGGAGGGGACCGGTTGGAAGCGGCCTGCTGTCGTGCAGGATACGGCAGCTGGTCGTGCGGTGTGCCATCCCAGGGGAAGGATGAGTTCATCTCACAGGGGAGAGATGTTTCACTGACGTTACGCTTGCAACCGCCTTGCCGCGTTACCCAGAACGGGGGGCGGTGGGGGGGTTGACCCGGCCACGGCTATTCGCGAGGATTCGTCGTTTCGGCCGCGAGGCGGTCTTCGGGGGACACGGTCAGCTCGAGAGCGCCGCGACGATCGCCTGCCCGAGCTGCACGGGCTTGGTGAACTGGGGCCAGTGGCCGGTGGGCAGGTCGACGTAGTCGACGTGCTTCACCTTGGCCAGCTCGGCCGTGAAGGGCGAACCCGCCGCGATCCACTCGACGAGGGCGGCGCTCGGGAACTCGCACGCGATGACGGTGATGGGCACGTCGTAGCGGCGGTCGTCGGTGAGCGTGATCGGGTCGTAGGCGGCGCCGACCGGCTCGGGGATCGCGCGCGCCCGGAACTCCTCGCGGAGCCCCTCGTCGAGGTCGACGAGGTCGGCGTCGTCGAACTCCGACCAGTCGGGCAGCGGGATCTCGCCGTCGACGATTGGGAGCCCGTCGTTCACGGCGCTGCCGCCGGCGAGCGGCCCCGCGTCGACGTAGACCACCCGGTGGATGCGGTCGGGTCGTGCGTCGGCCACGCCGTGCGCCACGGCCCCGCCGCCCGAGTGCCCCACGAGCACGAGCGGGGTGCCCTCGTCGAACGTGTCGACGAGCCGCACGACCGCGTCGATGTGCTCGAGCAGTCCGATGCCCGCGCGGTCGGCGGTGACGGACTCCAGGCCCGGCAGCGTGACCGGGTGCACCCGGTGCCCGGCCTCCTCGATCACCGGTGTCACGCGCTCCCAGGAGGACGCGTCGAGCCAGAAGCCGGGAACGAGGATGAGGTCCATGGCTCGACGCTACTGGCGGCCGCCGACACCGGAGCCGTACGGCGGCGTCGGACCCGGTGCGGGCCTGGGCGGCCTCCGACCCGCGGCCGCGCGACGTCGCTCGCTCAGGCGGCGACGACCGCCGGCGCCCTCCGCGCCCCGCCGGTGGCGAGCACGACGATGCCGGCGGCGAGCACCACGAGCCCGAGCACCCCGCCGGCGGTGAGCGTCTCGCCGAGTACGGCGACCCCGAGGATCCCGGCGGTGAGCGGCTCGGCGAGGGTCAGCGTCGACACGGTGGCCGGGGCGAGCCCGCGCAGGCCCGCTCCGAACAGCACGTACGCGAGCGTCGTGGCGACGAGCCCGAGCCAGAGGGCCATGGCGAGTCCGGGCCCGGTGGCCAGCCATGCGGCATCCGTCATCGCGAGCATCGGGGCACTCACCACCGCCGCCGTGCCGAAGAGGGCGCCCATGCTGCCCGTCGGCGTCCACCCGCGGTCGAGCAGCGCCTTGGCCGCGAGCGTGTAGACGGCGTACGAGGCGCCGGCGCCGAGCGACGCGAGCAGCCCGAGCGGGTCGGCCGCGGCGTGGCCCGCGTCGGTCGCGGTGGCCAGGATCGCGACGCCCGCGGTGGCGATCGCGGTGGCGACGAGCCACCGGTGTCCGGGATACCGCCGCCGCAGCATCCAGTCGACCGCGCCGGTGATGACCGGAGCCGAGCCGAGCGCGACGACGGTGCCGACCGCGACGCCGTTCGTCGCGGTGCCCGCGAAGAAGGCCGGTTGGTAGGCGAGCACGCCGGCGGCGCCGATGGCCACGACGACCCAGGAGGGCAGCGGATGCCGCGTGCCGACGCCGGGCGTCGATGCGGTGGATGTCCCCGTGCCGCGTCGACGCCCGGCGAAGTGGAGGGCGAGGGCGAGGAGTCCGAGCGCACCGCCGCCGATGAGGATGCGCGCGGCGCCCACGGATGCCGCGCTCGCGTCAGGCCCGAGGGCCTGCGCGGTCCCCGTGGTGCCGAAGCACACCGAGGCGAGCAGCACGGCCACCACGAATCGCATCCCACATTGTTACACAATCCATGACGAGCCGGTGGAAGTCCCTGGCTGGCGCCGCTCCGCCCGTGGCCTCGCACCCCCTCGCGGGCCGGTAGGCTCGCGGATGTCGCGGGCGACCGGCTGCGACGGGTGCCCGCCCCGCGGCATCCGCCGGGCCACCCGAACCGAGCCGCCGCGACATCCGTCGACCCGAATCGGAGGAGCCCTGTGCGCGCCGTGCTCGTGAACGCCTTCGGTGAGCAGCCCACCCTCGCGGACGTTCCCGAACCCGCGTGCCCGCCGCGCGGCGCCGTGATCCGCGTGCGCGCCACCGGCGTCTGCCGCAGCGACTGGCACGCCTGGATGGGCCACGACGACACCGTCGTGCTGCCGCACGTGCCCGGCCACGAGTTCGCCGGCGAGATCGCCGAGCTCGGCTCCGAGGTCGACCCGGGGGCCGGCTGGAAGGTCGGCGACCGCGTGACCGCACCCTTCATCTGCGCGTGCGGCCGCTGCCCCGAATGCCTCGCCGGGAACGAGCAGGTGTGCGACGCGCAGTCCCAGCCGGGGTTCACGCACTGGGGCTCGTTCGCCGAGCTCGTGGCCGTCGACGAGGCCGCGCTCAACCTCATCCGGCTGCCCGACTCGCTCGGCTTCGTCGAGGCGGCGTCGCTCGGCTGCCGGTTCGCCACCGCCTACCGCGCCATCGTGTCGCGCAGTCGGCTCGCTCCGGGCGAGCAGATCGCGGTGCACGGATGCGGCGGCGTCGGCCTCTCGGCGATCATGATCGCGGTCGCCGCGGGCGTGACGGTCTTCGGCGTCGACGTCTCGGACGCCGCACTCGACGCGGCCGAGAAGCTCGGGGCGGTGCCGGTGCGCGGCGGCGAGGGCGCGGCCGAGCGCATCCTCGCGGCATCCGGTGGCGGCGTCGACGTGTCGGTCGACGCCTTCGGCAGCGGCGAGACGTCGTTCGCCTCGGTGCGGAGCCTGAAGAAGCGCGGCCGTCACGTGCAGATCGGCCTCATGTTCGGCGACAGCGCGCTCGCGGCGATGCCGATGGACGCGGTCATCGCCGGAGAGCTCGAGATCCTGGGCAGCCACGGCATGGCGGCGCACGAGTACCCGTCGATGCTCGGCGCGGTCGCGTCGGGCGACTTCCGGCCGATCGAGCTCGTCGGTCGCCGCATCACGCTCGACGAGGTGCCCGCGGCCCTCGCGGCGATGGGCACGGCCGGGGCATCCGGCTCGGGCATGACCGTCGTCGAGCTGTAGCCTCGCACCCCCTTGTGGGAACGGCCGGCGTTCCCTAGCCTGAGCGATACGCCATCAGGTGACACGAGTCACTCACCGCGTCACGTGCCACGACGACGTCAGCGACGACGCCCGGCCGTGCGTGGTGCGCGCCCACCCTCGACGAGGAGGACACGACCGAATGAGCACCACATCACCACGCGCGCGCCGGTCGCGACGCATCGCCACGGCCGTCACCGTCACGGCGGTGATCACCGTCGCCGGCGCCGCGGGCGCCGCCAACGCCGCACCCGGCCAGCAGATCGATCCCTTCGCACCCGACTTCGGGCCGAACGTGGCGATCGTCTCGCCCGACACCCCGCAGGACGAGGTGCAGGCCATGCTCGACGACCTCGCCGACGCACAGGTCGACGCCGAGATGTCGACCGCCCGGCACAGCGTGCTCTTCCTGCCCGGCGCCTACGGCACCGCCGACGACCCGCTGCAGGCGCGCGTCGGCTACTACACCGAGATCGCCGGGCTCGGCGCCTCGCCCGACGACGTCGACGTCACCGGCAAGATCGAGGTCTACAACCGCTGCCTCGCCGACGGCGGCACGTCGAACTGCCTTGCGCTCGTCAACTTCTGGCGCACGATCTCGAACCTGTCGCTGCAGGTGAACGGCACCGGCCAGGACGGATGCCGCGGGTCGGCGAACTTCTGGGCCGTGTCGCAGGCGGTGTCCATGCGGCGCCTCGACATCTCGGGCGGCAACCTCTCGCTGATGGACTACTGCACCGCAGGCCCCCAGTACGCGAGCGGCGGCTTCATCGCCGACTCGCGCCTGCCGTTCGTGGTGAGCGGATCCCAGCAGCAGTGGCTCACGCGCGACAGCGTGGTCGCCGGATGGTCGAACGCGGTCTGGAACCAGGTCTTCTCGGGCGTCGAGGGCGCTCCGGATGACGCGACCTTCCCGAACCCGCCGTACACGACGCTCGACGCGACGCCCGTCAGCCGAGAGAAGCCGTACCTCTTCGTCGACGAGAGCGGACGCTACGCCGTGCGCGTGCCCTCGGCGAGCACGGGAACCCGCGGCATCACCTGGGCCGACGGCGAGACGCCCGGACGCACCATCCCGATCACCGACTTCCACATCGCCAAGCCGGGTGACTCGGTCGGCTCGATCAACTCCGCCCTCGCGAAGGGCAAGCACCTGCTGCTCACCCCCGGCGTGTACGACATCGCGAGCAGCATCAACGTGAAGCGCGCCGACACCGTCGTGCTCGGCATGGGCCACGCGACGCTCACGGCGGTCGACGGCGCCGTGCCGCTCAAGGTGCACGACGCCCCCGGCATCGTCGTCGCGGGCGTCACCATCGACGCCGGCACGGTCGAGTCGCCCGTGCTGCTGCAGGTCGGCCAGCCCGGCAAGGGTCACGCGAAGCAGCTCGACCCGGCCAACCCGATCACGCTCTCCGACGTGTACTTCCGCGTCGGCGGCCCCCACATCGGCAAGGCCGACACCGCGCTCGTCGTGAACAGCGACCACGTGCTCATCGACCACACCTGGGTGTGGCGGGGCGATCACGGCGTCGAGGGCTTCACGAACGGCGTGAACGGCGACACCGACCGCTGGAACACGAACACCGGGCGTGTCGGCGTGGTCGTGAACGGCGATGACGTCACCGCGACGGGCCTGTTCGTCGAGCACTTCCAGACGTACAACACGGTCTGGAACGGGGAGCGGGGCACGACGGTGCTCTACCAGAACGAGCTGCCCTACGACCCGCCCACCCAGGCGGACTGGACGCAGCCCGACGGCACGCTCGGCTACCCCGGCTACAAGGTGGCCGACAACGTGACCGAACATGCGCTCTACGGCGCCGGCGTCTACGTGTTCAACCAGAACAACCCGTCGATCGTCACCGCGAACGGGTTCGAGACGCCCGAGGGCGAGGGCATCTCGCTGCACCACATCATGACGGTGAACCTCAGCGCCGGGGTCATCGAGCACGTCGTGAACGGGTACGGCGGCACGGCCGACACCTCGGTGATCGGCACGCCCCAGTACGTCACGGACTACCCGCTGCCGTGACGCGCGACGCGCTGACGCGCTGACGCACTGAAGCACCGCACGTCGAGTCGCCGGCGATGACCGCTCCGGATGCTCCGGATGCCCCGGGGCCGGCCATCGCCGGCGATTCGCGTCCTGCCGGCGCCGCTACGCGGACTCGCGCGCGACGAGCGTCGGCGGGTCATGCGGCCGGGTCGGGGGAGCCTCGCCGTCGAGTGCGGCGAGCACGCACGCCGCCAGGTACGACGCCTCGTGCTCGATCGACTGGGTCACGGTCGTGAGTGGCGGCGACGCGAGCGCGGCGAGCGGCACGTCGTCGACGCCGATGACGGCGAGGTCGGCGGGCACCGCCAGCGCGGCATCCCTCGCCCCCGCGAGCACGGCGAACGCGACCTCGTCGTTGTAGGCGGCGACCCCGTCGACGTCGGCCTGCGTCCAGGCGGCGACGGCCGACGCCGCCGACCCGGGGTCGACGCGCACCGGAATCACGAGCGGCTCGGCGAGCCCGTGCTCGACGCACGCCGCACGCACGCCGGCGAGCCGCCGCTCCGCGAAGTCCGAGACCCGCCGATCGTCGGTCGTGGCGTAGCCGAGGCGGCGGCGGCCGCGGGAGATGAGCCGCTCGGCCTGCATCCGTCCGATGCGCGGCTGCGGATCCTCGAGCGCCGCCGCCTCGGCCGAATCGACGTCGTCGCCCACGACCTGGACGCCCGCCTGCCGCATCGCCCGCACGTCCGCGGGGTCGAACGGCGCGAGCCCGACCACCGTGCGCGGGGTGACCGCCCGCCACAGGTGGGCGAGGGGGCGATCGCCGCGCACGTGGTGCACGAGTACCGAGAGGTCGCGCTCGGCGAGCTCGTCGGCGAGGTGGTCGAGCATCGTCTCCACGACGGGGCCGACCGGCCAGTCGGGCAGCACGCAGAGCACGAGGTCGCTGCGTCCGCTGCGCAGGGCCCGGGCGGCCGCCGAGGGCGCGTAGCCGAGTCGTGCCGCGGTCTCGAGCACCCGCCGTCGGGTCGATGGCGACACCGAGACGCCCGCCTTGTCGTTGAGCACGTAGCTCACCGTCGTCCGCGACACCCCGCTCTCGCGTGCGACATCCGCACTCGTCACTCCGCCCACGGCACCTCCGGATCCTCGCCTGCCTGCACCCTAGTCGCGCGAGCGGCGATGCGTCGCCGTGAGGCATCCGGAACCGTCGTCGCAGGGTGTCGCCGCGCACGCCTCCCGGGCCAGAATGGGCAGATGGATCCGGTGGCCGCACTCGAGGAGATCGCATTCCTGCTGGAGCGCGACCGCGCATCGTCGTTCAAGTCCAAGGCGTTCCGGCGGGCGGCCGACGTCATCGGCGGCTATTCCGCCGAGGAGCTCGCGGCCCGGGTGCACGACGGTCGGCTGAAGCGCACCAAGGGCATCGGCGACACGACCTACGCGGTGATCGCCGAGGCCGTCGCCGGTGACGTTCCGTCGTACCTCGCCGACCTGCGCGAGAAGCACGGCCCGGCGGTCCCCGCGGCCGGGCTGCGCGCGCAGCTCAAGGGCGACCTGCACAGCCACACCGAGTGGTCCGACGGCACCACGCCGATCGGCACGATGGCCCGCGCCGCGCAGCTCGTGGGTCTCGAGTACCTCGTGATCAGCGATCACTCGCCGAACCTCACCATCGCCAACGGGCTCAGCGCCGAGCGGCTGGCGCAGCAGCTCGAGGTGCTCGACGAGCTGGATGCGGCGAACGAGGCGAGCGGCGGCATCCGGCTGCTCTCGGGCATCGAGACCGACATCCTGCTCGACGGCACGCTCGACCAGTCGCCCGAGATGCTCGACCGGCTCGACGTGGTGGTCGCGAGCGTGCACTCGAAGCTGCGCACCGAGTCGCGCGAGATGACCCAGCGGATGCTGCGCGCCATCGCCGACCCCCGCATGAACGTGCTGGGCCACTGCACGGGCCGCCTCGTCGAGGGCTCGCGCGGCACGCGGCCGCAGTCGACGTTCGACGCGAAGGCCGTGTTCGCGGCGTGCGCCGAGCACGACGTGGCCGTCGAGATCAACTCCCGGCCCGAGCGCCAGGACCCGCCCGACGACCTCATCCAGCTCGCGCTCGAGGCCGGATGCCTCTTCAGCATCGACACCGACGCGCACGCGCCGGGCCATTTCTCGTTCCTCGACCTCGGCGCCGCCCGGGCGGAGGCCAACGGCGTGCCCGCCGAGCGCATCGTCACGACGTGGCCGGCCGACCGCCTGCTGGAGTGGGCGGCGGCGAAGCGCGAGGAGCGTGGTGCTAGGGGCGCCTGACGGCGTCCACCACGGCGTCGACCGTCGCGTCGTCGACCGGGAGGCCGGCCTCAGCCAGGCGCTGCTCGGCCATCGAGCGCAGGTCGTCGACGTGGCCGAGCTGGTCGTCGCCCCGCATCTGCTGCGCGACTCCCTCGATCTTCTCGTCGCTGGTGGCCTCGTCGTGGCCGTCTTCGATGGGTGCGTCCTGGGTGTCCATGCCTCAGCGTGACATGGGCGGGCGCTCGCCGCCGCCCCTTGACAGCGGTCTCACGCGTCGGCAGGGGATTTCGAAGGCTGACGTCGACGTGCCGACACGGGAACGGGCTGGGGCCGGTTCGGCGGCGGATCGAGGGGGACCGGCCTCGACGGCGTCCGCGGTTGGATCGGCTGGTCGATGCGCGTCGCCGGAGCCGGCTCGGGCATGACCATCAGCCCCGAGTTCGAGTTCGCGGCGCGCGCAAGCAGTTCGAGCCACTCGCGGTTGAGCAGCGGGTGCCGATTGCCCGAGTAGACGAACTCCAGCGCGACCGACGGGCCGATCCAGCACACCGAGTCCTGGCCGCCCTCGTCGCGCCACGTGAAGGTGAACGACTCCCGGCGACGAAGCTTGTTGATCATGACGACCTGCAGGTGTGCGAGAACGCGGTCATCGATCACGAGGGTCGTGGTGCTGTGGTAGACCAGCATGCCCATGGGAGCCTCCAACTCGTCCTGCATCCGCGTCGTCGGGTCGCCGACGCGGACGTGGTGCGCACGCCTCGTTCGACGGTTCCCCCGACCGTCGATTCGAGCCCACCACGCGTCCACGGTACGATCGGGTGAGTCTGAGGATCCCTCGACAGCGGGCGCTTCTTCCGTCTTCGGACGGAGCTGTACCGATCGCGGACGATCGGACCGCAGAGCGACGAACGTCGAGGTCGAAGTGGGCCGAGCAGGTCAGGAGGAGCGCAGCATGCCCGAGCTGGAGCACCAGTCCCGCTCGTTCGACGACGTCGATTCCGCCCACGAGTGGTTCGCGGAGTACTTTCCCGAGCGCCGGTTCGGGGTCGATCAGGATGGGCGGTTCGGGGTGCGCGTCAGCATGTCGACCTCCGGCCGGTTCTCCTTCATCGACTCGGCATGGACCGCGCCGGGAACCGCGACCGGCGGGACGCACGAGCTGACGGTCATCAGCGGCGCGGGTCGCGGGTACCGCCTGACCCAGGGCCCGACCGATCTCGACGCGTGCCAGCCGCTCCTGGCGCCGGCCGACGGACTCGCAGTCCGGTGGGAGGAACGGCGCACCTCGGTCGTCGCACTCGAGTTCGCCGCCGTGGAGCGCATCGCGCGCGCCGCCACGGGGTATGACGCGCTTCGGTTGCGGCGGACCGGACTGGTCGCCAACTCGCCCGAGCTCGCCGATCACTGGGTGACGGTGCTGCGCGGCATCCGGTCGTCGCTCGCGCGGGAGCCCGGCCTGCTGGATGCGCCGCTCGTGGCGAACGCGACGTTCCACCACCTCGCCACGGCGTTCCTCCACGCGTTCCCGACGAACTGGCTGGAGTCGCCGGACGAGCGCCGGGGTGGTTCGGCGGTCGTCCGCCGGGCGATCGAGTACATGCACGCGCACGCCGGTGAGCCCATCACGATCACGGATGTCGCGAGCGCCGTGTTCATCTCCACCCGCGGCCTGCACTTCGCCTTCACCCGGGAACTGGGGGAGTCGCCGGCGCAGGTGCTGCGGCGGATCCGGCTGGAGGGGGCGCGCTCGGACCTCCGCGCGGCCGGGGCCGATGCGACGGTCGCGAAGGTCGCCCGGGCGTGGGGGTTCGCGCATCACCAGCGGTTCGCCGACTCCTACCGGCGGGCATTCGGCGAGCGTCCCTCCGAGACCCTGCGCTCCCGCTGACGCGCTGCCGCGGGCTGGACCGACCGGCATCCAGCCCCTTGCCGCTCGACCGATGCGGATGCATGCTTGGCTCCGAAGCCGTGAAGGGGGCCGGGCGTGAACGCCACCGAGCGCCGCATCCGCGAGTTGCAGCGGATCGCCTACGGCGCGGATGCCACGGACGAGGAGCGGGCCGAGGCCATGGCGGAGCTCGAGGACCTGTCGCGGCGCGTCGAGCCGGTCGCGCGCGCCGAACCCGTCGAACGCGTCGAATCGGTCCAGCCCGGCCAGTCGATCGAGGACGCCGAGGCGGTCGTACCCGGCGATCGGGGCGTGACGAGGACGGATGCCGCGCGATGCCGACTCGTGCGCTGGACCGCGGTCGCGGCGTCCGTCGGGCTGCTCGTGGGAGGGGCGCTCGGCTGGTCGACGGCGCAGCGGGTGCCCGCGACGTCGAGTTCGTCGTCGCGGTTCGGCATCGTGTCGACGCCCGAGCCGGGAGTGCCCGTCGAGGACACGAGGATCCCGCAGTTGTTCGATCGCCTTCCGCTCGCCGACGAGGCCGCTCGCATCGCGGGGATCGACGACTCGGTCGACCCGGCGTCGGTTCGGCTGGTCGCCTCTCGCACCGACGGTCCTTCGGCCTTCGTCGTGCGCGCGTTCGACGGCGCCGACGTCTGCCTCGTGCTCGCGTTTCCGACGGGGCCGTTCCGGCGAGAGTGCACGACCCAGGGCATCTTCCCGCTCGACGGGCTCAGCGTGGAGTACGGCCCCGACGGCTACGGGCTCGCGGTGGCCCGGCTGAGCACGGCGGGCACCGTCTCGCTCGGCCTCATCGTGCCCTGACGGGTCGCCTGCCGCTACTCGTGGGCGTCCTTGCCCTGGTCCTCGTCCTCGTACGCCTCGAACGCGTCGGCGAACCGCAGTTCGCCGTGCACCGACTCGCCCTCGAGCACGACGCGCTGCACGAGCCCCTCGCCGAGTCCGCGGTAGGTGAGGCCGTCGTCGCCGACGAAGCCCATCGGGCCGTAGACCGCGGGGTTGCCGATGAGCGCGCATCCGCGTGCGCCCCGTTCGCGGAGCTCGTCGAGGCCGGCCGCGACGAGCCGGCTGCCGATGCCCTGACGCTGGCGGCCGGGGTGCACGGAGATCGGCCCGAGGCCGTACCACCCCACGTCGGCCCCGCCGACGGTGACCGGCGAGAACGCGACGTGGCCGATGACCTCGCCGTCCTCCACTTCGACGAGGGAGACGGTGAGCTCGCCCGCTGCGCGCAGGGCGCGGATGATGGGCGCCTCGGTCCCGTCGCTGAACGGCATCGGGTCGAAGGCGATGACGGTGAGCTCGTGGATGGCGTCGGCGTCGTCGGGGCGCTCTGGTCGGATCACCGCAGCAGTGTATGCGGGCGGGCGGCCCGGCGCACGGCTCGACCCACCTGCGAGGCATGGACGCGTCTGCGGACCCCGGCTTGCCACCCCGCACCGCCGCGCCTAGCATCGTGTATGCGCTATATGTGAATTGCAAGTTCGATTATCGAACACGCATCGACCGTGATCGGTCGAGACCACCGCACGATGATGTGAGGAGAACCCGTGCAGTTCCACCACCACGGCTACGTGTCCGGCGACCCGCGGGTGCTGCCCGCCGCCGGGGTCGGCCTCGACCGCCCCGCCGAGCTGCCCGACGAGGTCGACGTGCTCATCGTGGGCGCCGGCCCCGCGGGCATGATCGCCGCGGCGCAGCTCGCGATGTTCCCGAATGTGACGACCCGCATCATCGACCGCCGCCCCGGGCGGCTCGAGATCGGCCAGGCCGACGGCATCCAGGCGCGCAGCGTCGAGACGTTCCAGGCGTTCGGGTTCGCCGAGCGCATCGTCGCCGAGGCCTACTGGCAGACCGAGATGGTGTTCTGGAAGCCCGACCCGGCCGACCCGTCGCGCATCGTGCGAGCCAAGCGCACGCCCGACGACCCGGCCGGCGTCAGCGAGTTCCCGCACCTGCTCGTCAACCAGGCGCGCGTGCTCGACTACTTCGCGGAGTTCGCCGCCAACGCCCCGACGCGCCTGGCCCCCGACTTCGGCTACGAGTTCGAGGGCCTCGAGGTCGCCGACGACGCGCAGGACGGCGGGGCGGACGGCGCGCACCCGGTCACGGTCACGCTCCGTCACACGTCAGGCGAGCACGAGGGCGAGCGGCGCATCGTGCGCGCGAAGTACGTGATGGGCGCCGACGGCGCGCGCAGCCGGGTGCGCGCTGCGATCGGATGCCACATGGCCGGCGACCAGGCCAACCACGCGTGGGGCGTCATGGACGTGCTCGCGGTCACCGACTTCCCCGACATCCGCACCAAGTGCTCGATCCAGTCGGAGGCAGGCTCGATCCTGCTCATCCCGCGCGAGGGCGGCTACCTCTTCCGCATGTACGTGGACCTCGGCGAGGTGCCGGCCGACGACCACCACCACGTGCGCCAGACCGGCATCGAGCAGGTCATCGCCCGCGCGAACGAGATCCTGCACCCCTACACGCTCGACGTGCGGCACGTGGCGTGGCACAGCGTCTACGAGGTCGGGCACCGCCTCACCGATCGGTTCGACGACGTGCCGACGGATGCCGCGGGCTCGCGCACCCCGCGCGTGTTCATCGCCGGCGACGCCTGCCACACCCACAGCGCCAAGGCCGGCCAGGGCATGAACGTCTCCATCCAGGACGGCTGGAACCTCGGCTGGAAGCTCGGGCACGTGCTCGAGGGGCGCGCCCCCGAAGCCCTGCTGGCCACGTACTCGGCCGAACGGCAGGTCGTCGCGCAGAACCTCATCGACTTCGACAAGCAGTGGTCGACGATGATGGCGAAGAAACCCGAGGAGTTCGCCTCGCCGTCGGAGCTCGAGGAGTTCTACGCGCAGACATTCGAGTTCCCCGCGGGCTTCATGACCCAGTACGCGCCGTCGCTCGTCGTCGCCGAGGCCTCGCACCAGGCGCTCGCCGAGGGCTTCCCGATCGGCAAGCGGTTCAGGTCGGCCGAGGTGGTGCGGGTGTGCGACGCGAACCCGGTGCACCTCGGCCACCACGCGACCGCCGACGGGCGGTGGCGCATCTACGTCTTCGCCGACGCCGCACGCGCCGGCGCGGCATCCGGTGTCGCGACCCTCGCCGAGTGGCTCGACACCGCGGCGGACTCGCCGTTGGCGGCGACCCCCGACGGCGCCGACCGCGACGCCTGGTTCGACGTCAAGGTGGTCTACCAGCAGCCCTACACCGAGGTCGACCTCGGCGTCGTGCCCGAAGTGTTCCTGCCGCGGTCGGGTCCGTTCGAGCTCGTCGACTACGAGAAGGTGTACGCGGCCGACCCCGAGCACGACCTCTTCGAGGAGCGGGGCGTCGACCGCGGCGGCGTCGTCGTCGTGGTGCGCCCCGACCAGTACGTGGCGAACGTGCTGCCGCTGAGTGCGACCGACGAGCTCGCCGCGTTCTTCGCGCCCATCCTACGGGCGGATCAGCCGGTGACGGCGTCAGAGGTGTGAGGGCGCCGACGGTTTAGGCGGCGCCGAGCGCACCGCGGATCGATCGCGACGCCTCGCCCAGCCGCGCCGCGATCTCGGCGTCGGTTCGCGCGCTCGACACGTAGACCACGGCCAGGGCGGCCGGCTGGCCGCTCGGCAGCGCGAGCGGCACGGCGGTCGAGCGGAGTCCGGGGATGACCTCGTCGTGACTCGTCGCGTACCCGCGCACGAGGGCCTCGTCGAGCTCGGCCCGCCGCGAGGCATCCGCATCGGTCGGCCAGTCGGCGTTCGGCAGGCCGGCGAGGATGACCTTGCCGGGTGCGCCGATGCCGATCGCGTGTCGCGTGCCCGGCCGCTGCGCGACCGATGCGATCGCATGCCGCGGCTCGATGCTCGTCAGCGTCACGATCTCGTCGCCGTCGAGCACGGCGAGGAAGCAGGTCATGCCGAGCTCGTTCGCCGCGCTCGTGAGCTCGGGCAGCGCCTCCGCCTGCAGGTCGTGGGCGACTCCGGCGGCGAGTGCCGCGAGGCGGGCGCCGAGCACGATGCGGCCGCGCGCGTCGCGCACCGTGAGGCGGTGGTGCTCGAGGGTGCGCAGCAGGCGGTAGGCGACCGAGCGATGCACGCCCAAGCGGCTCGCGAGCTCGTCGATCGTGAGCGGCTCGCGTGCGTCGGCGAGGATCTCGAGCACCCGGATGCCGCGTGACAGCGTCTGCGACTGCGGCGCCGCAGTGGTCTCGTCGGCCATGTCGGTCTCCTCAGGAGCGTGCGTCGGGTGAGCGGCGGCGTCCCGCTCGATCACAGTATGAACGATGTGTTCGATGATCGAACGATGGCGCCGACGACGAAGCCGGCATCGACGTCCATGCCCGAGTCCGACATTCCCGTGCGGGCCCGGGATCAGCCGACGTGGCCGGCACCGGCGCGACGCCGATAGCGGTGCTCGGGGCGGCCGGTGGTGCCGTAGCGGAGCGAGACCTCCACGAGCCCCCGGTCGACGAGGGCCGAGAGGTGGCGTTGGGCGGTCGCCCGGGAGATGCCTGCGCGTTCGGCGGCCTCGGCGGCAGAGCACTCGCCATCGCCGAGCCGCTCGAGGAGGAGCTGCTCGGTCGGCGATCGTGACGCGATCGGCGAGGCGCTGCCGTGCAGGATGCGGACCGCACGGTCCACGGCCTCCTGGTCGAGCGTCCGGTCGGCGCCGAGCACGTTGCGGAAGCGCACGAACGCGTCGATGCGTTCAGCCAGGAGCGCGGGCGGGAACGGCTTGATCAGCATGGCGTGGGCGCCGGCCCGCAGCGCGCGGCGCACCGTCGCGGCATCCGATGCGGCGGTGATCACGAACGCGTCGACGTCGAGCTCCCGGACGAGCGCGATACCGTCGCCGTCGGGCAGGTAGACGTCGGCGAGCAGGAGGTCGGGTGCATGGTCGCGCACCGCCGCCCGTGCGGCGGCCGCGGTGTACACGGGCTCGAGCACCTGCACGCCCGATCGGCCGGCGACGATCTCGCGGTGGAGCCCGGCGACCCGGAAGTCGTCGTCGACGATGAGCACGAGCACGGGTTCAGTCACAGTTCCTCCCGAGGGGACATGACGCCGGGCAGGCGCGCGCAGAAGACGGCTCCGCCCTCGCCCCCGCCCGCGTCGGCCAGCCACACGTCGCCGCCGCGCCGGCGGGCGAGGTCGCGGATGAGCGGCAAGCCGATGCCGTGGCCGTGCACCGCGTCGGCCGGCGCTCGGCCCGCCCCCGCCCCGGCCTGCGCTCCGGCCACTGTTGCGTCGTCGCCCCCGGGGAACAGCCGTGCCGGGTCGGCCACCCCGGCTCCCGAGTCGGCGACGGTGATCGCCAGCACGTCGGCGTCGTCGAGCAGCTCGACCTCCACCTGCCTCGGAGTGCGCTCGGCGGAGAGCGCGGCCCGAACGGCGTTGTCGATGAGGTTCCCGAGCACCGCGCCGACATCCTCGGGCGCCGAGAGCGTGCCGCGCACGAAGGTGCCCTCGGCGACGGTCACCCGTACGCCCCGCTCGGCCGCCTCGATCGCCTTCGCGCCCACGATGGCCTGCAGCAGGGGTTCCTCGATGCGCTCGAGACGGCCGCCGGGGGCCGCGATCGGGCCGCGGCCGCGGAGCTCGTCGAGGAAGGAGCGCGCCTCCTCGACCCGGCCGGCGTCGATGAGGCCGGCGGCGACATGCACCCGGTTCGCGAACTCGTGCCGCTGGGCTCGCAGGGCGTTCGTCATCGAGCCCACGGCGTCGAGGCGTTCCGACAGCGCCATCAGGTCGGTGCGGTCGCGCAGCACGAACACCACGCCGAGGTCCCGGCCGAGCCGGCGCACCGGGCGACGGTCGACGTAGAGGATGCGTTCCCCCGCTGGGAAGGCCGAGGTCGGGTCGGGCGGAGGTGCCGCGGGATCGAGCACGGCGGCGAGCGCCGGCGCGAGGCCCAGCGCGTCGACGCGGGCGCCCACCGGATCGTCGACCCCGAGCATCCGCTCGGCGACCGCGTTGCACACCCGGATGATCCGGTCAGGTGCGATGGCGACCACGCCGTCGCCCACGCCGTCGAGCACGGCCGCCTGCTGTTGCACGAGCGCGGTGAGCTCCTCGGGCTGCAGGCCGAGGGTCAGCCGCTCGAGCCGCCGCCGCAGCAGCACCGCGACGAGCACGCCGATCGAGAGCGCGGCCAGGGCGGCGACGGCGACGCCCGCGAGCAGGGTGGGCAGGTCGTCGAAGACGCTCGCGGGCGCGAAGCCCACACTGACCTCACCCACGGGTCGCGCCGTGCCGGGCGCGTAGACGGGCACCTTCGCCCGGGCCGACTCGCCGAGCGTGCCGCGCTCCCACGACACGGTCTCCTCGCCGGCCAGCGCCGCGGCGAAGCTCGTGCTGACCTCCTCGCCGATGCGGTCGGGGTCGGGGTGTGCGAGCCGGATGCCGCGGTCGTCGGTCACGACCACGAACAGCGCACCCGTGCGCGCCTGCACGGCCCCCGCCGCCGCGGCGATCGGCCCGCCCCGCAGCTCGTCGACCGCGGGAGCCGCGGCCCGCGCGGAGTAGCCGGCGACGGCAGCCCGCAGGTCCGGGTCCTCCGAGAGGGTGCGCGCGATGCTCAGCGCCTCGCCCTCGGTCTGCGTGCGCAACTGCTGCACGCCGAGCCACGCGAAGACCGCGAGGCACACCGCGACGACCGCCACGACGCATCCGAGCACCAGCAGCAGCATCGAGTCGGCGAAGCGCACGTCGACCTCCGTCGGTCACCCCGCGGTGTTCGCGGGCCTGCCCCAACGCTACGCCCGGATGCCGCGTCCCCTTCGTCCGCGACCCGTCGCGAACAATGCGCAGAACCCGGTCAATGCGCACAACGGCGGGCAATGCGCGATACCCGCCGCACGGGGCATCCGGTGCGTAGCGTGCCCGTACCCGTACCAGCCCGACAAAGGAGTCGACATGCTCGTCATACTCGGATTCGCCATGATCCTCGCCTTCATGGCGCTGATCATGACCAAGCGGCTCACGCCGATGGTCGCCCTCATCGTGGTCCCCACGATCTTCGGCCTGTTCGCCGGCGCGGGGCTCGGCATCGGCGACATGGTGCTCGAGTCCATCGGCGCCCTCGCGCCCACGGCGGCCCTGCTGATGTTCGCCATCATGTTCTTCGGCATCATGATCGACGTCGGGCTGTTCGATCCGCTGATCCGCTTCATCACGAGGCTGCTGGGCAACGACCCGGCGAAGGTCGTGCTCGGCACGGCGCTGCTGGCCGGGGCGGTCTCGCTCGACGGCGACGGCTCGACGACGTTCATCATCACGACCTCGGCGATGCTGCCGATCTACCTGCGCCTCGGCATGAGCCCGGTGGTGCTCACCTGCGTGGCCGGCCTCATGAACGGCACACTCAACATCGTTCCGTGGGGCGGTCCCACCGTGCGCGCCGCGTCGGCGCTGCAGGTCTCGCCGACCGACATCTTCGTGCCCATGCTGCCCTCGCTCGCAGTCGGCCTGGCCGTCTCGCTCGCGTTCGCCTGGATGCTCGGCCTCGGCGAGCGCAAGCGGCTCGGCACCCTCGCCGCGGGCGACCTCATGGTGAGCGAGTGGGCGGGGGAGCGGGCGACGGATGCCGCGTCCGGGCTTCGCGGCGCCGCCGGCAGCATCCGGAACCGGCTGGGTCTCCTGCGCGGGGCGCAGGCGTCGGTCGGGGCGAGGGCGACCCTGTCGACGACGAACGTGATGACGATCACCCCGGTGGGCGGATCGACCGGGACGATGACCGTCGGCGAGGACGAGCGCGACACCGTCATGGCCGACACGGTGCTCGACCCCGCCCGTGCGACCCTGCGGCCGAAGCTGATCTGGTTCAACCTGGCGCTGACGCTCGCGGTGATGGTGCTGCTCGTCATCGACGTCGTGCCGCTCCCGTTCGTCTTCATGATCGGCGCCGCCGTGGCGCTCATCGTGAACTTCCCGAAGGTGCGGGCGCAGGCCGATGAGATCGTCGCGCACGCACCGAGCATCGTCGGCGTCGTCTCGATGGTGCTCGCCGCCGGGGTGCTCGTCGGCGTGCTCAACGGCACGGGCATGGTGACCGCGATGGCCGACTGGGTCGTCGACGTCGTGCCCCAGGCGCTCGGACCGTACCTCGCCGTCATCACCGGCATCCTCTCCATCCCGATGACGTTCTTCATGTCGAACGACGCGTTCTACTTCGGCATCCTGCCGATCCTGTCGGAGAGCGCGGCGACCTACGGCATCGACCCCGTCGAGATGGCCCGCGCGTCGATCACCGGCCAGCCGGTGCACCTGCAGAGCCCCCTCGTGCCGGCGATCCTCCTGCTCGTGTCGCTCGCGGGCGTGAACCTCGGCGACCACCACAAGAAGGTGCTCTGGCGCGCCGTGATCGTCTCGCTCGTGATGCTGACCGTCGGCGTGGTCGTCGGGGCGATCCCGTTCGGATGACGCGGGTCGGTTTCGCTTCGGATGACGCGGGTCAGTCAGTCGCGCTTCGGATGACGCGGGTCAGTCGCGCTCGCGGACGATCTCGGGGAGCGTGGGCAAATCCGCCTACGGTCGCGCGGCTCGATAGGTGAGGTGGGTCACGCGTGACGCCGGCCGCACGGACACCAGCTCGAGCTGCTGCGCGGGCACGCCGTCGAGGACGCGCTCGCCGGCGCCGAGGATGCAGGGCGTCACGTGCAGCCGAAGCTCGTCGAGGAGCCCGGCCGCCAGGTACTGGTTCAGGGTCGATGCGCCTCCGGCGATCGAGATGTCCCGGTCGCCGGCCGCGTCGCGCGCCTGCTCCATGGCCGACTCGATGCCGTCGGTGACGAAGTGGAAGGTGGTGCCGCCCTCCATCTCGATCGGGTCGTGCCCGAAGTGGGTCAGCACGAAGACCGGCCCGTGGTACGGCGGGTTCGGGCCCCACCAGCCCCGCCAGTCGCGGTCCCACTCGCCGCGCACCGGTCCGAACATGTTGCGGCCCATGATCGTCGCGCCCGAGTCGACGATCGCGTCGATCTCCGCCCGGTTCTCGTCGGGCGTCTCGAACATCCACCCGTGCAGCCAGTTCTCGTCGATCTCGCCGAGCGGCTTCTCCTCGCGCTGGTTCACGCCTGCGGCGAAGCCGTCGAGCGAGACGGCGATGTCGCTGTACACCTTGCCCACGATCGAACTCCTCAACTGGTTGTGATCTGCAATTGGTTGGCAGGCTATCGCAGACCAGTTGTAGACTGCAAGCGGAAATCGGAGGTCGAACATGGAACAGCGGTCGGGATGTCCGATCAACCTGTCGCTCGAGGTGTTCGGCGACAAGTGGTCGCTCATCGTCATCCGGGACATGATGTTCGGCAATCGGCGGCACTTCAACGAACTGCTCGCCGAATCCGACGAGGGCATCGCGTCGAACATCCTCGCCGACCGGCTTCGCCGTCTCACCGAGCTCGGCATGGTCACCCGTGCGCCCGACCCGAGCCACAAGCAGAAGGTCGTCTACAGCCTGACCGAGCCGGCCATCCAGCTCGTGCCCGTGCTGGCGCAGCTCGGGGCCTGGGGGCGCCGTCACCTGCCGGCGAGCCGCGAGCTCTCCGTGCGCGCCGAACTGCTCGAGCGCGGCGGCCCCGAGTTCTGGGATCGGTTCATGGACGAGCTTCGCGAGCAGCACCTGGGGGTGCCGCGACCGCCGGGCGAGCCGTCGCCGTTCGGGGAACTCCGTGCCGCCTACGAGGCCGAGCTCGCCCGCGGCGAGCGTGAGCGCGACGGCGCCGAGCAGGATGGCGACGGGACGGACGGCGACGGGGCCGACGGCCACGAAACCGCGACGCGGCATGCCCTTCAGCCGGGCTGAGCTCGCGGCATTCGCCGGCCGAACGCTTCCCGACCTCATCCCGCAGCCGACGCGGCTCCTGGTCGTCGGCATCAACCCGGGGCTGCTCACCGTGGCGGTGCAGGCGCACTTCGCGCGGCGCGGCAACCGCTTCTGGCCCGCCATGTATCGAGCCGGCGTCACCGATCGGCTCATCGACGCATCGAAGGGGTTCGATTCCGATGACGTGCGTCATCTCGAGCAACGGGGCGTCGGCTTCACGTGCATCGTCCCGCAGGCCACGGCCCGCGCCGCCGAGCTGACGCCATCGCAGCTGCTAGCGGGAGCCGTCGCGCTGCGGGAACGCGTGGCGACCGTGCGACCCCGGGTGGTCGCCGTCCTCGGGATCAGTGCGTACCGGGTGGCGTTCGACGAGCCGCACGCCCGGGTCGGGCGCCAGCCGCGCGACTGGGACGCCGCCCAGGTGTGGGTCGTGCCGAACCCGAGCGGCCTCAACGCCCACGCCTCGCTCGATGACCTGACGTCGGCCTACCGTGAGGTCGCGATCGCGGCCGGCATCGAGCCGTACCCCGGGTGAGCGCGGCGCGGGACGGTGGACCCCGCCACCGTCCCCGTCGCCCGGCTCACCGTGCGGCGGTGCTCAGAGCTCGTCCATCCAGGCAGGGTCGGACGTCTCGTTCGCGCGTGCCGGATACGCGTGCTGCGTCAACTTCGCCGTCTCGGCGTGGAAGTAGCCCACCAGCTCGTCGTCGACGATCTCCTCGCCGTCAGCCTCCTCCTCGGCGTCGGCGATCAGCTGACTCGCGGGACCGATGAGCAGTGTCGACCTGCTGATCGACCCGTCGGGCGCGAGCGTGGGGATCTCCACGGTCGCGGATTGGTTCGCCTTCGCCAAGGCCTTCGCGTACTCCAGCACTGCTCGAGCGATCTCCGAACCAGTGACGACGGAGTCGCCCGCGTAATGTATCCGGTCCATGCATCCATCGTCACGCGGCCTGATCGCCGGGCGACAGGGCTTGACCTCGCCGGGCCGACGCGGCAGAGCACAGCACACGACTCGTGTGATCGGATGCCGCGGCGCGGGCGACGCGGGGCGATCATGTCCACGCTCGTGTGACGCAGTCGAAGGCCGTCGCTCATCGCTCGGTCGACAGAACGGCACGGTCCGCACCCAGGCCAGTGGCCGCCGCCTGGTGTTGCAGGCGGCGGCCACGGGGTGCTCGGCGTACGTGGTGCCCTCAACGGGTCGCCCTGTCGGGCGGCTGATTCATCGGGGGCTGCGGCTCCCGAGGGCCGGGGCGAGGAAGTCGATGAGCAGGCTGTTCACTCGCTCGGCTTCGTCGTGGTGCACCCAGTGGGAGGCGTTCGGAAGGCGCTCGACGCGGTCGAGGTTGGGCACGTCTTCCTGGTGCGGCTCGGCCAGGTCGGGACCGAGGTAGCGGTCGCCCTGTCCCCAGATCACCAGGGTCGGGGCTGCGATCGGAAGGACCTTCTGCTTGGATCCGAGCCGAACTGCGGCGCGGTAGTAGTCGATCATCGCCTTCACGGCCCCGGGCTGGGACCAGGCCTCCACGTAGCGATCGTTCTCCTGCGGTGTGTATGGCGGGCGGGCGTCGCGCTGGAATCCCTTGAAGAACTTCCATCCGTCGCGGGCGGCGCGGCGCTCCGGGAGTCCGGGGAACTGGAAGTAGAAGAAGTACCAGCTCCGCAGCAGCTGGCGGGGGTTGCGGAGCCCCTCGTTCAGCTTGCGCGGATGCGCCGCGTTCAAGATGACGAGGCGGTTCACGACCTCGGGGTGGTTCATGGCGAGTGACCAGGCGACCGATCCGCCCCAGTCGTGTCCGACCACCGCCGCCGAACCGGCCCCGAGTTCGCGGATGAGACCACTGATGTCGGCCGCCGGCTTGTCAGCCGTGTAATCGGTGAATCCCTCGGGCTTCGAGGACAGGTTGTAGCCGCGGAGGTCGGGCGCGACCACCCGGTAGCCCGCGTTCACGAGCGGGGCGATCTGGTCGCGCCAGCTGTACCAGAACTCGGGGAAGCCGTGCAGCAGGAGCACGAGTGGTCCGTCGCCCGCCTCGACGTAGTGGAGGTCGACGTCGCCGACCTGGGCGTAGCCGTCGCGAAGCGCGGTGCCCACGTCGAGCGTCGAGCGAGTGACGGTGTTGGTTGTGGTGTTCATCATGATCCCCTTTCACGAGATCTCGTTGTGATGCCACCAACCCTCGTCCTGGCGCGCTCGCGTCGCGCCCGGGAGATGCCCGGGTCTGCCTCCCCGGTCGCTCCCGGGTGTGGAACGTCGGCCTCTTGCCTGCGCGGACGCCGATCTCTACTGTCGGAACCGGCGGTGGATTGCCCATGAGGAATGAGGAGCACCGCGCACTGCGAGGCAGGCGCGAGGAGTGCGCACAGCTGGACCGGCTTCTGGCGAGCGCCGCCTCAGGGAACAGCGAAGTGCTGGTGCTCCGTGGCGAGGCGGGCGTCGGGAAGTCCGCCCTGCTGGGATATCTCGCGCAACACGCAGCCGGGTTCGTGATCTCGCGGGCCTCGGGCGTGGAGTCGGAGGTCGACCTCTCCTACGCGACCCTTCAACAACTGTGCGCACCGTTCATCGACGTCGCCGCCCACCTTCCTGAGCCGCAGCGACACGCCCTCGACACGGCGTTCGGCGCGCGTGGCGGCGAGCGTCCTGATCGATTCCTCGTCGGGCTCGCCGTCCTGGGTCTTTTCGCGGAGGTGGCTGAGACGACCCCCCTCCTCTGCATCCTCGACGATGCGCAGTGGGTCGATGCGCTGTCGGCGCAGGTGCTGACGTTCGTGGCTCGACGCGTGGCTGCTGAGCGAATCGCGATCGTCTTCGCCGTGCGCGATGCGGTCCAGGGCGATGAGGGCGATGCGTTCGATGCCGTCCCGGCGCTCGCCGTCCACGGCCTGGGCGAGGCGGATGCCGCTGTCCTGCTGGATTCGGTTGTGGCAGGGCCGTTCGATCAGCGGGTGCGCAGCCGCATCCTCGCGGAAGCGCGAGGAAATCCGCTCGCCCTCATCGAGTTGCCGCTCGAGCTCGATCGTCCGGAGTCGGGTTTCGGGATCGTCCCCGTCCAGCGTGGCTCCATCTCCAGTCGAATCGAATCCGGTTTCGTGCGCCGCATGGACTCGCTTCCTGCAGCCACGCGCGAGCTGCTGCTGATCGCCGCAGCGGAACCGATGGGGGACGTGAGCCTGCTCTGGCGGGCGGCCACGCTCTCGGCCATCCCCGTCGACGCCATCGAACCGGCGCAGGACGCGGGCCTCGTGGAACTGGGGGGTCAGGTTCGATTCCGTCACCCGCTGATGCGGTCGGCGATCTATCGCGCCGCCACCGAGCGCGATCGGAGGAGGGCGCACCGGATCCTCGCCGACGCGATGGTCGGCGACGGGAATGCGGATTGCCTGGCCTGGCACAGGGGAGTGGCGGCGAGTGGTCTGGATGACGTCGTCGCCGGTGACCTCGAACTCGCCGCCGCCCGAGCGCAGGTGCGCGGTGGCTGGACGGCGGCCGCAGCCTTCCTCGCACGATCGATGGAACTCACCCCGGACCCCGAGCAGCGAGCGCGGCGAGCCCTCGCGGCCGCGTTCGCGCGACTTCAGGCGGGTTCCACCGACGGAGCGCGTTCGATGCTCGCGATCGCCCGAGCCGGGCCGCTCAGCGACCTCGACGACGCGCGAGCGCAATTGCTCGGAGCCCAGATCACCTTCGCTTCGACCCGGGGTCGCGAGGCCCCGTCGCTGCTGCTGCTCGCGGCCAAGAGGCTCCAGCCCTTGGACGCGACCCTTGCCCGCGAGACGTATCTCGAGGCGTTCACGGCGGCGTTGTTCGCCGGACGCCTCGCGGACGGAGGTGCGGCACTCGAGGACGTGGCGCGAGCCATCCTCGATGCGCGCTGGGACGAGACGAACCGCCGGCTGCCGTCGGCGCCTGCGCTGCTTCTCGATGGACTCGCAACCCTCGTCGAACAGGGGTACGCCGCGGGCGCCCCGATGCTTCGGCGTGCACTCGATGCCATGCGAAGCGATCCGTTCAGCGGCGAAGACGTCCTGCCGTGGCTGTGGCCGGCAGCTCGCGCGGCCCGAGCGGTGGGCGACGACGTCAGCTGGCTGGAGCTCACGAGTCGACACGTCGAGCTCGCGCGACGTACCGGCGCGCTCGGGACGCTGCCCATCGCCCTCGCCGAGCGGGTCAGCGTCGAGCTGTTCACCGGGGATCTCGAAGCCGCGCTCGCGCTGGCCGTCGAGGCGGAGGCGGTGACCACCGCCACGGGCAACGAACTGAGTCCGCACATCCCGTTCCTGCTCGCCGCCTGGCGTGGTGACGAGACCCGAGCGCGGGCGCTCATCGACGCCAGCCGCACCGATGTGGCTGCACGCGGTGAGGGGGTCTGGCTCATGGGGACCGAACTGACGAGCTCGGTCTTCCTCAACAGCTACGGACGTTACGAAGAGGCGCTGGCTGCTGCGGAGCGTGCGGCTGAGCATCCGTTCGAGTTGGGGTTGTCCACCTGGGTCTATCCGGAACTCATCGAGGCGGCCGTGCGCAGCGACCAGCCCGGTCGAGCGGCTGTCGCGCTCGATCACCTGGTCGAGATCGCCGTCGCGGGCGCGGGCGACTGGTCGCTCGGCGTCCTGGCACGCTGCCGCGCCCTGCTCAGCAGCGATGAAGATGCCGAGGCCTTGTACCGCGAATCGGTCGAACGGCTCAGTCGCACCCGCATCGGCATGGCTCGGGCCCGCGCCCAGCTGCTCTACGGCGAATGGCTCCGCCGAATCGGTCGGCGAGTGGATGCGCGCGAGCAGCTGCGACCCGCCCTCGAGTTCTTCGCCGACGCGGGCCTGGAGGGTTTCGTCGAACGAACCCGACGCGAGCTCGCTGCGACCGGCGAGACCGTTCGCGCCCGCTCCGTCGACACGGCGAACGACCTGACCGCACAGGAGACCCTCATCGCCCGCCTTGCCGCGGAAGGCCGCAGCAATCCCGAGATCGGGGCTCAACTCTTCCTCAGCCCGCGGACGGTCGAGTGGCATCTCGGGAAGGTGTTCACCAAGCTCGGGGTCGAGTCGCGCAAGGGGCTTCGGGCCACCCTGCGACCAGGAGGGCCAGGTCTGGGGTCCTACGACTCCGTGACGGCAACCTCGGATCCCAGGTAGGTGATCACGCCGGGCGGGTACTCGTGCCAATGATCGACGATGTGATCCACTGACGGAGGAACCGGACCCGCCCAGCCGGCGCCGGCAGCCAGCGAGGGTTCGGGCAGTCTCGAGATGCCGATGATTGCGAACGGTGAGACCTCCGTGCCCCCCGTCGGCGTCGGTGCGGTCGACACCGTCGACGTGGGCGGCGCCGGTGCAGGTGCCGGCGGGGGCCGGTGTGTTGCGTCGTCCTCGCGCGCGATGCTCCCGGAGCTGTCCCATACCTTCCTCGTGACGGTCCACGTGCCATCGCGGTCTTCCTTGGTGTGGATGGTGCATCGCTGGCCGCCGGCGGTCTCGTTCAGCTCCTCCCACATCTGCAGGTCGCCGGCGGGCGAGCCGTCGGGACGGACGTTCCAGAGCTTCATCACGCCACCGTGGGAGTCCAGATCGTGGCATGGCCGTACTTCTCTGACGAGCGCCGACCCGTCCGAGCTGTATCGCCACGTCGTCACGTCATCTGAGCCTGGATGCCGGTGCACGATCTCCCAGGTGCCGTCGTCGTGGAATCGCATCGAGACCTGGGTGTCGTCGGGGTAGCTCAATTCGCCCACGCTCTTGAGTTCTCCACCGGGAAGGAACGTGATCACCTGTGTCGAACGGGTTCCGTCGTTCCACATCACGCGGAGCTGTGCTTCGACCCGGACGCCGTTGGCGTCGAAATAGAGCGTGCGTTCCTCGATGTACCCGTTCCCCGGGACTTGTACCACCCACGCGTGAAATCGCCCACGTCCCATTTGCGGCTCCCAGCTCGCGCCATGACGACAGCCTCCTGGCCGTGAGGATACCCTCCAGACGATGCTCCGGCACTCCTCGTGTCGAGCGAGCGATGCGCGGCGACACCCGGACGGTTGGCCCTCGGACGTGGGCACACCGTGCGAGCGGGCGGCAGACTCATCGGTAGCGGCGAATGCCTCTCGCTCGCTCGCCGCGGCGATGATGCCCGACCTTTCGTGTCGCGGTCGGTGGGACGAGGAGCTGATGCCGTCACTGCTCGAACTGGTGCTCGAGGCCAATGGGGCCGCCCGGTTCGCCTCCGTCTCCCACGTCACCGCCGTGGTCGACTACGGCGGCACCTTCTGGGACCTCAAGGGCCACCCGAGCTTCGCCGGATCCGCGATCGTCGAAGCCAGCGCGCACCGGCAATGGATCCGGCAGACCGATGTCGTCGGCGGCCGACAGATGATCTTCGATCGGTCGCTGGATCGGATCACCGTGATGGACCGCAACGGGGAGGTCATCGAAGAGTTGCACAGTCCACGCCGGACATTCGGCGGATACACGCGGCACTCCCCGTGGAGTGAGGGGCAAGTGGCATACTTCCGCTGCTACACGACCTGGCACTACCTGGTCGAGCCCTTCGTCTTCGCCGTTCCGGGCATCACCAGCGGCGAGATCGACGAGCACGCCGAGCACGGCGAGCATTGGCGGGGCCTCTGCGTCACATTTCCCGACGGCGTCGACAGCCACAACCAGACGCAGCTGTACTACTTCGACGACGCCTATCACCTGAGACGCACAGACCTGCAACCCGAGGTGAACGACTACTCACCGACCGCGCAGTACGTTCACGATCACGTCGAGATCGACGGCATCACGCTGCCGACGAAACGCCGGGTGCACATGCGACGGCTCGATCGATCACCCGACACCAGCCGCACGCCCATCACGGTCGAGCTGAGCGGCATACAGTTCAGTTGAAGGCTCGATCGCGTCATCCGACGAGTCGAGCGTGCGGAACCCTGGGCGAGCGGAGCGACGTGGAACCGGAATCCTCTGGAGATGTGCGCGAACGCACGGTTCGCTGGGACGACACCGCCACCGGCTTGGCTGCACTGCCACAGATGGCGGGACTCGATTTCCTGCGGGCGATCCGCGATGGTGAGCTCCCACCGGCTCCGATCTCGTCGCCCATGCTGATGCGGTTGGAGGAGGTCGACGACGGACGAGTCGCCTTCTCGTGCGAGCCCGACGAGTCCCTCGCGAACCCGCTCGGGTCGGTCCACGGCGGCGTGATGTGCACCATCCTCGATTCCGCACTGGGCTGTGCCGCGCACTCGACCCTCCCCGTCGGCGTCGGATACACGTCGATCGAGATCAAGGTGAGCTACCTCCGTCCCGTTCAGTTCGGCGCCGGGAAGCTGACCGCGATCGGCACGGTGACGAAGCGAGGCAGGCGGGTCATCTTCGCCGAGGGCGAGGTCCTGGACGCGGATGGGAACGTCGTCGCCGCAGCGAGCAGTTCGCTGCTGGTGTTCCCGATCACCTGACGCCGAACCGAGCCGCCGATGCGGCACCCGCGCCGGTCGAGCCGGTGTGCGTTCGCGAGCGTCGGAGCGATTCGAGGTTCGCGTCCCGCCCTGACGTCAGACCGGTGCGATCTTCGGGAAGGTCCACGACCCGTCGAGCACCTCGGGCCGGGGTCGATACATCCGCACGAGGTAGTTCCAGCCGTCGGTGAGCGGCAGGGTGTTCGGCAGGCTGCCATCGCCGCCGAAGCGCACGGTGATCGACCCGTCGTGGTTCTTCACACCGTTGATGTTGTTCACGCTGTAGGCACCCAGCGGGTTCTCTTCGAAGAAGCCCGCCGAGTTGTACAGGCTGATCGACCAGAAGGCGTCGACGGGCACGTCCTTGACTGTGAGGTGATACTCGCCGACGGGCAGGTGCGGCTCTTCGGACACGTAGAACGCCTCGGTCTCGGGCAGGCCTCCCCAGCCGGCTGCGGTTCCGAGGAGATGTTGCCTGGGGTCGACGTCGTCCTTGTCGCCGAACATCCCGTGGGTCCCGCTGTCGAGACCCACCCGCTGCACCTCGGCGAGGATGGCCTGGCGGGTCCCGGTGAACGACTCCTCGTCGTAGTCGGGCATGACGAACGGCTCGTTCGAGGGCGCGTCGATGGCGAAGCCGTCTTGGATCGCGTGCACGCGCTCGAGATCGCCGGGGTCGGTCCCATCGAGGAGCACCCTCGCGCCCAGGGCGGCGTACGGGGTGCCGATTTCGTCGGCCGTGAGGGTGTACGTCCCCGCCGCGTGGAAGATGCGCTTCACGTAGTGGTCTTCGTCGATGACCATGACCGAGACGTATCGCTCGCCGGACTCGGGCACTGTGAGCGTCACTCCCTTCGACGCGTCGACCACCGCGAGACTGTAGAGCGTGTCGCGGTTCATGCGAATGATGGTCTGCTTGTCGATCGGGGTGGGCTCACGATAGTGGTTCCAGCGGTTCACGCCGCCGGCAGCAGCTTGCAGACCGGCGAGCATCCGATCCGTCTCGGCTCGGACGAAGTTCTCGTTGTCGACGCTGATCGTCATCGTTCCCCCTGGTCCCGCCGTGGGCCATCCACGAGCACGGTTGCGCTCACGATATCGCGGGCGCGGACGGAGCGACCGTGAGCGTCCCACCTTCGATCCGGCGTCTGACGGGTCATCGTGTCTGGCGGCGTCGGGTGACGAGAACCGCGCAGCCCGCAACGAGGAGCGCGATGCCGGCGACGCCGGCCGAGAAGGCCCATCCCGTGCCCGTCGACGCGAGCGGGTCGGATGTCGTGGCCGTGACCGTCGGGATGCGAGCGGTCGACGGGTCGGAGGCGACGTCGCCGCCGCTCGGCGTCGTCGCCGACGCCGTGGCGGTGTTGACGAGTTGCTGTCCCGTGAGGTCGCCGGCGACGGCCGTATATCGGGCCGTGCAGACGATCGTCTGGCCCGGCACGAGCGCGCCGTCGTCCTCACAGACGGGTGTCGTCAACGCGCCATGTCCGGTGAAGGCGCCCTCGACGATGGACGGATCGGCGAGCGTGGTGTTGCCGGTGTTCATGACGGTGAACGAGTACCGCACCACCTGACCGGCAGCCGTGACCGTGTCCGTGTCCGACGTCTTGGCCAGCGTGAGTGACGGGTTCGGCGACTCGGGCAGGGTGATCGTCGAGGGGTTGGACGGGGTCGGTGTCTCCGACCCCGGCGGAAGGCCGAGGGCGGTCGCCGTGTTGACGATCTCACCGTGGTCGACATCGGCTTGCGTGACGGTGTAGCTGGTGGTGCAGACCACCTGGTCGCCGGGGTCGAGAAGGGCGGACTCAGCCGGGCAGTTCGGCGCAGGAAGGGGCCCGGAGCCGGTGAACGCGCCTTCCTCGACGGCGATGTTCGTCATGGTCACATTGCCGGTGTTGGTCACGACGAACGAGTACGTGATCGTCTCGCCGACGACGTGTTCCTCGAGCGCCGGCGCGCTCGCTGATTTCACGAGGCTCAGCTCGGGCGTCTGCGCGAGCGTCACGGTGGCCGTGGACGGTGCTGAGGTGGGGTCGTCGCCACTGGCGGCGGTGGCCGCGGCGGTGGCGGTGTTCGCGATGGTGCCCGCATCCACATCCGCCTGGGTCACCGCGTACGTGGCGCTGCAGGTGACGAACTGTCCCGGGAGCACGGACCCTGTGGGGCAGTCGGCTTCGGGCGCTGATCCCGTGCCCGTGAACGCCGTCTCCACGATCGTCGGATCACTGACGGAGACGTTTCCGGTGTTCGTCACGCGGAACGAATAGGTGATCGTCGTGCCGGCGGCTGAGGCCGTGTCGGGGGTCGCGGTCTTGGTCAGGCTGATCGCGGGCGCCGGATCGATCGGCACCAGGGCATCGGACGGCGGGGTCGTCACGGATGTCTCGTCGGGCGCGATTCCGGTGGCTGTGGCGCTGTTGGTCACCTCGCCGGCTTCGATGTCGGCTTGGGTCAGCGTGTAGCCGGCTGTGCAGGTCTGCTGCTCCTGCGGGTCGAGCCGACTCATCGCCGCGGGGCAGTCGAGGGCGGACAGCGTACCCGTTCCGGAGAACGCGGTCTCATCGACGGCGACGTCCGAGAGGGTGACGTTGCCTTCGTTGGTCACGACGAAGGTGTACGTGACCAGCTGCCCTTCCTCGTAGTCGTCGGCGCTCGATGGAGATGCCGACTTCACGATGGAGAGTTCGGCCGCCTGAGCCAGCGGCGTGTCCGTCGACGCGGGGTTCGACTGGGCGACCGGGCCGGTCGGCGGTGTGCCCTGGCCCTGGGCCGTGTTGGCGACCTGGCCGGCATCGATGTCCGCCTGTGTCAGCGCATAGGTTGCGGTGGCGGTCACGGATTGACCGGGGGCAAGCGTGCCCGGGGTGCCTGGCCAGGTGTACTCCAGCGTGGAGAGGTCAGGCAGAGGGTCGCTGATCGAGACGTCGGTGAGCGTGACGGCCGCAGCGCTCGTCAGTGTGAACGTGTAGGTGATCACGTCGCCGGGCTGGGCCGGATTCTGCACCTCGGCCACATCGGCCGCCTTGGTGAGCGTCAGGATCTGGTCCGCCGCGGTCAGCCCCGTGGTCGACGACTCGGCTGCGGGCATCCGCTGGTCACCCGCCGTCGCGGTGCTTCCGACGGTGTTCCATGCCGTGAGGCCGGCGATCTGGTCGGGCGTGGAGACCTCGATCGGGATGCTGATGTTCTTCGGCTGATTCGCCGACGCGGCGACGTAGACGAGGCCGTCGTACGCGAATCGAAGTGCGGTGGTCTGCGCGATCGGGGATGGAGCGGTGGTCGACCAGTCGTCGACGCAGCCGGGGTTGGTGGGCAGCACCTCGGGTCGGCAGGGGTTCGTCGCCGTCGAATAGGACACCGTGACCCCGGCCGGCACCGGGCCGACGTCGGTCAGTGTGACGGGGAACTCCGAGCCCCGAGGGGTCGATGACGATGCCTGGGTGTCGCCGATGCGGGGGAGCAGGTCGTAGAGCACGGGGTCCTTCAGGTTGGTGCTGCCCGTGTTGGTGAAGACGACGTCGTAGCGGGCGAGCCCGCCGTCGGGGCTCACCCTGCCAACGCCGCCGGCGGACACGGGACCGGCGTCGAGGTTGCCCTGCACGGTCTTGCCGACGGAGAAGGCGGGATTGATCGGAGCCACCGCGAACGTGGCGACGACGCCGCAGAAGTTGCCCGGGATGGGGGAGCCGTTCGCTCGCAGCACCGCCAGGTTCGGGGACTTCTGTCCGGGCGGTGGGGCGGTCGGCGAGCCCAGGCAGGCCGTGACCGGGTTCCCGTAGCCGACGGTGACGTCGCTGGTGTACGTGCCGCCGCAGCCGGCGCCGAGGGACAGCTTCATGTTGTTCGTGGTGACCAGTGCGTAGTTGCCCGGCGCCTGGATCACGCCGGCCGGGATCACCCATCGGTAGAGGGTTCTGCCGGTGCCGTTGTAGTCGGGAACGATCGTGGGTGTGACGATCGGAGACGTGTACTGATTGGTGGGGAAGGACACGCTGGTCAGCCGGAATGCGGTGTTCGGGCTCACGATGAGCGTGGATCCCGCTGGCGTGAGCCAGTCGAAGTAGATCGCCTGCGACGGCGCCGTGCCGAGCTCGATGGTCGCGAACTCGCCGTTGCCGAGCGAGGAGCTGGTGGTGCAGCTGGAGCCGCCGTCGTACGCCACGCCGTGGACGGCGTTCACCACGACACCGCTGGGCGCGTTCGGGCTCACGACCATCAGGTCTCGGTTCGCCGTCTCGGTGGGGACCACCGGGGTGTCCTGCAGGTCGATGAGATACGCGTCAGCGGTCGCGGTGTTCCTGAGGAGCGTGGTCGTGGCGACCGACGGAGCGCTGTACCCGTTCACGACGAAGTGCAGTTGTGCCGCGGTGTTCGCCGCCTGGGTGGCGAACGGTGGGAAGTCGATCTCTGCGACGGCTGGGGATGCCGGGATCACCCATCCCGTGCCCGGCGTGAACGGGATCGCCGCGGAGGTGCCGTCGGTGTGGATCACCGTGATCGCGTTCGATGCGATGGGAGTGAAGCCCGTTGCCTGGATCAGCCGGGGGATGAACGCGGGGTTCGTGCAATACGGTCCGCCCGCAGGGAGCGAGGAGTACACCTGGGCCGAGAGGGTGTCGAGGCATGGCATCGGGTCCTTCACGGAGAAGACGACGCCGGAATTGGTTCCGACCGTCTGCAGTCCGATGTCGTACCAGGCCGACCTGCCGGACTGGTTCCAGTCGCCGGGATACGTGTACGGATACCTCTGGCCGTCAGGCGGGAACGTGTACTGTCCGCTGTCGGGGAACGCCTGCGAGCCCACGCCCTTGCTGAGGAAGGGCTGGGGCACCACGGGGACGACGCGGGTGGTCGTGGAGCTCTGCCCCGAACCGGTCGTGCCGTCCCAGTACGTCCACGTCGCGGTCGCCGTGTTCGAGATGGTCTCGCCCGTGGCATCCGGGACCCCGTCGTCACGGGCGAAGCCACGCACCGTGATGGTTCCATTGCAGATGCTGCCCGCGGATCCCGAGTACGTGAGCGTGTGGGTGGCGGGGTCGTAGGTCGGCGTACCGGGCATCGGCGCGGTGACCGATGCGGACGCGAAGGTGAAATTGTCAGGCAGCGGGTCGGTCACGGTCAGGGTCTCGATCGAATACACCCCGGTGATGCCGCCGCACCCGATGGTGAGCGAGAACTGCATGCCCGCGCCGGTGCCGATCGTCACGGGCGCACTCTTCGCGAACGAACCCTGCGCGGCCGCCGTCACGGTGAGGGTCGCTGGTGCCCCGGTGGCGGAGGGGAAGTTGGTGCCGCTGAGCGTCGGGGTGATGGTGACCTGGGTGCCGTTCATGGTGCGATACCCCGGGGTCGTCACCGGAAAGGTGCACTGGTTGGTGCCGTTCGGAACGAAGCCGTAGTTGAACGAGACGACACCTGCCGCGACCGTCCGAGTCACGCCGGGACATGAGGAACCGCCCACCCACGAGGCGAAGTCGGTCACCGCCCCATCACCCGTGATCGCGGTCGAGGGGAAGCTGATGGTCGTGCCCTCGCAACCGAGGCCATCGGTGACGCTGCACTGCAGGGTGAGGGTGTATTGGACCTGTTGCCCGCTCTGGACCGTCGAGGCCGTCGGTGAGATGGTGACGCTGGCCGTGCCGGCCGCGAGCGCCGGCGTGCTCTCGAGGGAGATCGTCGCCAGGCAGAGTGCGAACGCGCACAGCGCCGCACACAGACGCCACGCACGCCGTCGGAGTCCGCGATCCGAACGAATCGGACCAGTCGACACGCCATGCCGAGTCATTCGTGAACCCCCACGCCGATGCGGGTGGCAACGGGTTCGCGCCGCTTCGCCGACTCGATTCCAGGCGTGCAGGACTCCATACGCAATCTCCCCCGATCGCTTCCGCGCTCATGAGCGCGTCCCCCAGCGGCGCCGACAATCGGCGCCTGTGCCGCATGCGGCATACGCATTCAGTAGAGGCGACGGGGGAGGGCGGCGCGTAGTGCAGATCGGGTGAAATTCGTCACGGACGACGGATGACGCGCCGGCCCGCGTTTCGCCGAACTGTCGCGTCGATGGCGGCCTGCGGTCGGGGCGGCTTCGCCGACGGGTCCACTGCGCCGCCATAGGATGCGACGGTGGGAGAGTCGACTTCGGGGGCGGTCGGGACACGGGATGATCTGCGACAGGTGCTCCTTGACGGAAAGGTCAGTATTCCGGCGCCTGCCGCCGGAGGGGTGAGCCGACGAAGGGTGATCGAGGAAGCACGCGCCAGCGGCGCCAGGGTCATCGGCATCACCGCACCGGCGGGATACGGCAAGTCCACGGTTCTCGCCGAATGGGCGGCTCTCGAGGATCGCGCCGTCGCCTGGGCCACGGTCGACCGCTTCGATGACGACGCCGCGGCGCTCCTCTGGCTCTTGGCGAGTGCCTGCTCCACGATCTCGCCGTCCGCAGCACGAATCGTCCCCGAGATGCGGGGCGTCGGCGCGTCGGTGCTGGGGCGTTCCGCACCCTTGCTTGCCGCAACGCTCAGGCGGACGGCCACGCCGTTCGTGCTCTTCGTCGACGACCTTCACCTCGCCGACTCGCTGGCGTGCCGGGACGCGTTGGAGATCGTGCTGGCCGGGGTGCCGGAAGGTTCGCAAGTGGTGCTCGCGAGTCGTCATCAGCAACCGCATCTCGCGCGACTGCGCGCGATCGGTGCCGCGCATGAGATCGGGGTGGAGGACCTTCGGCTGGGCATCGATGGGGCACGGACGATCTTCGACCAGGCCGGTGTCGACGTCGAATCGGACGGACTCACCGCCGTGGTGGACCGCTGCGAAGGCTGGCCGACCGGGATCTTCCTCTGCGCGCTCCTCTCGCGGGCCGGCGGCGAGACGCTCCCGCTGACGGGAGGCGTCGCGTTCATCACCGACTACCTCTACCGCGAGTGCGTCGGGCAGCTGTCCCACGAGGCCCAGCGATTTCTCCGCAGAACGTCAGTGCTGGAGCAGCTCTCCGGCGACGTCTGCGACGCGGTGCTGGAGGCCGGGGACTCGACCGCGCGGCTACGGGAGCTGGAGTCGCTGAACCTCTTCCTCATTCCGCTCGACCGGAGACGCGGGTGGTACAGGTACCACGCGCTGTTCCGCGAGTTCCTCCTCGCGGAGCTGTTGGCGGCGGACCCGACGGAGGCCACCGACCTCAACCTGCGAGCAGCGACGTGGTTCGAAGCCAATGGGTTCCCCGCGCAGGCCGTGGAGCACTTACTGGCAGCGGGCGAACGTGATCGGTCCGCCCGACTCGTCGCGCATCTTGCAATGCCGACGTACCATTCCGGACAGGTGGCGGTCCTCGACCGCTGGATCGCGGAGCTCGGTGAGCCAGCCGTCGAGGGTTACCCGCCCTTGGCGATCCTGGCGGCGTGGAAGGCCGCCCTGACGGGTGAGGCCGCTGAAGCCGAGCGGTGGGTGTCGGCCCTGGACCGGAGCGAGCTTCCGAGCGTCTCGGCGGAGCAACGCCGCGCGTTCGATTCGGTGCGCAGGCTCCTCCGTGCCGCGATGTGCGCCGATGGTCCAGAGCGTGCGCTGGAGGACGCCGGCTTCGCGCTGGAACATGAACCGGCTTGGAGCCCGTGGCGGGGCCCAGCGCTCTACACCTACGGATCGTTGTGCCTCCTCGTCGGTGACGCGGGCTCCGCTCGCCGCGCCCTCACGGGTGCCGCTGCGACAGCAATGACGACGGGCAATACGGCAGCGGCCGTGTTCAGCCAGGCGGAGCTGGCCCTCCTCGACGTCGAGGACGGCGCCTGGCGTGCTGCCGAGGAGCATGTGCGTGTCGCGTTGGGCACCGTCGACGCGAATCACATGGAAGGCTACGGCACGACGGCGCTGGCGCTGGCGGTGGCATCGCGGGTGTCGATACAGTCCGGCGACGTCACGAAGGCAGAGCGGTACCTCGCACGCGCCATGCGCGCGCGGGTTCAGTGCACCTACGTGCTTCCGTTCGTCTCGCTGAAAGTTCGACTCCAACTCGCGAAGGCGTTCGTCGAACTGGGCGACCCATCGTCCGCGATCCACCTCATGCGCGAGATCCGAGAGCTGATCCATCGCCGTCCGCGGCTCGGGCTCCTGCGCGAGGAGGCGGCCGTGTTGCAGCGTCGGATCGAGCGCATGTCAGGCTGGGGCGGCGCCATACCGCTCACCCCTGCGGAGCTCAGGCTGCTGCCGTACCTCCAGACCCACCTCACGATCCGTGAGATCGGCACCCGGCTCTCCATTTCGAGGAATACCGTCAGCTCGCAACTCGGATCGATCTATCGGAAACTCGACGTCACCTCCAGGAGTGACGCCGTCGAACGGGCGATCGCCGTCGGACTCCTCGGGGAGTGAACCAGGCCGAAGATCACGCAGAAGGAACGACGCGCGGTGCGGAGCAACCCCCCAAGGTGGAAGGAGGGGTCACAGATCTCGGATGTGCCGTGGTGGAGTCCGTGTGATTCCGGAACGCGCCGAACCGCGCAACATGCACGACGGAAGGATCAGCAATGACAGAATCGTCGCTCGACGAACTGGGACCGGTCGACTTCGTGATCGTGGAGTTCCCCGTCGGCCAGTCGAACTTCACCGGGGAGATGGCCGAGGAACTGCTCAGGCTCACCGACGCCGGCACGATCAGGGTGATCGACATCCTGATCCTCCAGAAGGCGGACGACGGGACCGTCGACGCGCTGGAACTCTCGGACGCGGAGAACCTGGGGCCATTGGCGCGGCTCGAAGCCGAGCTGGCTGAGCTCCTCGCCGAAGAAGACGTCGAGAACCTCGCTGCGGCGATGGACCCGGGCAGCGTCGCCGGCGTGATCGTCTACGAGAACCTCTGGGCAGCCCCGTTCGCATCGGCGGCGCGTCGAGCCGGTGGCCAGCTCATCGCGAATGGCCGCATCCCCATGCAGGACATCATCGCCTCGCTCGAGGCGGACCAGGAACTCGAGAAGGTCGGAGACTGAGATGCTGAGACCAGCACGTGTTGGGCGCGTCGGAGTGGTGCGTGCGCCCGTGGCGAAGGCCGCCGTCGTCGGCGCTGCAGTGACCCCGGGGCGAGCGCCGGTCGCCCGCACCGCCGTGGTCGCGGCCGCCGTGACACCGGGCCGCCGCCGGATCTGACCCGGAGGTCGTGACCGACGGCGGGATGCAGCGGCGCAGCGAAGACCGCACCGCCCATGTGCTCAGCGGGCGGTCGGACCAGCAGCTGCAATGACCGCTCGTGGCGACCCGTGCGTCTCGGGGCTGCGCTGACCGCGTCCGAGATGTCCCGGGCTCAGCGCGACGCCGAACCAGAACGTTCCTGAAACAAGAAAACCCCCGGTCTCCCGGGGGTTTTCGTTTGTGGCTCCGACCGGCATCGATCCGGTGACCTTTCGATTTTCAGTCGAACGCTCTACCAACTGAGCTACAGAGCCTCGGGGCATCCGACCGATCGAAATCGGAGGCACTGCCTCGAATAAGGAGAAAGCCCCTTCTCTCGTAAGGGAAAGGGCTTGTCGCCTGAGCGACCCTGACGGGACTTGAACCCGCGACCTCCGCCGTGACAGGGCGGCACGCTAACCAACTGCGCTACAGGGCCTCGATGTGGTGTCTTGCAACACCGGCTATTGAATTGTACTGGACCTCGTCGTGTGACCCCAACGGGATTCGAACCCGTGCTGCCGCCGTGAAAGGGCGGTGTCCTAGGCCACTAAACGATGGGGCCGGGTGGCTTTGCCCAGGGGCTCGGCCGCCGACAGCCAAGCATACGTGCCAACGCGCACAAGCGCAAAACGAGCACCGACAGAGGCCGGAACGAGGGTTCCGGATGCCGCGAGCGCTTGTCTGCGGCATCCGCCACACGCGCCCGAAATGCCCGGAAAGCGCCGGGCCCACACCTATCGTGAAGGCTGCCACTGCCCGCACGAGAGCGAGGAGCGCGGGGCGCAGAGCCCGCGTGGACGGGGAACCATGGACCGAACCAGCCAGCGCACGCCGACCGCCGGCGCCCGGATGCCCGGCGCCAGGACGCTCGGCACCCGCACGCTGCGCGGCCGCACCGGCACGCTGCGCGGCCGCGCGCGCCACCTCGTGGCCGGCCTCTCCATCGCGACCATGGCGCTCGTCGGTGCGGTCGCCGTTCCCGCGAGCGCGCAGGCGGCCACCTATCCGACGTGGGACGAGCTGCAGGCCGCGAAGGCGAACACCGCTGCGGGCGCTGCGGCGGTCGACCAGGTCACGTCGCTCATCGCCCAGCTCGAGACCAATGTGCAGGTGACGCGCGCCGAGGCCGAGCTCCGCACCGACGAGCTCATGGTGGCGCAGCAGAAGTTCGACGACGCCGTCGCCCGCGCCGACCAGATCCAGGCGCAGGCGGATGCCGCCGCAGCCGAGGCCGCGGCCGCGGAGCGCAATGCGGGCCAAGTCGCCGCGCAGCTCTACCGCGCGGGCACGGGCGACGTGGGCGTGAACCTCTTCCTCGACGCCGGCAACGCCGAGGCGACCGAGAAGCTCCTCGCGAAGCTCGGCAGCATGGAGAAGATGGTCGAGCGCACCTCGGGCATCTACAACCGGGCGCAGGAGAAGCAGAACTCCGCGACGTCGCTCGCCGGGCAGGCCGAGGTCGCGCGCGCCGAACGCGAGAAGCTCCGCATCGCGGCGGAGGAGGCGCTCGCCGCGGCGCAGGCCGCGCAGGCCGCGGCCGAGGCCGCGCTCGCCGAGTCGCAGGCGAAGAAGATCGAGCTCGAGCAGCAGCTGAAGTTCCTGCAGGACACCGAGGCGCAGACCGCGGCGGCCTACCAGGAGGGTGAGCGCATCCGCAAGGAAGAGGAGGAGCGCCGCCGCCAGGAGGCCCTTCGCAGCGGCTCGCCCGGCACGGTCGCCTCCTCGGGATGGGCGAAGCCCGCGGGCGGCGCCATCACGGGCGACTTCGGCCCCCGCTCGCCGATCTGCGCGGGCGACGGATGCTCGGGCTCGTTCCACTACGCCGTCGACCTCGGCACCGGATGCTCCGCGCCGATCTATGCGGCCAACAGCGGCGTCGTGACGTTCTCGGGGTGGTCGGGCACCTACGGCAACTTCATCAAGATCGACCACGGCGGCGGCATCTCCACGGGCTACGCGCACATCCGCGACGGCGGCCGGTTCGTCGGCGTCGGGGCGTGGGTCGAGGCCGGACAGAACATCGCCTCGAGCGGCACCACGGGTGCGTCCACCGGATGCCACCTGCACTTCGAGGTCTACTCGGGCGGCAGCCGCATCGACCCGGTGCCGTTCATGGCCGATCGGGGGATCCGTCTTGGCTGACCATCGCACGCGTCCCGTCTCCCGGGTCAAGCCCGCGACCGTCTTCTCCACGGTGGCGGTCGGCGCGGTCACCGCGTCGGTCGTCGCGGCGGGCGGGCCGGCGATGGCCGAGCCCGACTACCCGTCGTGGAGCGAGATCGAACAGGCCAAGCAGAACGAGCAGACCAAGCAGGCCGAGATCGACCGGGTCGGCGCGCTGCTCGTCGGGCTGCAGCAGGCCGCGGATGCCGCGGCGCAGGCCTCGATGATGGCCGACGAGGCGTGGCGGATAGCGATCGACCAGCGCGATCGCGCGGCGGAGCGGGAGCGCGCGCTCGGCACGCAGGCCGACGAGGCCGACGCCATCGCCGAGATCTCCAAGATGCGCGCGGGGCTGCTTGCCGCGCACCTCGCGAAGACCGCGGGCGCCGACCTCACGGCCGAGCTCGTGTTCTCGGGCGACGACTCGACGCAGCTCCTGCAGCAGCTCGGCATGGCCTCGAAGCTCGGCGAGCAGTCGAACGAGGTCTACGAGCAGGCCGTCGCCGACCGGAACACCGCCGACTCGCTTCGCGACCAGGCAGCGGATGCCGCGGCCGAGCGCCAGCGCCTGGCAGCGCTGGCCGAGCAGCGCGCCGACGAGGCCCGTGCCGCCGCCGATGCGGCCGCCGCCGCGGTGGCCGAGCAGGAGGAGAAGTCGACCGAGCTCTACGCTCAGCTCGCGAGCCTCAAGGACACGACGGCCGACTTGGAGCGGCGGCGCGTCGAGGGACAGGCGCAGGAGGCCGCGGAGGCGGCCGCCCGCGCGGCAGCGGCTGCGGCGGCCGCGGCGGCCGCGCAGCAGCCCGCCTCGCCGGGCGGCGCTTCAGGAGGCGGCGGAAGCGGCTCGGGCGGCAGTGGCGGCGGCGCTCCCGCGCCGAACCCGGCCCCCGCCCCGCCGAACTCGGGCGCGGTCGAGACCGCCATCTGGTTCGCGAGCCAGCAGCTCGGCGAGCCATACCGGCTGGGCGGCGCCGGCCCGAACGTCTGGGACTGTTCGGGCCTCACCAAGGTCTCGTACGCGCAGGCCGGCATCTCGATCGGCACGCACTCGGCGACGAACCAGTACTACACGCTCGCGGGGCGCGGCCTCGCCGTGCCGCTGTCGCAGATCCAGCGGGGCGACCTGCTGTTCTGGGGCTCGGGCGGCGACTACTACCACGTCGCGATCTACCTCGGCGGGGGCCGCATCCTCGAGGCGCCCCGCGAGGGCGTGCCCGTGCGCGAGTACTTCATCTGGGGCTCGCCCTCCGCGGCGGCCCGCCCCGCCGGCTGACCAGCGCTCCCGCTCCGACGTCCGCTCCCGCTCCGACCCCACTCCGGGGCGTCGAAACCTTGTGTTCGGTGCGCACGAGGCGTGCTGCGTGCACCGAACACAAGGTTTCGACGAGACGAGACGAGACGAGACGAGACGAGACGAGACGAGACGAGACGAGACGGGAGCGGCGAGGACGACGGGCGAACGCGCGGCGCGGCCCGGCGACGCGGGCGCGCAGACGCGAGAAGAGGCGGGCCGTCAGGCCCGCCCCTTCGTCGTGACGGAGGTCGCGGGCTCGCGGCATCCGCTCGGTTCATGCCCTGGTCAGTGACCCGGGAACGCCTCGATCGCCTTGGCGATGAGCGACTCGGCCTCTGCGGCATCCGCCCAGCCCTCGGTCTTGACCCACTTGCCGGGCTCGAGGTCCTTGTAGTGCTCGAAGAAGTGCTCGATCTCCTTGCGCGTGAACTCGGGGATGTCGTTCACGTCCTGGATGTGGTTCCAGCGGGGATCGCCGGCCGGCACCGCGACGACCTTGGCGTCGCCGCCGCCGTCGTCGGTCATGTGGAACACGCCCACGGGACGCACCTTGACGCCCACGCCCGGGAACAGCGGGTAGTCGAGCAGCACGAGCACGTCCAGCGGGTCGCCGTCGTCGCCGAGCGTGTTCTCGAAGAAGCCGTAGTCGGTGGGGTAGACGAAGGTCGTGTAGAGCACGCGGTCGAGGAACACGCGACCGGTCTCGTGGTCGACCTCGTACTTGTTGCGGCTCCCCTTCGGGATCTCGATGATCGCGGCGTACTCGCCCATGTGGTTCTCCTCGTGGTTGGAAGCTCGTGCTCGAACTCGGCCCGCGGCCCGGTCGGAACGGGGCGCGATCGGCGGAATAAGGTTACTTGATGCCTTCCGACGAGCTGCCTGCCGTGCGTCGTCCCCGCCTGACGCCGCCGATCGCCGACGTGCGTCGTGCGGTCAGGGCGGTGCTTCCGGATGCCGCGGACGCGGCCTCGCCCGCCGACGCACTGCTCGTGCTCGTGGCCCTGTCGGGCGGTGCCGACTCGCTCGCCCTCGCCGCCGCCACCGCGTTCGAGGCGCCGCGCGCCGGACTCCGAGCCGGCGCGGTGATCGTCGACCATGGGCTGCAGGATGCCTCCGCCGAGGTCGCGGCGCGAGCCGCAGACGCCGGGCGCGCCCTCGGGCTCGACCCGGTCGTGGTGCGCCGGGTCGAGGTCACAGGGGAGGGCGGCCCCGAGGCATCCGCCCGCGACGCCCGCTACGCCGCGCTCGACGCGGCCGCCGCCGAGACCGGCGCGGCGCTGGTGCTGCTCGGCCATACCCTCGACGATCAGGCCGAGACGGTGCTGCTCGGGCTCGCGCGCGGATCGGGCACCGCGAGCCTCGCCGGCATGCCCGCGCGCTGGGGTCGCTACGCTCGGCCGCTCCTCGGCACCCGGCGAGCGACGACACGGCAGGCGTGCCTCGATGCGGGGCTCGAGCCGTGGGACGACCCGCACAACGCCGACCCCGCCTACACGCGCGTCCGCGTGCGGGAGCGGGTGCTGCCCGTGCTCGAGGCGGAGCTCGGGCCGGGAGTCGCCGAGGCGCTCGCGCGCACGGCCGAGCAGCTGCGCGAGGACGACGAGGCGTTCACTAGCCAGATCGACGAGTTCATCGAGGAGATCTGCGAGCCCGCCGAGGCCGGCATCGCGGTATCGGTCGGGGTGCTCGAGGCGAACCCCGCGGCGCTGCGGCAGCGGATCATCCGGCACGTGCTCTCGAGCGAGTTCGGCGTCGCCCTCTCGCGCGCGCAGACGCTCGAGGTCGCCCGGCTGGTGACCGACTGGCACGGGCAGGGGCCGCTCGACCTGCCCGGCGGCGTGCAGGCGTCGCGCTCGGGCCGGCACGTCGTCTTCTCCACCACCGGCTCGACCGAGGTGCTGCCGCACGACCACTGAGCCCACGACCACTGAGCCCGCGGGCACTGAGCCCGCGGCCACTACGCCGGCGGGCACAGCGTAGGCTCGTGGCATCCGTTCGCCCACGACACCAGGGAGCACAGGCATGGACGCGCGCGAGATCGAGGCCGACCTGACCGAGGTGCTCGTCACCGAAGCCGAGATCCACGCGAAGCTCGCCGAGCTCGCCCGGCGCATCGAGGCCGACTACGAGGGCAAGGACATCCTGCTCGTCGGCGTGCTGAAGGGCGCCGTCATGGTCATGGCCGACCTCGCCCGCGAGCTGCGACCGCACGTGAACATGGACTGGATGGCGGTGTCGTCGTACGGCGCGGGCACGCAGTCGAGCGGCGTCGTGCGCATCAACAAGGATCTCGACACCGACCTCACCGGGCGCCATGTGCTCATCGTCGAGGACATCATCGATTCGGGCCTCACGCTCAGCTGGCTGCTCGGCAACCTCGAGTCGCGTGGGGCCGCGTCGGTCGAGATCTGCGCGCTGTTGCGCAAGCCCGATGCCGCCAAGGTCGAGGTCGCCGTGAAGTACCTCGGCTTCGACATCCCGAACCAGTTCGTCGTCGGCTACGGGCTCGACTACGCCGAGCGGTACCGCAACCTCCGCGACGTGGCGATCCTCGCGCCGCACGTCTACAGCTGAGCGGGCGGCGCCCCCTGGCGGATCTGCGCTGCATGCCGGCCCGCGGCTGACCGCCCGGCTTCCGGCCCTGTGCCGCGGCCCACGCAGGCCCTAGAGTCATCGCCATGGGCGATGGCCGGCGCCGCACCACTCTGCGCGACGCTGGCGCTGCCTTCGCGAGCAACTGGCTGAACCCGAACCTGCGCCGGGCGCAACTCAGCTTCCTGGGCGCCTGGACTGCCGAGTGGGCCTTCACCGTGGCGCTCGGCATCGTCGCCTACCGCGACGGCGGTGCGGCGGCCGTCGGGCTCGTGGGCCTGCTGCGCATGGTGCCCTCCGCGATCCTCGCCCCGCTGCTCTCGCCGATCGCCGACCGGGGGCGCCGCGAGCGGGTCCTCATCCTCGTCTCCATCGTGCGCGGCATCGCCACCGCCGCTGCCGCCGTCGTCGTGGCGGTCTCGGGCCCCTCGGTGGTCATCTACGCGCTCGCCGTGCTGTCGACGATCGCGGCCACCCTCTACCGCCCGGCGCATTCCGCGCTCCTTCCCTCGCTGTGCAGCACCGGGCACGAGCTCGCCAGCGCCAACATGGTTCGCGGCCTGCTCGACTCCGCGGCGACCCTGGTCGGGCCGCTGCTCGCGGCGGTGCTCCTCCAGTTCACAGGGGTGGACGTCGTCTTCTGGGTGGCCGCAGGCGCCTCGTTCCTGGCGGCGGCCCTCCTGGTGCGATTGCGCTACGACGCCCCTCCCCGGCCGGCCGCGCCGAGCCGTCCGAACCTCATCCGTGAGGCGGTCGAGGGGGTGCGGGCCGTCGCCGGCAATCGCGACCTGACCCTCATCCTCGGGCTCGCGGCGGCGCAGGCGCTGACCCGCGGGGCGCTCACGGTGTTCTCCGTGGTGGTCGCCATCGAGCTCCTGGGCACGGGCGAGCCCGGCGTCGGGGCGCTGATGACCGCGGTCGGGGTGGGCGCGGTGCTGGGGTCGCTCGCCGCGTCGCTCCTCGTCGGATCCGGGCGCCTCGGTGGGTGGTTCGCCGTCGGGGTGGGTCTCTGGGGGCTGCCGCTCACGCTCGTCGCCCTCGTTCCCCACCAATCGGCGGCGCTGGCGCTGCTCGCCTTCATCGGGGTGGGCAACGCCCTGATCGACCTCGCCGGCTTCACCCTCATCGCCAGGATGGCTCCCGACGAGGTGCTCGGACGCGTCTTCGGCGTGCTGGAGAGCCTCGTGGCGGTCTTCATCGGGATCGGTGCCGTCGTCGCCTCGACGACGATCGAGTGGTTCGGGGTCCAGACCGCGCTGATCGCGATCGGGCTCGTGTGCCCCGTGCTCGCCGTGGTGTGCTGGCATCGGCTGCGAGGGCTCGACCGGTCCGTCGACGCGCTCGATGCCCGGATCGGGCTGCTGCAGCGGGTGCCGATGCTGCGGCCGCTGCCACTGCCGTCGATCGAGCGGCTGGCACGCGGCCTTGAACCGGTCGCCGTCCCCGCGGGCGCGGCCGTGTTCACGCAGGGCGACATCGGCGACCGCTACTACGTGATCGCGTCCGGCGACGCCGACGTGGTGGGCGACGGCCGGGTCGTGGCGTCGCTCGGCCCGGGCGAGGGCTTCGGCGAGATCGCCCTGCTCCGGCGCACCCGTCGCACGGCGACCGTCGTGGCGAGGAGCCTGCTCGAACTGCAGTCGCTCGGGTCGGAGCGGTTCCTCCCCGTGGTCCTCGGCTACACCGCGAGCGCGATCGAGGCCGCGTCGACGGTCGACGACCTGCTGCACCGCTACGAGCCGACGGAGCCCCACGGGGAGCCGCCGCCGCCCACTCCGTGAGCGGGCGCCCCGAACGGGTTCATTGTGCACCGGGGGCTTTGGTGCGACCCTTGGGCATGGAATCCGGCCGCGCCGTCCTGCTCATCGCCGACATCGGCGGCTACACCGAGTACATGAGCACCCATCGGATGAGCCTCGCGCACGCCGAGGTGAACACCGCGCGCATGCTCGACAAGATGATCGACGCCGCCCCGGGCTTCGACCTCATCGAGATCGAGGGCGACGCCGCGTTCCTCTCCCGCCAGGCCGCCGACGATGACACGGATGCCGCGGTCGATGACATCCTCGACGCCGCCCTCGCGATGCACCGGGCCTTCCACCTCGAGCGACGGTACGTCGCGGCGAACCTGTGCCCCTGCAACGGATGCAAGGGCGCGGCCGACCTCAAGCTGAAGTTCGTCGCGCATGTCGGCGACGTGGCCATCCAGAGCATCCGCGATCGGGTCAAGCTCGTCGGGATCGACGTCATCCTCGTGCACCGCCTGCTGAAGAACCCGGTCGGGATCCCCGAGTACGTCCTGCTCTCCGAGGAGCTGTACCGCACCGGCGAGGACGCGATGCGCGGCCCCGTGCACGAGGTCGAACCCGAACTCGAGGGCTTCGGCCCGGTGCACGCCTACTTCGTCGACGTCGGCGACCTCGACGGCTCGGCGGAGCCGTTGCCCGCCCCGTCGCTCGGCGGCCGACTCGGGCGCACCTTCGCGGCGGCCGGCAGGGGACTGCCCTACATGGTGGGGCTCAAGGAGTATCGCGCCGCGGCATCCGCCGGCTGAGCAGCCGCGGCCGACGGCTGCTGACCAGCCCTCAGCGAACACGTGGCCTGCATCCAGCATCGCGACGGTAGCCTTGCACCACCATGAACATGAAGAAGATCCTGCGCGGGCCGATCATCTACATCCTGCTCGCGATCGTCGCCGTGTGGATCGGATCGAGCCTCATCACCGCCTCCGGCTTCAAGGAGGTCTCGACCCAGCAGGGCCTCGAGCTCCTCAGCGACGGCAAGGTGGCCTCGGCGAAGATCGTCGACGGCGAGAACCGCGTCGACCTCACGCTGGCCAAGCCCGACGACGAGCTCGGGTCGCAGGTGCAGTTCTACTACGTCACGCCTCGCGGCGAAGACGTGGTGAACGCGGTCGACGCGGCGAACCCGAAGGACGGCTTCAACGACGAGGTGCCGCAGCCGAACTGGTTCCTGTCGATGCTCGGCATCCTGCTGCCGCTCGTGCTGATCGGCCTCTTCTTCTGGATCATGCTGTCCGGCATGCAGGGGGGCGGCAACCGGGTCATGCAGTTCGGCAAGTCCAAGGCCAAGCTCGTCTCCAAGGAGAGCCCGAAGGTCACCTTCGACGACGTCGCCGGTGCTGACGAGGCCATCGAGGAGCTCCAGGAGATCAAGGAGTTCCTCAAGGAGCCGGCGAAGTTCCAGGCCGTCGGTGCCCGCATCCCCAAGGGCGTGCTGCTCTACGGTCCTCCCGGAACGGGCAAGACCCTCCTCGCGCGCGCCGTCGCGGGCGAGGCCGGTGTGCCGTTCTACTCGATCTCGGGCTCCGACTTCGTCGAGATGTTCGTCGGCGTCGGCGCGAGCCGCGTTCGCGACCTCTTCGACCAGGCCAAGCAGAACGCCCCGGCGATCATCTTCGTCGACGAGATCGACGCCGTCGGCCGGCACCGCGGTGCGGGCCTCGGCGGCGGCCACGACGAGCGCGAGCAGACCCTGAACCAGCTGCTCGTCGAGATGGACGGCTTCGACCCGAAGACGAACGTCATCCTCATCGCGGCGACGAACCGCCCCGACATCCTCGACCCCGCACTGCTGCGCCCGGGCCGCTTCGACCGCCAGATCGGCGTCGACGCGCCCGACCTCAAGGGCCGCCAGCGCATCCTCGAGGTGCACTCCATGGGCAAGCCGCTCGCCAAGGGCGTCGACCTCGAGGTGCTCGCGCGCAAGACGCCGGGCTTCACGGGCGCCGACCTGGCCAACGTGCTCAACGAGGCCGCGCTGCTCACGGCGCGCTCGAACGCGCAGCTCATCGACAACCGTGCCCTCGACGAGGCCGTCGACCGCGTCATCGCCGGTCCGCAGCGCCGTACCCGCGTCATGAAGGACAAGGAGAAGCTCATCACGGCCTACCACGAGGGCGGCCACGCCCTCGCCGCGGCGGCGATGAACTACACCGATCCCGTGACGAAGATCACGATCCTGCCGCGCGGTCGCGCCCTCGGCTACACGATGGTGCTGCCGCTGGAAGACAAGTACTCGATCAGCCGAAACGAGCTGCTCGACCAGCTCACCTACGCGATGGGCGGCCGCGTCGCCGAGGAGATCGTGTTCCACGACCCCTCGACGGGCGCGTCGAACGACATCGAGAAGGCCACCTCGACTGCGCGCAAGATGGTCACCGAGTTCGGCATGAGCGCGAACGTCGGCGCCGTGAAGCTCGGCCAGTCGCAGGGCGAGGTCTTCCTCGGCCGCGACATGGGCCACCAGCGCGACTACTCCGAGGAGATCGCCGAGCGGGTCGACGCCGAGGTGCGCTCGCTCATCGAGCAGGCCCACGACGAGGCCTGGCAGGTGCTCAACGACAACCGCGACATCCTCGACCACCTCGCGGCCGAGCTGCTCGAGCACGAGACGCTCGACCACAACCAGATCGCCGAGATCTTCAAGGACGTGAAGCGCCTGCCCGAGCGGCCCCTCTGGCTCTCGAGCGACCGTCGCCCCGTCTCCGACCGCCCGCCGATCGCCTTCCCCACCGCGAAGGCGCCGATCGACCAGGGCGCCGTCGACGGCGGCGTGGACTCGGGCGACACGCCCCTCGAGGAGCCGGCCGCGTCGCGCGCCTCGCGCTCGAAGCCTCGCCCCGCGACGGCCTAGTCGACCGACCCGAAGAGGGGGTGCCATGGCCGGTGTCGACACCGGGCGCATCGAGCGCGCCGTGCACGAGATCCTGCTCGCGATCGGCGAGGACCCGGCGCGGCCCGGCCTCGAGCGCACCCCCCAGCGGGTCGCCGAGGCCTACGCCGAGTTCTTCGGCGGCCTCCAGGTCGACCCGTTGAGCCACCTCGCCGACACCGTGCCCATCGGGGCGACGGATGCCGGGGTGCCGGCGACCTCCGACGCCGTCGTGCTGCGCGACCTCGCGTTCCGGTCGGTGTGCGAGCATCACCTGCTGCCCTTCGTCGGCACCGCCCACGTGGCCTATCTGCCCGGCGACCGCGTGGTCGGGCTCGGCCGCATCCCCGCCGTGATCGAGACGCTCGCGGCGCGGCCGCAGCTGCAGGAGCGGCTCGCCGAGGAGATCGCGGACACCCTGCAGGCGGGTCTCGACCCCAAGGGCGTGCTGGTGGTGCTCGACGCGCAGCACCGCTGCGTCACCACCCGTGGCTCGCGCCAGGAGCGCAGCTCGACCATCACGATCGCGAGCCGCGGCGCGCTCGCCGAGCCGGCCGCGCGCACCGAGATCATCACGCTCATCGGAGCCCACGAACGTGACTGACCCGGTGCCCACGCTGGTGATGGGCGTCGTCAACGTGACGCCCGACTCGTTCAGCGACGGTGGGCGCTGGTTCGACGCCGAGGCCGCCGTCGCGCACGGCCTCGAGCTCGCCGCCGAGGGCGCCGACGTGCTCGATGTCGGCGGCGAGTCCACGCGTCCGGGTGCGGCGCGCGTCGAGCCCGACGAGGAGCTGCGCCGGGTCGTGCCCGTCGTGCGCGAACTCGCCGGCCGCGGCATCCGGGTCAGCGTCGACACCATGCGGGCGGCCACCGCCGTCGCCGCCGTGGAGGCGGGGGCCGAGATCATCAACGACGTCTCGGCGGGGCTCGCGGATGCCGCGATGGCGCCCATCGTGGCCGAGACGGGCGCGCACTACGTGGCGATGCACTGGCGCGGGCACTCCGACCGCATGGACTCGCTCGCGGAGTACCGCGACGTGGCCGCCGAGGTGCGAGACGAGCTGGCGGCCCGCGTCGACGCGCTCGTCGCCGCGGGCGTGGCCTCCGACCGGATCATCCTCGACCCGGGCCTCGGCTTCGCGAAGCGCGGGGTGCACAATTGGGAGCTGCTCGGGCGGCTCGACGTGCTCGGCGAGTTGGGGCTGCCCATCCTCGTGGGGGCGTCGCGCAAGCGGTTCGTGGGGTCACTGCTCCCCGAGGGGTCGCCGATGGAGGACCGCGACCTCCCGACCGCCGTCATCAGCGCCCTGTCCGCACAGGCCGGAGCCTGGGGGGTGCGCGTGCACGACGTGCGCGGCACCAGGCGGGCGCTCGACGTCCTCGGGGCGTGGCAGAGTGGACGACGTGGCTAGGACGCGCGACCGTATCACCCTCACCGGCCTGCGCGTGCGCGCGCACCACGGCGTCTTCGACTTCGAGCGCGAGCAGGGGCAGGAGTTCGTGATCGACGTGTCCGTCGCGGTCGACCTCGCCGTCGCGGCATCCGGCGACGACCTCGGCAGCACCGTGCACTACGGCGAGCTCGCCGAGGCGGTGGTCGCGGCCGTCGAGCGCGACCCGGTCGACCTCATCGAGACGGTCGCCGAGCGGGTGGCCGCCGTCGCGCTGGGCTACCCGGCGGTCGACGAGGTCGAGGTCACCGTGCACAAGCCCGAGGCCCCCATCCCTGTGCCGTTCGCGGATGTCGCGGTCACGGTCGTGCGGGGGCGCGCATGAGCCGCGCCGTCATCGCCTTCGGCGCCAACCTCGGGGAACGCGAGGCCACGATCGCGTCCGCGACGCGCGCCCTCGCCGAGTCTCCGGGCGTCGAGCTCGTCGCGGTGTCGCCCGTGTACGAGACGGCCGCCATCACCGATGCGGGCGTCGACGCCGACGCGCCGGGCTACCTCAACGGCGTGCTCGTGATCGACACGGCGCTCCCGCCGCTCGACCTGCTCGACGTCCTGCAGGCCATCGAGACGGCGCACGGCCGCGTGCGCACGACGCACTGGGGCGACCGCACCCTCGACCTCGACCTCATCGACGTCGACGGCATCGAGTTCGCGAGCGAGCGGCTCACGTTGCCGCACCCGCGCGCCTGGGAGCGCGCGTTCGTGCTGCAGCCGTGGCTCGACGTCGAGGCCGACGCCGTGCTGACCGGCCGCGGGCCCGTCGCCGTGTTGCGCCGCGCCGCCCGCGACGAGGTGGTGCGCCGATGAAGCGCACCCACGCGTCCACGATCGTCGCCTTCGTGCTCGCCGGCATCGTCGCGGGCTACCTGATCGATCTGGGCATCGTCTCCGCCGGAGCGAACGCCATCGTGCCGCCCCTGTCGCTGCCGATCACCCTCACGGGCGTCGGTGTGCTCGTCGTGGCGTTCGCGTGGCCGGTGCGCCGGGCCGTCAAGGGCAAGGCGACCAAGCACCTCGACCCGTTCCGGGCGATGCGCACGGCCGTGCTCGCGAAGGCGTGCAGCCTGAGCGGATCGCTCGTGTTCGGGTTCGGCCTCGGCATCACGGTGTTCCTCCTTACGCGCAGCGTGGTGCCCTCGCCCGAGACGGTCTGGATCGCGTTCGCGACCGCGATCGGGGCAGGCCTCCTGCTCGCCGGCGGCCTCGTCGCCGAGGCGTTCTGCACCCTCCCGCCCGACGAGCCCGAGACCGAGAAGGAAGGGCACGTGCATGCCTGAGATCCGCGACGCCCATGCCGGCGAGCCGCCGGCGGTCGAGCCTGCGGCACCCGGTGACACCGGGTGGCTCCGCGTCTCGCCGAAGTACGTCGTCGTCGAGGTGGTCGGGTCGCTCATCGGAATGGTCGTGTTCGTCGGCGCCTTCACCATCGCCTACCTGCTGTGGGGCCAGTGGTGGGCGCTCTGGGCCGCCATCGTCATCGGCGTCGCATCCCTCGTGGGCATCGCGTTCGAGCCGCGGCGCGTGCGCTCCATCGGCTATCGGCTGCGGGAGGACGACCTCCTCTTCCGGCGCGGCATCATGTTCCAGCGGCAGGTCGCCGTGCCCTACGGCCGCATGCAGCTCGTCGACATCACCCGCGGCCCCGTCGCGCGGGCGCTCGGCCTCGCCGACCTCAAGTTCGTGACGGCCGCCGCATCGACCGCCGTGACCGTGCCCGGCCTTCCGATGGAGGAGGCCGATCGGCTGCGCGACGAGCTCGTCGCGCTCGCCGAGACCCGCCGGGCGGGGCTGTGACCGCACCGGTCCGGCATCCGCCGGTCACGAACCTCGCCGAGGGCGAGTGGCACCGGCTGCATCCCGCGAGCCCGCTCCTGCGTGGCGGCCTCGTGTTCATCGCCGTGCTCGGCTTCATCGTCGCCAACCTCCGCGAGCGCGTCGTCGACATGTTCCTCGTGCTCTTCGCACCCGACCTCGACGACGGCTTCGACGCGCAGTACGAGCAGTGGCAGGGCGACTGGGCGAACGACCCGATCGGCGGCATCGTCACGAACGGGCTCGTCGGCTGGGCCATCCTCGCCGTCGCCCTCGTCATCGTCGCGGTGATCATCGGGTTCTGGCTGTCATGGCGCATGCACACGTTCCGCATCACGAACGAGGCGGTGGAGGTGCGCAGCGGCATCCTGTTCCGCTCGCATCGGAGCGCCCGGCTCGACCGCATCCAGGGCATCAACGTCACCCGTCCGCTCTTCGCGCGCCTGTTCGGCACGGCCAAGCTCGAGGTCTCCGTGGCGGGGCAGTCGGCCAACGTCCAGCTCTCCTACCTCGGGTCGGCCCTCGCCGACGGACTGCGCGCCGACGTGCTCCGGCTCGCGTCGGGCGCGCGCGCCGAGCGGGCGGCGCAGGCTGCGGATGCCGCGGGCGCGACGCTTCCCGACTCGTCGAGCCCTGCGCCCGACACCCAGCAGCGCGCCAACGTCTCCGCGGTGCTCGGCCAGCGGGTCGACGAGTTCCTCGCGCCCGAGCTCGACCCGTCGCTCGCGCCCCCCGAGTCGGTGGTGCACCTGCCCCTCGGCCGGGTCATCGGCTCCACGCTCCTCGGCGGCTCGACGGCGTGGGCGGTCATCCTCGTCGCGATCATCGTGGTCGGCGTCACCACGGGGCAGCTGTGGGTGCTGTTCTCGTTCGTGCCCGCCGCGATCGGCCTCGTGAGCTACGTCTGGTCGCGCATCACGAAGTCGCTGCGGTACTCGATCGCCGGCACGCTCGACGGGGTGCGCATCGGCCACGGCCTGCTCTCGACCGGCAACCAGACCATCCCGCCGGGTCGCATCCATGCGATCGAGGCGAACCAGTGGATCCTCTGGCGCGCATTCGGGTGGTGGACCATCCGCATCAACGTGGCGGGCCAGTCGGTGAGTGCCGGCAACGATGCCGCGCAGCGCACCCTCGTGCTCCCCGTCGGCACGGTCGCCGACGTGCACCGGGTGCTCGGGCTGCTGCTCCCCGACTCGGCGGCGGCGGTCGATCCGCTCGTCGACGCGGGCCTCACCGGCCGCGACGGCGGCGGGGGATTCTCGCGCACGCCGCGCCGGGCCGCCTGGCTGCGTCCGTTCTCCTGGCGCCGCATCGGGTGGGCGGCGGGCGACGGCGTCGTGCTCATCCGCCGGGGGTGGCTGCTGCGCAGCCTCGCGTTCGTGCCGCTCGCCCGCATGCAGTCGGTCGCGGTGAGCGTCGGTCCGGTGCAGCGGATGCTGCGGCTCGCCTCCGTGCGCATCCACACGGTCGCCGGGCCGGTGGTGCCGAACCTGCCCGACGCCGAGCGCGACGAGGCTGACCGCCTCTTCCAGCGGCTGGCCGACGAGGCGGTGGAACGGGCCGCGAGCGATACGTCGCACCACTGGGGCGCGCCGCCGTCCGTCGCCGCCCCGACGGGGGAGACGACCGATGCCGGCTGAACGCGCGGGCCGGCTCGGCGTCGGCACGATCGGCGCGGGGCGGGTGGGTGCGGTGCTCGCGTCCGCGCTGGCCAACGCGGGGCATGCGCTCACCGGCATCGCTGCGGTCTCGACGCCGAGCCGAGAGCGCGCCGCGGTCATGCTGCCGGGCGTCCCCGTGCTGCCCATCCCCGACATCGTCGAGCGCAGCGAGCTCGTGCTGCTCGCCGTGCCCGAGTCCGAGCTCGCGGCCCTCGTGGGCGGGCTCGCCGATGCCGGGGTCTGGCAGCCGGGGCAGCTCGTGCTGCACACGGCCGCCCGGTTCGGCACGGGAGTGCTCGACCCGGCGCGACGGGCCGGGGCGATCCCGCTCGCCGCGCATCCCGCCATGTCGTTCACGGGCACGAGCATCGACCTCGCCCGGCTGCCCGGCACCTGGTTCGCCGTCACCGCGCCCGCGCCCGTGCTGCCGATCGCCCAGGCCCTCGTCGTCGAGATGGGTGGCGAGCCGTTCGTGGTCGCCGAGGGCGACCGCGCGGCCTACGCGGAGGCGATCGACACCGCCGTGTCGTTCTCCACGGCGATCGTCGACCAGGCGAGCGGCCTCCTCGACGGCATCGGCGTCGGTCGCCCCGGCGCGGTCCTCGCGCAGCTCGTGCGCAGCTCCGTCGAGAACGCGCTCGCCAGGCACGACGCCGGACCGCTCGTCGACGGGGCGGGTACGATCGACGAGGTCGACACGGATCGGCCGCTGGGAGGTGGCGAGTGACCGAGGTCGCCGCGGGCACGCGCACGGTGCCGACCATCGCGGAGCTCCGGGCCCTGCTCGATGAGCGACGCGCCGCCGGGGCATCCGTCGCCCTCGTGCCCACCATGGGCGCACTGCACGACGGCCATCTCGCCCTGGTGCGCCGCGCACGCGAGCTCGCCGACGTGGTCGTGGTGTCGATCTTCGTGAACCCGCTGCAGTTCGGCCCCGGTGAAGACCTCGACCGCTACCCCCGCACGCTCGACGCGGATGTCGCGGCACTCGCCGGGCTCGGCGTCGACGTGGTGTTCGCGCCGTCCGTCGACGAGATGTACCCGCGCGGCCGTGACGCCGGCACGACCGTGCAGGCCGGACCGATCGGCGAGCGCTACGAGGGCGCGTCGCGCCCCGGGCACTTCAACGGCATGCTCACCGTCGTGGCGAAGCTGTTCGGCATCGCGCAGCCCGACGTGGCGATCTTCGGGCAGAAGGACGCCCAGCAGGTGCACCTCGTCTCCCGCATGGTCGCCGACCTCGACCTGCCGCTGCGCATCGAGACGGTGCCCACGGTGCGTGAGCCCGACGGCCTGGCGCTCTCCAGCCGCAACCGCTTCCTCGGCGAGGACGAGCGACGCGCCGCGCTCGTGCTCGCCGAGTCGCTGCGGGCCGCGGAGGCCGCTGCCGGCGAGGGCCCATCAGAGCTCCTCGCCGAGGGCGTGGCGGCCTTCGGCGACCACGACGGCGTGAGCCTCGACTACTTCGTGGTCGTCGACCCCGACACGTTCCTTCCCGTGACCGAGGACTTCAGGGGCCGTGCCCTCGTGCTCGTCGCGGCGCTGGTGGGCTCCACCCGCCTCATCGACAACGCCTACGTCGAGGTCGGCGGGGCGGGCTGAGCTCTCGAGGCTGAGGTCTCGAGGCTTGGTGTCTCGAGGCGTGGGTCTCGAGGCGTGAGGTCCCAGGGCCCAGGCCCGCGACATCCGCTCAGGCTCGCCCAAGTAGGCTGGTGCACGCACGTTTCCGCGAACCGAGAGTGAACGATGGCCCAGACCCAGACGGATGCCGCGACCGAGCCCACGGCCCCCGAGACCGGCGCCGACGAGATCAGCGCCGACGAGATCTCCGAGCAGAAGGCCGTGCGGCTCGCCAAGCGCGAACGGCTGATCGCGGCATCCGATGACCTCGGGCTCGGCGCCTACCCGGTGCGCCTGCCGATCACGGCGACGATCCCCGAGGTGCGCGACCGCTTCGTGGGTCTCGGCGTCGACGAGGCGAGCGGCGAGCATGTCGGCCTCGCGGGTCGCGTCGTCTACTCCCGCAACACGGGCAAGCTCTGCTTCGCGACCCTCCAGTCGGGTGACGGCAGCCGCATCCAGGCGATGGTGTCGCTGGCCGAGGTGGGCGAGGAGTCGCTCGCCGAGTGGAAGGAGCTCGTCGACCTGGGCGACCACGTCTTCGTCGAGGGCGAGGTGATCACGAGCCGCCGCGGCGAGCTGTCGATCATGGTCACCGGGTGGCGCATCGCATCGAAGGCGATCCTGCCGCTGCCGAACCTGCACAATGAGCTGTCCGAGGAGACGCGCGTGCGCAGCCGCTACCTCGACCTCATCGCTCGTGAGCAGGCCCGCCGCAACGTCATCGACCGCGCCAAGGTCAACGCGAGCCTGCGCCGCACCTTCGACGGGCTGCGCTTCATCGAGGTCGAGACCCCGATGCTCCAGGTCATGCACGGCGGCGCATCCGCCCGCCCCTTCGTCACGCACTCCAACGCATTCGACACCGAGCTCTACCTGCGCATCGCACCCGAGCTCTACCTCAAACGCGCGGTCGTCGGCGGCATCGAGCGCGTCTACGAGATCAATCGCAATTTCCGCAACGAGGGCGCCGATTCCACGCACAGCCCCGAGTTCGCGATGCTCGAGGCGTACGAGGCCTACGGCGACTACACCACGATGGCCGACCTCACGCAGAAGCTGATCCAGGATGCCGCGATCGCCACGAGCGGCTCGCACGTCGTGACGTGGGCCGACGGCACGGAGTTCGACCTCGGCGGCGAGTGGGACCGCATCTCGATGTACGGCACGCTGTCGGATGCGGTGGGGGAGCCGATCACCGCCGAGACGCCGATCGAGCGGCTCAAGGAGCTCGCCGACGCCGAGGGCATCGAGATCGACCACCCCCTGCCCGGCAAGTTCGTCGAGGAGCTCTGGGAGCACCACGTCAAGGGCTCCCTGCACCGCCCCACGTTCGTCATGGACTTCCCGCTCGACACCTCGCCGCTCGTGCGCGCGCACCGTTCGACGCCGGGCGTCGTCGAGAAGTGGGACCTCTACGTGCGCGGCTTCGAGCTGGCCACCGGGTACTCCGAGCTCGTCGACCCCGTCGTGCAGCGCGAACGCTTCGTCGAGCAGGCGAAGCTCGCGGCGGGCGGCGATCCCGAGGCGATGCGCCTCGACGAGGAGTTCCTGCGCGCGCTCGAGTTCGGCATGCCGCCGTCGGGCGGCATGGGCATGGGCATCGACCGACTGCTCATGGCGCTCACCGGCCTCGGCATCCGCGAGACGATCCTCTTCCCCCTGGTCAAGTGAGCCGACCTTTCCACCGATGAGCGGATGCCGCAGATGAACGACTACCTCCCGAAGCGCGAGCTCGAGCCCGACCCCGACCCGAAGCGCCCGTCGAACACGCGCCTGGCCATCTGGATCATCGTGGGCGCGATCGGCCTGTACCTGCTCGGCTCGGGCATCTGGGGCATCGTCACCGGCGGCTGACACCGAAACCGGGCCGAACCCGTATCCTTGAGGGGCTATGAACGAATTCTGGGCGAACGCGATCTGGTCGGTCGCGCCGACCGTGCTCATCGGGCTGATCTTCTGGTTCGTGATGCGCGCGATCATCCGCGCCGACCGCAGTGAGCGCAAGGCGTACGCCCGCATCGAGGCGGAAGAGCGAGCCAAGCTCGGGCGCGAACACCCCGCCGGATGACGATCGACATCTCGGCGTCGCAGATCACTGCGCTCGTCGCTGCTGCGGTCATCGTCATCGACCTCGTCATCCGCGTCATCGCGGTGATCGTGGTGCCCAGAAACCGCCGCCCGACGGCGGGCATGGCATGGCTGCTCGCCATCTTCTTCATCCCCATCCTCGGCATCCTCGTCTTCTGGCTGATCGGCAATCCGAAGCTTCCCAAGCGCCGCCGTGAGAAGCAGGCCGAGGTCGACGAGTTCATCCGCGAGTCGACGCACGGCGTCGAGCGGGTCAGCGACAGCACCACGTGGCCGCGCTGGTTCGACGGGGTGGTGCGCCTCAACCGCACGCTCGGCGCGATGCCGCTCATCGGCTCGAACAGCGCCAGCCTGATCGGCGACTACCAGGGCTCGCTCGACGCCATGACGGAGGCGATCGACGGTGCCGAGCGCTACGTGCACGTCGAGTTCTACATCTTCGCCTACGACCGCACCACGGCCGGGTTCTTCGATGCGCTGGGCGCCGCCGTCGCGCGCGGCGTCGAGGTGCGAGTGCTGCTCGACCACATCGCGTCGCTGCGCGTGAAGGGCTACCGCAAGACCCTGAAGCGCCTCGACCGCATGGGCGTGCGCTGGCAGCTCATGCTCCCCGTGCAGCCGATGAAGGGCCGCTACCAGCGCCCCGACCTGCGCAACCACCGCAAGATCCTCGTCGTCGACGGCGACGTGGGATTCATGGGGTCGCAGAACATCATCGACCGCTCGTACAACAAGCGGTCCAACATCCGCCGGGGCCTGAAGTGGAAGGAACTGGTCGCCCGCGTCGAGGGGCCGATCGTGTCGGGCCTCGAGGCGATCTTCCTGACGGACTGGTACCTCGAGACCGGTGAGGCGCCGATGCGCGAGATCGTTCCGCTCGGGCAGGAGAGCGAGGTGCAGGACCTCGACTGCCAGGTCGTGCCGAGCGGTCCCGGGTACAACAACGAGAACAACCTCAAGCTGTTCCTGGCCCTCATGTACGCGGCGCAGGAGCGCATCATCCTCACGAGTCCCTACTTCGTACCCGATGAGGCGATGCTCCGGGCGATCAGCGGCGCCACCCAGCGCGGCGTGCACGTCGAGCTCTTCGTCTCGGAGATCGGCGACCAGGCGCTCGTCTACCATGCGCAGCGGTCGTACTACGAGGCGCTGCTGCGCGCCGGCGTGAAGATCTGGCTCTACCAGTCGCCGTACATCCTGCACTCGAAGCACTTCACGATCGACGAGGACGTCGCCGTGATCGGGTCGAGCAACATGGACATCCGTTCCTTCGAGCTCAACATGGAGGTGTCGCTCCTCGTCCGCGGCGCGTCCTTCGTGCGCGAGATGCGCGCGGTCGAGGACGGCTACCGGCGCAACAGCCGCGAGCTCACGCTCGACGAGTGGCTGACCCAGCCCCTGCGGTCGACGATCCTCGACAACCTCGCGCGGCTCACCTCCGCGCTGCAGTAGCGATCGGACGACCCGTCGTCAGCGCCGGGGCTTGAGCCGCACGGTGGGAAGCTCGGGGGCAGGGAGCGGGTCGCCGTCGAACCCGTCGACGACGCCGAACCGGCCGTCGGGGTTGTCGCGTCCGATGACGTCGGCCTGCCACTCGCGCCGGAACTCCACGACCTCGTCGTGGCTGCGACCGATGAAGTTCCACCACATCACGAGCTCCTCCCCGAAGGGCACGCCGCCGAGCAGCACGACCCGGACCGGCTCCGCCCCGGCCGCGAGCACGAGTCGGCGGCGACCGGGCTCGACGTACGCGAGCTCCGACCAGGCGACCTCGGTCGTGGCACCCGCACCGTCGATCTCGATGGCCACCGGCCCGGCGTCGACGAGCACGCCGTGCTCGAAGGCGGGGTCGAGCTCGAGCTCGGTGCGCCCATGCGCGGGCAGGTCGACCTGGGCACCGAGCAGGGGCGAGAACACGGTCACGTCGGAGTCGACGCCGGCGAGCGCGCCGACGAACACGCGCACGATGGCGTCGCCGACCGCGACGGGCACGGTCTCGGCGTGCTCGAAGAACGGCCCGATGCGGCGGGATGCCTCGGGCAGGGCCACCCACAGCTGCACGCCGTGCAGGCGCGTCGTTCCCGGCGTCGAGACCTCGGAGTGCGAGATGCCGCGACCGGCGGTCATGAGGTTGACGGCGCCGGGTCGCACCAGCTCGTGGCTGCCCGCGCTGTCGCGGTGCTCGATCTCGCCCTCGAACAGCCAGCTCACCGTCTGCAACCCGGTGTGCGGATGCGGCGGCACGACCATGCCGCCCGACTCGGCGACGTCGTCGGGGCCGTAATGATCGGCGAAGCACCACGCGCCGATGGTCGTGCGCCCCCGCTGCGGGAGCGTTCGCCGCACGCGCATGGCCCGGGGGCCCCCGAGTGGGACGTCGCGGGGCGCGAGCACCTGCACGACCGGACCGGTCGGCGCGTCGGGCGGGCAGAGGAGCTCGACCGGATCGCGTTCGAGGTTGCTCATGTCGGCATGCTACCCGCGCCACAGGACACCGGTGCGGGATGCGCGCAGCGGGGGCCACGCAACTCGCGTCGGAGCCCTCGCTTTGCCGCCACCGCCCGCTAGCATGGCGGCATGGCTCCCTCCGTGCGTCTCCGTCGCGTCGGCTTCGCCGCCGTCGCGCTCGCGTCCGTGTTCCTGCTCTCCGCGTGCAACCCGTCGGGCAATGTCGCCGAGAGCTTCTCCGGCCTCCCCGTGGCCGAGGAGGCCGAGCCGATCGACGTCGACCCCGAGGCGGGCGGCGAGATCGACGACGCCTCCGAGGAGGAGGTCGAGGGCGTCGAGTGGGACAGCGACAGCGGTGAGCCCCAGGTCGCGTGGTGGGAGCAGGGCGGCCAGATCGTCATGGTGGTCTTCGGGAGCTCCACCTGCCCGACCGTCGGCCAGCAGATCCGCACCCTGGAGAAGGCCGGTGAGGGCAACCGCGTCGCCATCGACCTCGTGCAGCGCCCCGAGACCGAGATCTGCACCCAAGACCTCGTGCCGCACACGACGGTGTTCTGGACGCCGACCGACGTCACCACGACCGAGCCGCTCGTCGTCGAGGTCGCCGGCAACGAACTCACCATTCCCATCAAGTAGGCACGCTCCTCCCATCGACGCGATGTGACACGGGCGCTGCGCCCACGGCGAACAGCCGCCCACGCGGCATCCCGAGTGTTTACGCTCGATGTATCGACGCCCCCGAATCCAGCCGGCGCCGGTGAGGAGTTGAGGATGTTCGAGAGATTCACCGACCGAGCCCGTCGTGTCGTCGTCCTGGCCCAAGAAGAGGCCAAGATGCTGAACCACAACTACATCGGCACCGAGCACATCCTGCTCGGTCTCATCCACGAGGGTGAGGGCGTTGCCGCCAAGGCGCTCGAGTCGCTCGGGATCTCGCTCGACGCGGTGCGCGAGCAGGTGCAGGACATCATCGGCCAGGGCCAGCAGCAGCCGACGGGGCACATCCCGTTCACGCCCCGCGCGAAGAAGGTCCTCGAGCTGTCGCTGCGCGAGGCGCTCCAGCTGGGCCACAACTACATCGGGACCGAGCACATCCTGCTCGGCCTGATCCGTGAGGGCGAGGGCGTCGCCGCCCAGGTCCTCGTCAAGCTCGGTGCCGACCTCAACCGCGTGCGCCAGCAGGTCATCCAGTTGCTCTCCGGCTACCAGGGGAAGGAGCAGGTGCAGGTGGGGGCGAACGACCAGCAGCAGCCGCAGGGCGGCTCGCAGATACTCGACCAGTTCGGGCGCAACCTCACGCAGGCCGCGCGCGAGTCGAAGCTCGACCCCGTGATCGGGCGCGAGAAGGAGATCGAGCGGGTCATGCAGATCCTCTCGCGTCGATCCAAGAACAACCCGGTGCTCATCGGCGAGCCCGGCGTCGGCAAGACCGCCGTCGTCGAGGGCCTCGCCCAGGCGATCGTGAAGAACGAGGTGCCCGAGACGCTGAAGGACAAGCAGCTGTACTCGCTCGACCTCGGCTCGCTCATCGCCGGTTCCCGCTATCGCGGTGACTTCGAGGAGCGCCTGAAGAAGGTCACGAAGGAGATCCGCACGCGCGGCGACATCATCGTCTTCATCGACGAGATCCACACCCTCGTGGGTGCGGGCGCCGCCGAGGGCGCGATCGACGCCGCGTCGATCCTGAAGCCCCTCCTCGCCCGCGGTGAGCTGCAGACCATCGGCGCCACCACGCTCGACGAGTACCGCAAGCACTTCGAGAAGGATGCCGCGCTCGAGCGCCGGTTCCAGCCGATCCAGGTGCAGGAGCCCTCGCTGCCCCACGCGATCAACATCCTCAAGGGACTGCGCGACCGCTACGAGGCGCACCACAAGGTGTCCATCACCGACGGCGCGATCGTGGCCGCGGCGAACCTCGCCGACCGCTACATCAGCGACCGCTTCCTCCCCGACAAGGCGATCGACCTGATCGACGAGGCCGGCGCGCGCCTCCGCCTCTCGATCCTCTCGTCGCCGCCCGAGCTGCGCGAGTTCGACGAGAAGATCGCCGTGGTGCGCGCCGCCAAGGAGACCGCGATCGAGGAGCAGGACTTCGAGAAGGCCGCGTCGCTGCGCGACGAGGAGAAGAACCTGCTCGGCGAGCGCCTGCGCCTCGAGAAGCAGTGGAAGTCGGGCGACGTCAAGACCACCGCGGTCGTCGACGAGGGCCTGATCGCCGAGGTCCTCGCACAGGCCACCGGCATCCCCGTGTTCAAGCTCACCGAAGAGGAGTCGTCGCGACTCGTCTTCATGGAGAAGGCGCTGCACGAGCGGGTCATCGGCCAGGAGGAGGCGATCTCCGCACTGTCGAAGACCATCCGCCGCACCCGCGCCGGACTGAAGGACCCCAAGCGCCCATCGGGCTCGTTCATCTTCGCCGGGCCCACGGGCGTCGGCAAGACCGAGCTCGCAAAGGCGCTCGCCGAGTTCCTGTTCGACGACGAGGCGGCGATGATCTCGCTCGACATGTCGGAGTACGGCGAGAAGCACACCGTCTCGCGGCTCTTCGGCGCCCCTCCCGGGTTCGTCGGCTTCGAGGAGGGCGGCCAGCTCACCGAGAAGGTGCGGCGCAAGCCGTTCAGCGTCGTGCTCTTCGACGAGATCGAGAAGGCGCACCCCGACATCTTCAACTCGCTCCTCCAGATCCTGGAGGAGGGCCGCCTCACCGACGGCCAGGGTCGCGTCGTGGACTTCAAGAACACGGTCATCATCATGACGACGAACCTCGGCACGAAGGACATCTCGAGCGGCCCCGTGGGCTTCCAGCTCGAGGGTGACACCCGCACCGGGTACGACCTCATGAGCGGCAAGGTGAAGGAGGAGCTGAAGAAGCACTTCAAGCCCGAGTTCCTGAACCGCGTCGACGAGATCATCGTGTTCCCGCAGCTGTCGAAGCCCGAGCTGCTCCAGATCGTCGACCTGTTCCTCAAGCGCCTCAGCGAGCGCCTGCTCGACCGCGACATGACCGTCGAGCTGACGGTGCCCGCCAAGGAGCGGCTGATCGAGGTCGGCTTCGACCCCGCCCTCGGCGCCCGGCCGTTGCGCCGAGCGGTGCAGCGCGAGGTGGAGGACCGCCTGTCGGAGAAGATCCTGCACGGCGAGCTCAACTCGGGCGACCACGTGCACGTCGACTTCCGCGACGGAGAGTTCGTGTTCACCACGTCGCAGCGGGCCCTGCCCGTCGGCGTGGGAGTGAACACCGGCGCCGCGATCGGCACGGGGCCCGTGAGCCCCGACCTCGCGGCGGCGGCCGAGTAGCCGACCACGCACGGTTCGAAGAGCGGATGCCACGCGGCATCCGCTCTTCGCCGTTTCGGCCGCGGTGTCCGCTGGCGTGGCGGCTGCCGCTCGCCCGGAGGGTGTCGGTTCGTGGCGGCCTCCGCGCCGCGCGCCTGCCGGGCGCGGATAGCATGACGTGATGACCGACTTCACGGTGCGCCGCGCGCGCACGAGCGACGTGCCGAAGATCATCGCACTCGTGGAGCCGCTCGTGTCCCGACGCATCCTGCTCGGCAAGGAGCGGGTCGACCTGTACGGCTCGGTGCAGGAGTTCCGGGTCGCCGAGGCCGCCGACGGCGAGGTCATCGGGGCGGGCGCGCTGCACGTCATGTGGGAGGACCTCGGCGAGGTGCGCACCCTCGCGGTCGACGACGCGTGGCTCGGGCGAGGCGTCGGCCACGCCCTGCTCGAGACGCTCGAGTCGGAGGCGCGCGAGCTGGGCCTCAGCCGGCTGTTCTGCCTCACCTTCGAGGTGGGGTTCTTCGGGCGCCACGGATTCGAGGACATGGGCGACGAGACCGTCGACCCCGCGGTGTACGCCGAGCTCGTGCGCTCGCACGACGAGGGCGTCGCCGAGTTCCTCGACCTCGCCCGGGTGAAGCAGAACACGCTGGGCAACACGCGCATGCTGAAACGGCTCTGACCGGGCATCCGGCGCGCCGGGCGACTGCCCGGACGAATGGCCTCCCGGTCGTACCCTGAGGGCATGTCGACGAATCCCGCACCGGCACGGCGGCAGTCGCCGCAGGTGTACCGACGTCGTCGGCTCCTGGTGCTCCTCGGACTCGTCGCCGTGATCATCGCGATCGTGCTGGTGATCGTGCGGCCGGGTTCGAGCCAGGGCGATGAGCCGGATAACGCGGCCGGCGCCGCGCCGACGGCCACCCCCGACGCCACCGGCGAGCCGACCGCGCCGCCGACCGTGATCCCCACCGAGGCGACCGAGGTCGACGGCGACCCCTGCACCGCGAAGAACGTGGTGGTCGAAGCCGTCACCGACAAGACGGTGTACGAGGCGGGCGAGCAGCCGCAGCTCTCCGTGACGATCACCAACACGGGCAAGAACGTGTGCGTGCTGAACGCCGGGACGAACGCCCAGGTGTTCACGATCAAGAGCGGCGAGGAGCTCTACTGGCAGTCCACCGACTGTCAGGTGGACCCGATCGACGCCGAGGTGTCGCTGACGCCGGGCACGCCGATCTCGTCGAGCGTGCCGATCGTCTGGGACCGCACCCGGTCCAGCGCCGAGACGTGCGAGGGGCCGCGTGAAGCCGTGCCCGCCGGCGGGGCGTCGTATCACCTCGAGGTCACCGTCGACGGCATCGCGTCGGAGGCATCGAAGCAGTTCCAGCTCTACTGAGCCGCCGACGGTGGCGTGTCCCCCGAAACGCCGACACTGGAACGTCTCGAGCCCTTGTAGTGTGAGCGGCAGTTCGAGTGACTGGGCTCATTGCGCTTGGACAGCCTTCACCCACCGGCGATCGTCGGTGGGTGAAGGCGATCCGGGGGCTGTGACGTGCCCGCTTGCACGCCGCCCTCGGCCTCGACGCGTGGTTCTCACCGGAGTAGAATTCGCACGAGTTGCTTGGCCCGGACCCCGCTGAGTGATCGTGATGCATGCTGTCGCCTCGGCGTCGCCCGTGCCATGTCGGTTGCTTCGTTCTCGAAGGTGGGATGCAGCATGGGACGCTTCGTGTACGACCGCGATGCCACGGTCGAGATGGATGATCGCACCTTGGCGCACCTGCAGGTGGTGATCATCAACAAGCTCCGCAGGCAGGAGAGCTTCGCACTCACGCTTCGCGATGATCAGCGGACGCTGAGCGTCTGGGTCTGCCCGCAGACCGCCGTGCAGTTCGTGTACTCCGGCAACAGGCACCCCACGCTCAACCGCGAGTGGATCGAAGAGCTCGCCGTGTCGGCGAACTCCATGGGCGGCCTCAGGTTGCTCCCCGAACCGTCGGCCGTGGCCCACCACGAGCCCGCGACACCGATCGTCGAGGAGGCGGTCGCCACATGATCCCGGTGTTCACAGCGGACTCACCGCCTATGGCGCGGGAACCGACCTAGGCTGTGCTCGCAGCCGGAATCGTGAGGGTCCGAGGCGCGTCGACGAAGACGAAGGCGGCCCCGTCGACCCCACGATGCCGGCTGCGAGCCGCCCTCGTCGCGGCATCCGCTCGGTACGCTGGTGGCATGGCCCAGCGCAAGAAGTCAGGCAAGCCCAGCGCGCCCGTCGAGTTCCGGTCGCAGGCGCTCGCCGAGGCGCTCGAGCGGCAGGACATCGCCGCGGTGGCCCTCGCGCTGCGCCATGGCAACACGGTGGTGCCACTGGTCAAGCCCGGCCCGCGCGACACGCCCCTCGACGGTGGGGAGGTGTGGACGTACCGCGACCCGAGCACCGGGGACGTGGCGTTGCTGCTGTTCAGCGATGCCGCGAACAAGCCCGCCAACCTGCCCCCGGCCGTGGGACTGCAGAGCCCGGCCTGGCTGCGCAGCTTCCTCACCCGGTACGAGTCGACGATCACCACGGTGTTCCTCGACATCGCGGGACCGCATCCGATGCAGGCGCCTCCGGGGGAGCTGCTCCGCGCGCTCGAGGCGTAGCGGGCGCTGCCGGGCCGTCAGAATGCGGCGTCGAGCTCGCGCTCGCGACTGGAAGCCGACGCCATCATCGCCTGCTCGACGGCCGCGCGCACGCTGCCGGCCTCGACGTCGAGGATGGTGGAGTAGCCGAGCCGGCGTGCTTCGCTGCCGCGCTGCTTCGCCGAGGTGACGGGGCGCACCTCGCCCGCCAGGCTGATCTCGCCGAACGCCGCCAGTTCGTGCGGGACGGCGCGGTCGCGCATGGCCGACGCGATGGCCACCGCGATGGCGAGGTCGGCACCGGGCTCGGCCAGGCGCACGCCGCCGACCGTGGAGACGTAGACGTCGTGCTCGCCGAGCTGACGGAGGCCCGCGCGGCGCTCGAGCACGGCGATGATCATCGCGACGCGCGACGGGTCGACGCCGTTGACCACCCGACGCGGCTGCGGCGCCTTCGTCGAGACGACCAGTGCCTGCACCTCGACGGGCAGTGCCCGCCGGCCCTCGAGGGCGACGGTGACGCACGTGCCGCTCACGGCGTTGCGCGAGCGGCTGAGGAAGAGCCCGGAGGGATCGGGCACCTCGGCGATGCCGTCGCCCGTCATCTCGAAGCAGCCGACCTCATCGGTGGGGCCGAAGCGGTTCTTCAGCGCTCGCACGAAGCGCAGCGCCGTCTGCCGGTCACCCTCGAACTGGCAGACGACGTCGACGAGGTGCTCGAGCAGCCGGGGGCCCGCGATCGACCCGTCTTTGGTGACGTGCCCGACGAGGAGCACCGGCAGTTGCCGCTCCTTCGCAACACGGATGAGTGTGGAGGCGACCTCGCGCACCTGGCTCGGCTGGCCCGGCAGCCCGTCGGACAGCGAGCTCGAGACGGTCTGCACCGAGTCGACGATGAGCAGCTCGGGGGAGACCTGGTCGACCTGGCCGAGGATCGTGGCGAGGTCGGTCTCGGCGGCGAGGTAGAGCTCGTCGTGCAGCGCGCCCGTGCGGCCCGCGCGGAGGCGCACCTGGGCCGTGGACTCCTCGGCGCTGACGTAGAGCACGCGGCGCCCGGTGGCGGCGACGCGCGCGGCGACCTCGAGGAGCAGCGTGGACTTGCCGACGCCCGGCTCGCCGGAGAGCAGGATGGCTGCCCCGGCCACGATGCCGCCACCGAGCACGCGGTCGAACTCACCGATGCCGCTGGGGCGATGCGCCGCCGAGTCTTCCACGTCGACCTCGCTGATGGGGCGCGCAGCTCGCGCGGCCGTGGGCACCACGGCCTGCAGGGACCGCAGGATGCCGGTCTGCTCGGCCGCGTCGACGACGGTGCCCCACTGCTGGCACTCGGCGCAACGCCCGACCCACTTCACGGTGCTCCACCCGCATTCGGTGCATCGGAACGCGGAGGTGGGCTTGGCCATGCCCCGAGCCTAGGCGTCGCCTCCGACAACGGCGGGCGCGACATCCGGAGCCGCCGTCTCGGGTGTCGGGAACCGCTCGACGAGCTGCGCCGCGAGCGATGGCGCGAACGCGTCGGCCCACACCCGATAGCCGTGGTCGTTGGGGTGGAACATGTCGATCGCGAACTGGGTGAGCATGCCCGGGATGCCCTGGTGGCGCGTCTCGGTGTGCAGCGGCACGACGGTGAGCCCGTGCTCGGCGGCCACGGCGCGAAGGATGCGGTTGGCCACGGCGACCTTGCGCTCGTTGCGCGGGAAGTAGAAGAACGGCAGGTTCGCGACGAGCGCGTGCGGGGGCAGGGCCGCGAAGATGGTGCGGATGCCGCGTTCGAACGCTGCGGGATCCCACTGCGCGATGTCGTTGGCCCCGATCGCGACGGTCACGACGTCGGGCCGGAGCTTCAGGAAGCGGGGGAGCTGGTCGCGGACCGCCAGCTCCACGGTGGCACCCGAGACGCTGAGGTTCACCACGCGCACCGAGCGCCCGGTGATGGCGCCGATCTCCTCCGCGAGCACGCCCACGTAGCTGCGGTCGGGGCTCGACGCGCCGATGCCCTGCGCGGCGCTGTCGCCGATGGCGACGTAGAGCAGCTCGCCCCGCACCTTCGCGCGGTCGCGCCACCACTTCGAGTGCACGGGGAGCGTCTCGTTCAGCACGAGCGAGTTCGCGGTGAGACGGGCGCGGAAGCGGCGCCATCCGAGGGCCGCCGCTCCGGCAGCCCCGATCGCGGCCGCCACGGCGGTCGTGCGCAGGACTCGGTCGGACGTCACCACCTCGCCGACGGTATGGGAGCACGCTGGACGGTTGCTGAACGCGTGGGCGCGGCATCCGCTCGTTTTGGTCGTCGCCGCGATGTCGTCTAAGATCGTCCTCGGTACCGTGTCCGAGCGGCCGAAGGTGCAACTCTCGAAAAGTTGTGTGCGTGAAAGCGCACCGTGGGTTCAAATCCCACCGGTACCGCCAGTGAAACCCTTCAACTCCCGCAGATTCCGCGGAAGTTGGGGGGTTTCTCGGTGTGTGGCCTGCGCACCGAGCGTCCCCGCGTCCCCAGTTCCGACGCTCCTTCTCCAGCTCGTCGGACGCCGCTCCTAGACTCGATGCACCATGAACTTCGACGACGTCCTTCTCGCACTGCTCTCGCGCCGCGCCCGGAGTGGGTACGAGCTGAAGAAGTGGCTCGACGTCGAGGGCATCTTCTTGCGTGCGAACGCGGATCCGTCGCAGATCTACCGCACGCTTCGCCGTCTCGAGAAGCGGGGTCTCATCATGCACGAGACCATGCGCAAGAGCGGCCCCGAGGCGAAGGTGTACGCCATTACGACCGCGGGGGCGGACTACCTTCGGGAGCTCGCCGCGAGGCCGTACGAGCCGCCCGCACGGTGGCAGGAGGTCGACTTCACGGCGCGACTGGCATTGCTCGGTCCGATCCGGCCCGAGACCATCGTCGACATCATCGACCGCGAGATCGCGTTCCGCCGCGATCAGGTGCGCCGATTCCGCGAACGCTCCCTCGCCGAGGAGGCGGGCAGCGGCCTGATCGACTACGACACCGACCTGCTCGCCGAGCTCATCGACGAGCTCGACCAGCAGGGCCGAGACGCGACTGACGCGTGGCTGGAGTGGCTCGACGGGATGCGGGCACGGTGGTCGCGCTACGGCGATCACGCATCGAGCAGCCCGGCCCCGTCGTCCAGCTCGGATGCCAGTTCCGCCAGCTGATCCCCGCTGATGCCGGGCACGGCCGCGGCGGCCAGGACGACCGGGTCCGCTCCCGCGAAGTCCGACACGAACGGCGAACCGAGCTCCGGGACGATCCGGTCCAGCACGGCGCGGGCGCGGTCGTCGGCGAGCAGGTCCCGGAGGGGCGTCGTGCGCAGCACGGAGTCATCGGGGAACTGGGTCCGCCGTGCAGCGGTGCTGCGCGATCGCTCGGCCTGTTCCCAGTGCCGGTCGACCTGAAGGTGCTTCCGCGTGACGTCGCCCTCGGCGGGCAACCCGAGGCGCACGAACTGCTCGGCCGGCGCATCGTTCGCGCGCATGAGGTCGACCAGCAGCGACGCCATCCGCAGCTCGAGCTCGTCGTCGCGCAACGGATGGTCCTGATCCGGATCCGTCTGCAGGTCGAAGAGCAGCGTGCCGTACTCCCAGGGGTTGCCGAGGGTCCACGCGGGCACCTTGAGCAGTGGCACGCCCTTGGTGAAGTCGAAGCCCGGGACGAACTCCGCCTCGCGCAGTTCCTCCACGGCGAATCGGCTGCGCATGTGCGTGGGCATCAGCGTGTACTCGAAGAGCGGCGAGTTCGATGGATCGGCGCAGGCGCGCATGTACACGTACCGTCCGTCGGTGACGTTGACGTGACCGCCGTGCGCGCCGAACAGTGCTCCCTCGCGCACCGGCGTATCGGAGCGGACGACCTCGCCGAGCGGATGGCCCTGCATGTCGGGCGTGAGGCCGATCGAGAAGTAGTCGAGCAGGGTCGGGCCGATGTCGACCGTCTGCACGAGGCTCTCGCGCCGCTCGCCGTGCACGCCGGTCCTCGGGTCCCAGATGTACAGCGGCGTGTGGATGGACTCGTCGTACCACGGCATCACCGATTTGCCCCACCAGCCGTGCTCACCGAGGAGGAAGCCATGATCGGTGCAGACGATGAGCATCGTGTCCCGCCACAGGTCGTGCTCATCCATGACGTCGAGCACGCGACCGAGCGAGCGGTCGCACATCGAGACCAGCGCGAAGTACGAGCGTCGGGCGATCTCGATCTCATCGTCGGTCTCGGTGACCCGACGGTACGACGGCCAATCGAAGACGATCTCCTCGTCGCCGAGTCCGTACTGCTGCCGGTACCGGTCGTAGCTGAAGAACGGTTCGTGCGGATCGAATGTCTCGAGGTGCAGCAGCCAGCCGTCCTCGTCGAGGTTCGTCGAGATGAACTGCAGGCCGGCGTCGAACGTCATGGTCTGCGGATGCTTCGCCTCATCGGTCAGGTACAGCCGGTTGATCCAGTCCTGCCTGGCGAGGAAGTGCTCGGGGTTGAGGTTGGCGGGTGGCTCCGGGTCGGCGACGTGGCCCTTCCACAGGTCGCCCTCCTGCCCGCGGAAGAACTCGTAGGTGTTGAAGCGGTTATGGTACGTGCCCGCGCCGTCCTCCCAGTAGTGCGCGTGATCCGTCACGAGGTGCGTGTAGATCCCGGCCTGCTTGAGCATCTCGGGCACCGAATCGTCGAACGGCTCCAACGGCCCCCACGAACGGTGGAGGAAGTTGTGCCGGCCGGTGTGCAGTTCCCGCCGTGCCGGCATGCAGGGCATGCTGCCCGCGTAGCACTGGTCGAACACCGCGGTTCGCGCCGCAAGGCGCTCGAAGTTCGGTGCGTCGACGTCGGCGCCTCCGTACCCGGGCAGCAGACGGCGGTTCAAGCTGTCGAACATCACGACGATGGCACGCACTACATGGCCTCCTGCTGCTGGGTGATGAGCATCTGCGAGTCGAGGAACCGTCGCCGCGCTGCTCGGCGGTCGCGTTGCATGATCGGGTCGGCGATCGGGGCGGCCATCAGGAGCCGCTTCGAGTAGGCGTGATGCGGATTCGAGGTGATCGTGTCGCCGTCGCCGATCTCCACGATGTCCCCGCGGTACATCACGGCGACCCGGTGGCTGATCGCGCGCACCACCGACAGGTCGTGCGAGATGAACAGGTAGGACACCCCGGTGCGCTCCTGGATCTCGATGAGCAGGTCGAGCACTCGGGACTGGGTCGACAGGTCGAGGGCGGAGACCGGCTCGTCGCACACGATGAGCTTCGGATCCAGGGCCAGGGCGCGGGCGATGGCGACCCGCTGCCGCTGCCCGCCGGAGAACTCGCGCGGATACCGGTGCTCGGCATCCGCGGGGAGGTCGACGGCGTCGAGCAGTTGCTGCACGCGGCGCTCGGCCTCCGCCCTGCCCTGCGGCTGGACCGAGAGCGGTTCACCGAGTATCTCGCCGATCGTCATGGCGGGGTTGAGCGAGCTGTACGGATCCTGGAACACCACCTGGATGTCCGTCGAGAGCGCCCGGCGCTGCCTGGCGCCGAGATGCGAGATGTCGCGTCCGGCGAACTCGATGCCGCCGCTCGCGATCGGCACGAGCCCGAGGATGGCCCGGCCGAGCGTGGTCTTGCCCGAGCCCGATTCGCCCACCAAGCCGAGCGTCTCGCCCGGGCGGATGTCGATGGACACCCCGTTGAGCGCGCGGAACGGGGGTTTGCGCCAGCCCTTCACCGGGAACTCGACGACGAGATCGCGGGCGTCGAGCAGGCGTGCTCCCGTCGTGGCGGTGCCCATGGTCAGTTCTCCTTCGCGTCGGACACGAGCTCGCCCCGTGCCTCGACGCCGTCGAGGGTCGATTCGAGGAGCATGCGCGTGTAGGGGTGTCGCGGTTGCCGGAAGATGTCGTGCACCGGGCCCTGTTCGACGACGCAGCCGCGGCGCATGACCACCACCCGGTCGCACAGGTCGGCGACGACCCCGAGGTTGTGGGTGACGAGCATGACGCCCATCCCGGACTCCTGCTGCAGGTCGCGCAGGAGGTCGAGCACGTCGGCCTGGACGGTGACGTCGAGGGCGGTCGTCGGCTCGTCGGCGATGAGCAGTCTCGGATTGCACGACACCGCGCCGGCGATCAGCACGCGCTGCGCCATCCCACCCGAGATCTCATGCGGGTAGGCGGCGAATGTGCGTTTCGGGTCGGCGATCCCGACCCGTGCGAGCAGGGCCAGTGCCCGCCGTTCGGCCTCCCGGTTCGAGATGCCGAGCACGGCCACCATCGGCTCGACGAGCTGGAAGCCGATCCGGAACGCCGGGTCGAGATTGCTCATGGGCTCCTGCGGCACATAGGCGATGCCCGTGCCCCGCAGCCCCCGGAAGGCGGAGCGATCCGCCCCGGCGAGCTGGGTTCCCTCGAACAGGATGGACCCGGCGACGACGCGCCCGCCTCGCGGGAGCAGCCCGAGGATGGAGAACGCCGTCTGCGTCTTGCCCGAGCCGGATTCACCCACGACGCCGACGATCTCGCCGTCCCGGATGTCGAATCCCACGTCCTCGACGACGACGGTCGGTTCTTCGGCTGATCCGTACGCGACGCTGAGTCCGCGCACCGACAGCAGCACGGCGGGGTCGCCGTCGACCGCCGCCCGGAGTGGCGTCGGGGTCTTCGACGAGCTCGGCGCCCCGTCCGTCCGGCCGCCCTGGAGCGCGTCGCGGACGGCGTTCGCGAAGAGCACGAGCGCGGCGACGGTGAGGGAGATCATCAGGCCGGGCCAGACCACGGTCAGCGGCGCGACGTAGATGTTCGAGAAGGCGTCCTGCAGCATGCCGCCCCATGTCGGGGTGTTCTGGTCCCCGAGGCCGAGGAACTCGAGTCCGGATTGGATCATGATCGCGATGCCGGCGACGATCGACGTGTCGATGATGATGGGGGACCGGACGACGCGCAGGATGTGCCGTGCGATGATGCGCGCATCGCTCAGGCCCGAGACCCGCGCCGCATCGACGTACAGCTCGTGCCTGACCGCGATGACCTGGTTGCGCGTGAGACGGAAGTAGCCGGGTGCCAGCATCACGCCGAACACGGCCATGCTCGCGGAGACCGACCCGCCGAGCGTCTGGAACAGGGCGAGCAGCACGATCATGGCCGGGAGCGCCATGATGGCGTTCGACACCCAGCTGGAGGCGCTGTCGAAGGACTTCCCGAAGTAGCCGGCGACGAGACCGGTCGATGTGCCGAGGACCAGCGCGATCGAGACGGCGATGAGGGCGCCGATGAGCGTGTTCCGCCCGCCCGACACGAGTCGGCTGAGGATGTCGCGGCCGACGCTGTCGCCCCCGAGCAGGTAGTCGCTGCCGGGGGGCGCCAGGATCATGTCCAACCGCACCGCGGTCGGCGAGTTCGCCATGAGGAACGGGCCGACGATGCTGAGCAGCACCACGAATGCGAGCACGATGAGGGCGGTGCGTCCCAGCGGATTCCCGAGGACGACCCGGGTGACGGACGTCCGCGGTCGGGCGGCCGCGGCGATCGCCACGGTGGAGGGTGCGCCGGTCATTGCAGTCTCGCTTTCGGGCTGATCCACGCGCTCGCGAGGTCGATCACGAGATTGACCACCACGACGAGGATGACGAGCACCACGACAATGCCCATGATCGCGGGGACATCGCCTTGGATGGAGGAGTTGACAGTCAGGGTGCCGAGCCCGGGAACAGCGAAGATGCGCTCGATCACGACCGCCCCGCCGAGGAGCCCGATGAACTGCAGCGACAGCACCGTGAGCGCGGGCGGCGCAGCGTTGCGCAGCACGTGTCGCAGGAGCAGCGAGCTGCGTCGCACGCCACGCGCCTCGAGCGTGCGCACGTAGTCGTGCTCGAGGACGTCGAGGAAGGCGCCGCGGATCTGCTGGGCCGCGGACGCGATGCCACCGACCACCAGCGCCGTCACCGGCAGGACCAGGCTCAGCGCCCACGCACCCGGATCGTCGCCGAACGGCACGTACCCGGTCGCAGGGAACACCGAGAGGTTCACGGCGAAGACCAGCACCAGCATGAGCGCGACCCAGAAGTTCGGGAGCGAGAATCCGATCACGGAGACGAACTGGAGCACCTTGTCCACGGCCCCGCCGCGGACCGCGGCGGTCACGCCGAGGACGAGGCTGATCACGGCAGTGGCGAGCACCGCGAGGATCACCATCGACAGCGTGACGGGAAGCCGGTTCGACACCATGTCGGTGACCGGTTCGCTCGTGAACCACGAGACGCCGAAGTCGCCCTGCAGGGCGTCGGCGAGCCAGTCGAGGTACTGCTCGATCAGGGGCCGGTCCAATCCCAGTTCCGCGGCCTTCGCGGCGAGCTCGGCCTCGGTCGCGCTCTCGCCGAGCATGTTGCGTGCCGCATCGGCCGCGGTCGAGGAGATGAGGAGGAACGAGACGGTCGAGATCACGAAGACCAGGACGACACCGGCCATGGCCCGGCGCAGGATGAACAACGTCATGCGGATGCTCCATTCATGCCGGAGGGGCGGCCACGCCGGCCGCCCTCCGGGTCGATCACTGTGCGGGTGCGAAGTTCCGGATCCAGGGAACGACGTTCCACGCCTGCGGCGTCGCCCGCACGTCGGTCGACGTGGCCAGCAGCGTGTTGGCGCGGAACCACGGAGCCATCCACGCCTGGTCGACGAGATACTCGTTGGCGGCCTGGAACGCCGCCACCTGCTCGTCGCCGGTCGAGAACTGCGCCGCTTCCAGCAGGGCGGTCATCGTCGGGTCGTCGACATGCGAAGTGTTCCAGGGCGAGCCGGCGGTGCCGAACTTGCGGAAGTCCTGCCACGGCGACTGGCTTCCCAGCGAGAACCAGAACATCGGGTACTTGCCCGAGAGGAGTTCCGGGATCGTGGCATCCGCCGCGATCTTCTCGAACGTCACGTCGATGCCGATCTGGCCGAGCTGCTGCTTGAGGATCGGCGTGATCTGCGGGAACGACGAGAGGTCGGGCATCGTCACCGCGAAGCCGTCCTCGAAGCCGGCGTCGGCCATCAGGGCCTTGGCCCGCTTCAGGTCGTACGGATACGCGTCGTCCAGGTCGGCGACGAACGCGTCGCTGCTCGTGTTGAACGTCTGCGACGTGAGCTCCCCCTCGCCGCGGGCGAGGTTCTCGAGGATGGATCTCGTGTCGATCGCGAGGTTGATGGCCTGACGCACCCGCACGTCGGCGAGCGCCGGAACGGTCGCCCCCGCGCGGTCGTTCAGGAACAGACCCTGCCAGTCGGTGGGGTACCGTTCGACGGTCAGCCCACTGCCCTCGGCCTCGGACACCTGCGGCGGGTCCACGAGCGCCACATCGGCCTGGCCGGACTTGAGCGCGTTCAGCCGGGCCGTCGAGTCGGAGATCGGCTTGACGACGATCTCGTCGTAGGGGAATGCCTCGCTGTTCCAGTAGTCCTCGTTGCGCTCGTACACGTACTCGCTGCCGGGCGTGGCCTTCTCGAGGACGTACGGTCCGCTTCCGATCGCCGTGGTCGCCTCGTCGCCCGCGCCGAGGGTCGTCGGGCTGGCCATCGCACCGCCCACCACGGCCAGGTAGTTCAACAGCCCCGGGTCGGGGGCGGTGAGCCTGAGGTTCACCTCGGTGGCGCCGACCACCTCGACCTCGTCGATGGACGCAGCCATGTACGCGTTCTGGCCGGTGCCCGCCTTCAGGTACTCGAGGTTGGCCTTCACCGCCTCGCCATCGAACGGCGTTCCGTCGGTGAACTCCACGCCGTCGCGGAGGGTGAGGCTGAGCACGGTGTTGTCGTCGTTGTACGACCACTCGGTCGCGAGGTTCGGTTGCAGTTGCGCGTCGGGATCGAGCACGAGGAGCGTGTCGTAGACGGGCATCCAGTAGTGGACGCGGTTCCCGATCTCGAGCGCGCCGCGGTCGAACGAGTTGTTGTCGAATATGGAGGCGATCGTCAGCGTCGCGCCTGCGGACTGTTCAGCATCGGGCTCGCCTCCCGCGGAGCAGGCGGTGAAGGCGGTGCCGGCCAGCGCGAGCGCGAGGGCCCCGGTGGCGATCCGCCGAAGCGGTCGGGAAGTGCGAGGTTGCACGTCATTCTCCTTTGAATGGGTTGCGCTGCGGACTCGGTGGAGCGCGGTGTGGGCGGGGATCCACTAGATGACTTGTCCTCTAATAGATTCGTCAAATAGTATCGAGTCCACGTCGGCTGTCAAGACCGTGACCGCCGAGGTGGCGATATGGCGGAGCATCCGAAACCGACCGGCTGCCTCATGGAGGCGGGCCACTGAGAGGGGCGATGATGCCGGCACCGCGGAACGCGCAGTCGAACTGCGGATGCGCCTGCGCGTCGACCACGGCGACCACTCCGAGCCTGGTGGCGGCGCCCAGCATGGTGCCCGTCGCCTCGTTCGCAGGTTCGCCCCGCAGCCGGCATGCGGTCGAGCAGCGGCCGATCCCGGCCGGCGCCTTCGTGATGGGCGACGCGCGCGGCGACCGGAACGACGGCGATGGCGAGCTCCCACTGCATCGGGTCGGGCTCAGCGCCTTCTCGATCGACGCGACGACCGTGCGCAGCCGCGACTTCGCCGTGTTCATCGGCGCGACCGGCTACGTCACGGATGCGGAGCGATTCGGGTCATCTGCGGTCTTCCACCTCCAGGTCGCGGCGAACCGCGCCGACGTCGTCGGCCCGGCCGGAGGCATCCCCTGGTGGGTCGCGGTGCGCGGCGCGGACTGGGCGCACCCCGACGGCCCGCTGTCCACCACCGCCGGCCGCGAGGATCACCCCGTGGTGCACGTCAGCTGGAACGACGCGTGGGCCTACTGCAGGTGGGCGGGCCGCAGACTCCCGACCGAAGCCGAGTGGGAGTACGCCGCCCGGGCGGGCATCGACGGCGCGACCTACCCCTGGGGCGACGAGCCGGTCGATGCTCCAGGCTGGCGGGCGAACATCTGGCAGGGCCGGTTCCCGGCCACGAACACGGCCGCCGACGGGTGGGCGACCACCGCTCCCGTGGAGTCGTACCAACCGAATGGGTGGGGGCTGTGGCAGATGGTCGGCAACGTCTGGGAGTGGTGCAGCGACTGGTTCCACCGCGACGCATATTCCGACGCCTCCGACACGGACCCGCACGGCCCATCGACGGGCACCCGCCGAGTGCTGCGCGGCGGCTCGTACCTCTGCCACCCGAGCTACTGCAACCGGTTCCGCAACTCGGCGCGCTCCTCCACTGCTCCGGATGCGTCGATGAGCAACGCCGGCTTCCGTACCGTCGCGCTCCAGCCCTGAAACCGTCGAGCCCGCACTTCTGCCGGGTGAGGTCGGCTCGGGCCGCGCGCGGAGCGGGGCTCAGTGCCAGGCGGATCCGCCGTGAGGCTGCACATTGCCTTCGGGGCGCTCGTCGGCTGGCACCGACGGCCGACCGGCGGCGTCACCGGATGCGGGATTCCTGCTCGCGACAGGGCGCTTCGTCGCGACGCGGATCCCCTGCCGGACCGCCGCCGTCAGGACGCCCTCGACGAAGTCGGGGTCGGAGGTGACGATCGAACGATCGGCGTGGGTGAGCGTGATTTCGCCGTCGTCATACCGCACGGCGACGCCGGCATGGATGACGTACAGACTTCCTCGTCTGGTGAGCACGGTGTTCCTCGTTCGGGTGTGAGGGCGACCATCGGGTAAGCGGTCAGTCTACCGACTCATGGGCCCGGAACCTACCGACTCATGGGCCCGGAACGGCTGACATGCAGGTCGCGGCATGTGTCGATGTCCGCGTGCGCATCGGTCGGCCGGTGCCCGCAGGTGGCCCCCGAATTGGGGCGCGTTCCGCGGACCGGAACGGCGTGGCGGTCATTGACGCTGGCGTCGGGCCGGGCGTACTGTCCTCGACTGAGCCTTCTCAACCCGGCGCAGGAACGATGGCTGTTCCAGCGCATCCCCGGAGGAAGTTCGACGTACTGCACGCAGGTCACCGCATCCGCGGCGACAGGTTCGGCAGGCGCGTGCGCCTGCCCGCCTCCACTGACGTACGACCGAACCACGGGGAACGGACGCATGGCATCGAACGCGCTGGGACGCACGACACGGACGGCTGTCGCCGCCGTCGTCGCGTTCCTCACGGCGTTCGTGATGAGCATGCCGGGCACGAGCCCGGCCGCGGCGCTCGCATCTCCGACGAGCGCCGCCCACGAACGCTCGGTGCCCGTGACGCTCACGTCCGAGCAGCTGTTCGAGCTGCTCCAGCGCGGCGAGCACCAGGACGCCCCCGACGTGGGCCCGGCCCCGGGAACCGGCGTCATCTCCGACGGCGACCTCTGGGCCACCGCCGGATCCGCCGCCGCGCAGTGGCCCGGCTGGGACGTCAGCTGGGCGGGGCTGTACCTCGAGGACCTGCCCGGTGCCACGCTCGCCGTGACCTACGGCGACAGCATCGCGGTCGACCCCGACGCGGCCGGCTGGGGCTGGTCGGCGTACGGCGGCGCGATGGACCTGGCGACCGTGCTCGCCCACGAGTACGGCCACATCGCCGGCTTCGGCGACCTCGAGGGCGGCGGCGACCTGATGAGCCGCGTGCTCTCGCCCGGCGAGCAGCGCTGGAACAGCGACGACCGGATGTACCCGGCCCCGGCGCCCGAGCCCGAGCCCGAGCCCGCGCCGGCACCTGAGCCCGCCCCGGCGCCCGAGGCCGCCCCGGCTCCCGCTCCCGATGCCGCCCCGGCGCCCGCCCCGGGTGACCCGGCCGCCGAGCCGGCGGCTGCGACCGGCAGTGCCACCACGTCGGGCGACGCCGCCTCGACGGATGCCGCGTCCGCGCCGTCCACGACCGCCGAGGCGCTGCACAACGACCAGCCCGCCCAGCCCGCCGGCTCGG